>DATEZO010000185.1:0-19992 GCA_035255485.1 Burkholderiaceae bacterium
CATGCGCCGGATTTCGCTGGTGCCGGCACCAATCTCATACAGCTTGGCGTCGCGCCACAGGCGGCCGGCCGGATACTCGTTGATGTAGCCGTTGCCGCCCAGCGTCTGGATCGTCTCGCCCGCCATCCAGGTCGCTTTTTCAGCTGAATACAGGATCGCGCCGGCGGCATCCTTGCGGATCGCACGCACCGCTTCCGGCGTTTTGGCGCGGTCGCACGCCTGGCCGACTGCGTAGACATACGCCTTGCACGCCATCATGGTTGAATACATGTCGGCGATCTTGCCCTGCATCAGCTGGAATTCACCGATCGGCTGGCCGAACTGCTTGCGGTCGTGGATATACGGCACCACCACATCCATGCAGGCCTGCATGATGCCGAGCGGGCCGCCGGACAGCACGGTGCGCTCAAAGTCGAGCCCCGACATCAGGACATTGACGCCCTTGCCGAGGCCGCCCAGCACGTTTTCAGCCGGCACTTCGCAATCCTGGAAGACCAGTTCGCCGGTGTGCGAGCCGCGCATGCCGAGCTTGTCGAGCTTTTGCGCAATCGAAAATCCCTTGAAGCCTTTTTCGACCAGGAACGCGGTCATGCCGCGCGGACCGGCTTCGATATCGTTCTTGGCGTACACCACCAGTACATCGGCGTCGGGCCCATTGGTAATCCACATCTTGCTGCCGTTCAAGACCCAGCGATCGCCCTTCCAGTCGGCGCGCAGCTTCATGCTGACGACATCGGAACCGGCATTCGGCTCGGACATGGCGAGTGCGCCGATATGGTCGCCGGACACCAGTTTCGGCAGGTATCGGGCTTTTTGCTCAGGCGTGCCGTTGCGCTTGATCTGGTTCACGCACAAGTTGGAATGCGCGCCATACGACAGGCCGACCGCGGCCGAAGCGCGCGAAATTTCTTCCATTGCAACGATATGCGCCAGATAGCCCATGGCCGCGCCGCCGTATTCTTCCTCGACCGTGACGCCGAGAATGCCGAGGTCGCCCATTTTTTTCCACAAATCCATCGGAAACTGGTCGCTGCGGTCGATCTCGCCGGCGCGCGGCGCAATCTCGGCCTGCGCGAATTGCTGGATGGCTTCGCGCAGCGCGGCAATATCCGCGCCGTGATCGAAGGTCAAGCCGTTCAAATGGAGCATGTCTTCCTCAATTCTGGTCTGGGTTTACGGGAATGACGAACAGGGTTTGCTGCATGATCGCGCACAGTTTTTCAACACCATCCTTGACGACGAACACATCGGCGCCCGACACCACCAGCGTCTTGCCGCTTTTCAGCACCTTGCCGCGCGCAATCAGGGTGTCGCCGATGCCGGGTGCAAGGATATTGATCTTGTATTCGGCGGTCAGGCATTCGCGGCCCGGCATCAGCAAGGTATTGGCGGCATAGCCGCCGGCCGAATCGGCTAGCGCGCCGATCACGCCGCCGTGGAAATAGCCGTGCTGCTGCGTTACCGCTGCGCTCATCGGCAGTGCAATATCGCATTCGCCCGGCGCCAGGCGCACGATCTGCGCATTCCATGCACATAGCGCGCCCTGCCGGCCAAGACTGGCCACCAGTTGTTGCATGAGCTGTTCCGGGAGTGCGGGAGCGTGCAGGCGTGTCGACATGGCCATCGGGTATCAAGAACCGCGTGTCAAAGGATGTCAAATCATACATTCAATTGACGTTTACGTAAACGTAAAGTAAAGCCGCTTCGTTCCGGCATGAAAAACCGTTGAAACCCTTGAAACCCGTTACGCAGGCTCCTTGTTGCGGCCGGTTGCCGGCTTTTTCGCCTTCCCGGACGTGCCCTGCCGGGTCAGGGCGGCTGCGTCACCCTCCAGCAGGCGCCGGCATTTCTGCTCATGCGCGGCAACTTCGCCCAGCGCTACTTCGATATCCTCACGCTGCTGTTCGAGCGTCTCGCGATGCCGCGCCAGCACCGTCATGAAACTCTTCAGTTGCGCGGCAGTGTCCTTGGGCGACTCATACATATCGACCAGGCTCTTGATCTCCAGCAACGTCAGGCCGAGCCGCTTGCCGCGCAACGTCAGCTTCAGCCGGGTGCGCTCGCGCGCCGAATAGACGCGGGTGCGGCCGCCCGCACCTTCGCGTTTCGGGCTGATCAGGCCCTGATCTTCATAAAAGCGGATTGCGCGCGGCGTAATGTCGAATTCGCGCGCCAGTTCGGTGATGGTATAAGTCGGCATGATAGAGGCAGGCAACGGGAAAGCGGGTTTCTGTTTTAGAATGGCAGTTAACGTTAACGTAAATCTTATTGTAGCGCGCCGGAATCGAATCTGAATCCGGCAGGCGAAAAAACCAGTCCGCTCCAGATGCGGCGGCACTCTGTCCCGACAAATCGGTCCCTGCGTTTCCGCCTCAAGGTTTGGTTTCCCCGCCTTCCTCCGCCCTCTGTATTTTGAAAATTTTTGCCACATCCACATTTTTATTATGAATCTGCTCGAATCCCAGCTCGATTATTCCTTTGGCGACACTCTTCCGGCCAGCGGCCAGACGTTCGAGGTTGCACCCGGCGTGCTATGGCTGCGCATGGCCTTGCCGTTTGCGCTCGACCATATCAATCTGTGGCTGATCGAAGACTGGCTCGATGGTCCCGCCGGGCCGGTGCGCGGCTGGACCGCGATCGATTGCGGCATCGCGAACGATGCAACGCGCGCCGCCTGGGAAACCGTGTTTGCGACCCAGTTGCGCGGTTTGCCGATACTGCGCGTGATCGTCACGCATTGCCACCCGGATCATATCGGCCTGGCGGACTGGCTGTGCGCGCGCTGGCAGGCGCCGCTCTGGATAACGGCCAGCGAATTCGGCTTTGCGCGCATGATGTCAGCCTCGCTGCCGGGCATTGACGGCGCTTCCATGCTGCCGCATTTCCAGCGACATGGATTGACCGATGCCGCGATGCTGGAAAAGCTGCAGGGGCGTAAAAGCTATTATCCGTCACTGGTGCCGGCAGTGCCGCTCGCCTTCACACGCCTGCTGGATCGCCAGACATTCCGGATCGGCGCGCACCACTGGCGCGTGATAACCGGCTGCGGCCATTCGCCCGAGCATGCGGCGCTGTACTGCGACGATCTGCATCTGTTGATTTCCGGCGACATGGTATTGCCGCGCATTTCAACCAATCTGTCGGTGTTTGCAGTCGAACCGGAAGCCGATCCGGTGAAGCAGTACCTGGATTCGCTGACGAAATTCAGCGCATTGCCAGCCGATGCGCTGGTATTGCCGTCGCATGGCAAACCGTTTCGCGGGCTGCATGTGCGCATCGGCCAGATGAATGACCACCATGCGGAACGCCTGGCCGAAGTGGCACAGGCATGCCGGGCGCCGCAATCGGCGGCCGATATCGTGCCGATCATGTTCCGCCGCCCACTGGATGCACATCAGGCGACATTTGCCATGGGCGAGGCACTGGCGCATTTGCACAAGCTCTGGTTCGAAGGCGTACTGGCACGCGAATCCGGGGCGGACGGCATATTCCGGTTCATGCGCATCTGAACGCGTAAACCGGGGGATTGCATCAGGATTTCTTTACAACGAATTCTGGAACGATACGTGGCATATGTTTATCTAATCGTAACAATACAGGTAACATAACAGTCACAAACAGTTCCTGTCGGATAGAGACTGACTGTCACGTCTCGACATGAAATAGTTCGGATTAATGAAAGCATCCATCGAAAGAGAAGATTTTAGCGAGCGTTTGCAACAAGCGTTACGCGATGCCGACTATTCTCCGGATAGTCCAACGCAACTGGCGCGCGAATTCAATGTTCGCTTTTCGGGCCGTGCGATCACGGTGCATGCAGCACGCAAGTGGCTGGTGGGCGAAGCCATCCCGACGCAGGAAAAACTGCGCACGCTGGCCGAATGGCTCGGCGTGCCCGCCGACTGGCTGCGTTATGGCGGCGACCAGCGTTACAACGACCAAACCGGTACCGGCAAGGCATCGAACCTGCCGGCACGTTTCGCCTCGGCCGACCTGAAGCTGCTTTCCGATTTGCAACGCCTGGATGAGCAGCATCAGGTCATCGTGCGTGAAATCATCCGCATGCTGGTGCGCCTCGGCCGGCGCAAGTAAACGCAACATTCCGGCGCCACCGTCCGTGCCGGAACCACGCACGGCAATACCGCACCTTCCCCGCCCGCAGCATGCCTGGCCGAACCGTTAAATGAGTGATTACATGGACGACTGCGCCAGTTGTCGCAAATAGCGCATGCCGTGGATGGCACGGCTGCCATACCACGACATCATTTCCCCATCCAGCAGCAACACCGGCTTGCCGAGCTGTTTTTCAAGCGCGCTGGCATGCGCTGCCGTAAACCGGTACGGCTCGGTTGACAGCAGGATGGCATCGATATCGCGCAACACCTGTTCCGACCAGGCAAACTGCGGATAGCGCAGCGCCGGATCGGCCACCGTGTACTGCCGCCAGCCGATCTGTTCCAGCATGCGGGCGATATAAGTATCCGCGCCCACCGTCATCCACGGGTCTTTCCAGATACAGTACAGCACCGTCTTCGGCGCGCGTTGCGGCAAGGTATCCAGCACCGCCCGCTCGCGCTCGAACGCCAGGCAGAGCGACTCTGCCCGCTGCTGCGCACCGAACACGCCGCCCAGCAAGCGATAGAGCGCGAGATTATCGTGCGGTGCAAGCGGATGGGTGACGATCACGTGCGGAATGGATTGCGCCAGCAGATCGACTACCGATTTTTCGTTTTCATCGATATTCACGATCAGGTGCGTTGGCGCCAGCGCGCGCACCTTGTCGATGTTGACGTCCTTGGTGCCGCCGACTTTCGGAATGGATGGCACGATGCCGGCCGGATGAATGCAGAACCCGGTGCGGCCGACCAGCCAGTGCGCCAGGCCCAGATCGCACAGCAATTCGGTCAGCGACGGCACCAGCGACACGATGCGCGGCGGCGCCTGCGCCAGGTCGATGGGCGGATGTTCGCGCCCGACGGCATCGATCAGTGTCATATCTGCTCCGGTGCGCCGGTTGATGCGCGCTTCTTGCGCCGCACCCTGGAAAATACCGCATCGTAGATGCGGTTCGGCAACAGCCGCATCAGCTTGGCGATCACGCCCATCTGCCACGGAATCACGCTGTAGCTACTGCCGGCTGCGATCCGGGTCACGGCGCGCACCGCGAATCTGTCCGCCGGCATCAGGAACGGCATCGGATATGGATTGCCCCGTATCATTGGCGTATCGATGTAGCCGGGTGCGATGGTTACAACCTTGATACCGGATTGCGCCAGCTCGATCCGCAGCGATTCGCAATAGCTGATGACCGCCGCCTTGGAAGCGCTGTAGGCTTCCGCGCCGGGCAGGCCGCGGATGCCGGCGACGCTGGCGATGCCGACCAGCCGCCCGGCGCGGTTGCCGGACTGTGCTTGCGCTTTCATGGCGGCAATGAAGGGCGCAAAGGTCGCCGCCGTCGCGGTCAGGTTGGTGGCAACAATGCGCTCGAAGATCGCCAGGTCTTCCGCATGCTCGGTCACCGTGCCGTGCGAAATGCCGGCGTTGGCAATGACTTCGTCGATACCGCCCAGCGCATCGATGAAGTCCTGCGCCGCCGCGGCCAGCGCCGCGTGGTCGGTCACATCGAGCGCATAAATACGGTGCCGTTCGGCATGCGGCAATCCAGCCGCCAGTTCCCGCAACCGCGATTCGCGGCGCGCCACCAGGCCAAGCACCGCGCCCTGCTCTGCATAACATCTGGCCAGCGCCGCGCCGATGCCGCTGGAAGCGCCGGTAATGAATACGCGTTTCATGCGTTCTGTCCCCTTCTGAATAAAAAAGTCCGCCCTCTTGCGAGCGGCGGACCCGTCATGCCTCGGGCACTGCAATGGCGCGATTACTTCTTGTGTTCTTTGGCGACTTTCGCCACCAGCCAATCCATTACCTGCGCCGTCGCGCCCATCAACGCGCTTTCAGGCTGATTGCGCAGCGCAGCGCCCACTATCGATGGCGATGTGATGAAACGGCCGTCGATGGCCACCGTCGGTACGCCATCGATCCCGTAGGCGGCAAGCAGTTGCTGCGCCCGGTTCACTTTGGCCTGTACCGAAAACGAGTTGTACACATCAAGGAATTTCTTCCGGTCGATGCCGTTTTTCGCCACGAAATCGGCGACATCGCTATCGGTGAACAATTGCTGGCGTTCTTCGTGGATGGCATGGAAAACCTTTTGCTGCAATTCAGCCGTCTTGTTCATCGCCTCAAGCGCAAAGTACAGCTTTTGCAGCGGCACCCATTGCCGATGGAAACCGACCGGCACGCGTTTGAAGACAATCGCCTCGCCCTGCTTCTTGACCCACGCCTCCAGCACTGGCTCGAAGGCGCTGCAATGCGGGCAGGCATACGAGAAAAATTCCGTAACTTCAATTTTTTTACCGGAATCGGTCTGCTGCGGCTTGTCGAGCGTGAGGTAATCGACGCCATTTTGCGGATTGGCCGGGGTTGCGCCCGCCGTCAACGCCACCACGCTCAAACTGATTGCCGCCAATACATGTTGAAGAAAACGCATGTTGTTCCTTTCAGGTTATTTTGCCATCCGCACCACTGCGACATCCATCCCGCTGTCCGACAGCTTGCCCCGGACCCGGTTCATCGCTTCCAGCTGATCGTAGGGACCGAGCCGCACGCGGTAGAGCGATCCGTTGTCGGAAGTCTTTTCGGAAATGCCGGCTTCAAAGCCCTGCAACGCAAGCTTCGCCCTGGCGCTTTCGGCATCCGTGTGTTCCCGGAACGCGCCTGCCTGCAGATAGTAAATCCATTTGTCCTGGGCCGGATCCGGCTTGACGGTCGTGTTCCTGATCGCATCCTTGCCGTCGACCGGCTTGGTGCCGGCACTCTCCAGCAGCTTCGGCTTGTCTGTCGAAGGCAAAGCCGCATCGGCTGGCGCCGTTGCCGCGACACTGGTCTCCTTGATGAAGCCCTTCGCCGCTTCCCTGGCTGCATTCTGCTTGCCGAACATCGGGGTATTCGGGTCCGCGCTCTGGCCTGGCGTCAGCTCGCCGGGCTTGTCGGCACGGCCGACCTTGTTCATGAAAGGCACCGGCGTCTTGGTGATCATGAATGCCACCACCACCGCGATCCCGAGGCCGATGATCAACCCGATAATCAGCCCCAACAAGGTGCCGCCCGCCTGCCTGCTATGCTTGCTCATCATGAAGTCTGGTCCTTCCGGCTTTTTCTGTAAGCACCGATGGTTGTTTATCACATTCTTGCCGGCGCCGACACGCCGAGCAGCGCCAGGCCGTTGCGCAATACCTGCCGCGTCGCGCACATCAATGCCAGTCGGGCCATTCTGATCGAGGCATCGTCTACCAGCACCCGTTCCGCGTTGTAGTAACTGTGCAGCTCGCCGGCCAGATCGCGCAGATAGAACGCGACCTGATGCGGCCCCAGTTCTTCAAGGGCTTTTTCCAGCATTTCCGGGTATTCGGCCAGCTTCGCCAGCAGGGCCGCTTCGCGCGGCGCAGTCAGCGGCGACAAATCGTCAACCGCATTCAATGTCGCCTCGTCGCCGCCCCATTGCGCCAGCACCGAACAGATCCGCGCATGCGCGTACTGCACGTAGTACACCGGGTTTTCGTCCGAGCGCGCGACTGCCAGGTCGACATCGAAGGTGAATTCGGTATCGGCCTTGCGCGAGATCAGGAAAAAGCGCACCGCATCGCGCCCGCGCGTCAGGTCGCGCTCGAGGGCATCGTTAGCCGCGTCGCCGTTCGACCATTCGATCAGGTCGCGCAGCGTGACGTAGGAACCGGCGCGCTTGGAAATCTTCACTTCCTCGCCGTTTTTCATCACGGTCACCATCTTGTGCAGCACGTAGTCGGGATAGCCCTGCGGGATGCCCATGCCGACTGCCTGCAGCCCGGCACGCACGCGCGCAATCGTGCCGTGATGATCGCCGCCCTGCACATTGATGGCCTTGGCATAGCCGCGCTGCCACTTGGCAATGTGATAGGCGACGTCCGGCACGAAATAAGTGTAGCCGCCCTCGGACTTCTTCATCACGCGGTCCTTGTCGTCGCCGTACTCGGTGGTACGCAGCCACAGCGCGCCGTCGTGCTCATACGTCTTGCCGGCCTTGATCAGCGCATCGACCGTCGCTTCGACCTTGCCGTCAGTGTAAAGCGAGGATTCGAGATAGTAATGGTCGAATTTGACGCCGAACGCCTGCAAGTCCAGATCCTGCTCGCGGCGCAGATAGGCGACGGCAAACTTGCGGATCGATTCGATATCGTTTTCGTCGCCGCTGCCGGTCACCGGTTCGCCGTCGCTGGCGGCCACGGTTTTCTTCAGCAGGAAATCGGCGGCGATGTCGGCGATATAGTCGCCGTTGTAGGCCGATTCCGGCCATTGCGGATCGCCCGGCTTGTGGCCACGCGCGCGCGCCTCCACCGAAAAGGCGAGGTTGCCGATCTGTGCTCCGGCGTCGTTGTAGTAAAACTCGCGGGTGACGGCATAGCCCTGCGCTTCGAACAGGGACGATAGCGCATCGCCCAGCGCGCCCTGGCGACCGTGGCCGACATGCAACGGGCCGGTCGGATTGGCCGACACGAATTCGATCATCACCCTGGTGCCGGCGCCCGCATCGGTGCGGCCGTAGCGCGCGCCTTCGCTCAACACGGCCTTGACGACCGCCTGTTTCGCCGCCGCCGCGATCCGCAGGTTGATGAAGCCGGGACCGGCGATATCGGCCGCATCAATCAATCCCTGGCTGGCGGGATTGGCGAGAATGGCGTTCACCACGCTCTGCGCCACTTCGCGCGGATTCTTTTTCAGCGGCTTGGCGAGCTGCATCGCGATATTGCACGCGGCGTCGCCATGCGCGGGGTCGCGCGGGCGCTCCAGGGTAATAACGGGTTGCAGGCCGGAGTCCGCCACCAGCGGTGCAAGGGCGGCGTGGAACAGGTCGATGATGTGTTGTTTGTGCGAAGCGAGCATGAAGATTCGGGAAGTCGGGCCGCAGGCAAAGGGGCGGCGATAGCGTGAATTATACTGGCTGATCGTGGTCTGTCGGCAATTCCTCGACGCAGTTGCATCAAGTGCAAGGATGCGTCGCCATTGACGCGGAAAACCATGAGAAACAGTCAATAAATCTGGCCCTCATGGCGCATTTGAAAAACGACGGCACTGGTCATCCTGAAGACCGCATACATCCCATTCGCCCAGGAAGCCGCCAATTGCCACCATTTCCGTAGCTGTGCCGCGCTTGGCATAGTCAAATATACAGGAGCTAGTATTTTTAAACTCCATTTGAATCATTGCGCGTTTTAATGGTTTTTTGCCTATACTCCCGCCATTCACGGGAATCTGGCGTGGTGCATGGGGAGCTTGCCTATCTTTTCGTCATTCTCGCGGTTTTCAGCCGGTATTCATCTTTTGGCGGCGCAGGTACGACAATTTTTGCAAAAATCACTTTTTGCAAAACAAAATAATATTTCTATTTGACAAAACAGTATTCGCGTCCTATACAACAGTTGTACCAAAACAAAAGGAGAACTGTATGTCTACTGATATCACCTTTTTTCGTACTGCCATGTCGACCGGTGCAGAATATCTATGGACCGCTTTCTGGAACGGCGCCGCATGGGAAATCCATGCCCATCAGGATACCGAACAAGCACCTTGCCAGTTACGCACCACGCGCGATGAGTTGCGTGAATTCCAGACGCTGGATGCGGTCGCCGGGGTCATGAAAACCATGGGTATCGGCCGTTTTTCGGTCAACCAGAACCGTAGCTTGCCGCATGAAAAGCAGGTCTTGAGCGGCGGCGAACAGTGCATCGGCACTTGAGGCTCGTGCTTGCAACCAGTGTGACAGCTTGCCCCGCGCCATCGGCAGGAAGGCACGGGGCAGCAGCGGCAAAGGAACGCCGCGTCACCAAATGTAGCCGCCAACCAGGCAGGCGGCTGATCTTCACACGATGGCGCACGATCCGATCCATCCGGATGACCGCCCTTCTGTCCGGCCGTCCTCGCCAATGCCCCCCTGACACTTGCCTTGCCATTGAGGTCAACGATGGCGCTGCCCTGCGCCCTGCACTCTTTTCCGGCGATCGCCGTCGACGGGCATGCTGTCATGAGCGATGCGTGGTTCTCATGGGTTTCGGAAAAAACATGCCCGACGCACCCCGCCCACGGCAAGGTGCGCGACGACCGGAGAAAAAATATCCGGGCTAGAATAGGATTTCTTGCGGCTTGCGAACGGCGCATATCCTGGCGTTTGCAAGCCGGTCATACCACTCGATAATAAATGGCCGCCCCGCGCAACGGGCCGGCCGCTCACGGCGGAGATCAAGGCATGAAAAATCGTGGATATCTGTTGCCCTTGCAGGGCGGCGCCAAACGCAGCGGCACGTTGTCCCTGACCTTGCGCAAGGCAGGATTGCTGGCATTGCTGGGCGCGTATGCCGGCATCGCCATGGCAGCAAAAACCCTGGTATTTTGTTCGGAAGGCAGTCCGGAAGGCTTCAATCCCCAGTTTTTCACGACCGGCACCACCATGGACGCCTCGTCGGTGCCGATGTACAACCGGCTGGTCGAATTCAAGCTCGGCACCACCGAAATCGTGCCGGGACTGGCCGAATCGTGGAACGTGTCGCCCGATGGCCTGGTGTATACCTTCAAGCTGCGCCGTGGCGTCAAGTTCCACAGCAACGCCAGGTTCAAGCCGACCCGCGACTTCAACGCCGATGACGTGCTGTTTTCGTACAACCGCATGGCCGATCCGAACCACCCGTTCCACAAGGTCACCGCCGGCCAGACCTTTGCCTACTATGAAGACATGGGGATGGCCAAGATTGTCGACAAGCTGGAAAAAGTTGACGACACTACCGTGCGCTTCAGGCTCAAGCATCCGGAAGCGCCGTTCCTGGCCAACATGGCAATGGATTTCGCCTCGATCCTGTCGGCTGAATACGCCGATAGGCTGAAGGCAGCCGGCACGCCGGACGTGATCGATCGCGAACCGATCGGCACCGGCGCATTCCAGTTCGTGTCCTACCAGAAGGACGCGACGATCCGCTACAAGGCGCATGAACAGTATTGGGAAGGCCGGCCGAAGATCGATAACCTGATCTATGCCATCACGCCGGATGCCTCGGTGCGTTACGCCAAGCTGAAGGCCGGGGAATGCCATGTGATGGCGTTTCCGAAACCGGCCGACATCGCCTCCATGAAGAGCGATCCGGCGATCGACCTGCTGACCAAGGAAGGCTTGAACATCGGCTATATCGCATTCAATGTCGAAAAAAAGCCGTTCGACAACAAGCTGGTGCGCCAGGCGCTGGCGATGGCCGTCGACAAGCAGTCGATCCTGAAGTCGGTATACCAGGGCGCGGGCCAGCCGGCGAAAAACCCGCTGCCACCGACCATGTGGGGCTATAACGACAAGATCAAGGACTATCCATACGACCCTGCCAAGGCCAGGGAATTGCTGGCCAAGGCCGGCTATCCGAACGGTTTTGAAGTCGAGCTCTGGTATTTGCCGGTCACCCGTCCCTACAATCCGGACGGCAAGCGCATGGCGGAACTGATCCAGTCCGACTGGGCCAAGCTGGGCGTAAAAACCCGGCTGACCACCTACGAATGGGGCGAATATCGCAAGCGCAGCAAGGCCGGTGAGCAGCATGCCATGATGTACGGCTGGTCTGGCGACAACGGCGATCCGGATAATTTCTTCGGCCCGATCCTGTCGTGCGAAGCGGTCAAGGGCGGCGGCAATGTCTCACGTTGGTGCAACAAGGAATTCGAAGACCTGTTCCAGAAAGGCAAGACCACGCCGAAGCAGGGCGAGCGCGCCAGGTTCTATGAAAAGGCCCAGGTCGTCGTGCATGACGAAATACCGCAAATCGAAATCGCCCACTCGCTGCGCTATACACCGGTACGCAAGGAAGTCAGAAACTTCAAGATGGACGCGACAGCGCATCACTATTTCAAATACGTGGATCTGGTGAAGAAGTAATCGCACGGAAATCAGGGGATTGGCCGGGCAGGCCACCAGCTTCCCCGTAGCCTGGAGAAACGCAACACCTCTCCGGGCTACGGTTCATTGCCCTTCCGGTACTTGCCATGGTCATTCGTGCCCCGACCATCCCGTTCGGGAGCGCAGGCTCAGCGGGAATGACCGGCAAGGCGGCATCCGTGCACCCCGGACTGCCGCGCGATTCCCATCCGGATCTATGTATAATCGCGTCCCATCGTACCGGCGATCGTCCACAAGACTGGCCTGCCGTGCAACCGTGCTCTCTATAGGATAGGCGCAATGATCGGATTCCTCTTGCGTCGGGCGGCGTTGGTGATTCCGACGTTTCTCGGCATTACCTTGCTGGTATTTTTGCTGATCCACCTGATCCCCGGCGATGCCGTCGAGGCGATGTCCGGCGAGCGCGGCATGGATGCAGCGCGCTACGCGGCGCTGCGGCATGAATTCGGTCTCGACCAGCCGCTGTACATGCAGTATTTCGATTATCTCGGCAACCTGGCGCAGGGCGATCTCGGCCGTTCGATCGTCACGCACGAGCCGGTGCTCCATGAATTCCTGGCGCTGTTTCCGGCCACGCTGGAACTGTCCTTGTGCGCCATCCTGTTCGCGCTGCTGATCGGCTTGCCGGCCGGCATCCTGGCCGCCTTGAAGCGCAATACCGTGCTCGATTATTCAGTCATGGGCGTGTCGCTGACCGGCTATTCGATGCCGATTTTCTGGTGGGCGCTGCTGCTGATCATGCTGTTTTCCGTCACGCTCGGCTGGACGCCGGTGTCGGGCCGCATGGATATCCTCTACGACTTGCCGCCGGTAACCGGTTTCATGCTGATCGACAGCCTGCTATCCGGTGAAGAAGGCGCATTCAGGTCGGCGGCCTCGCACCTGATCCTGCCTACCATCGCGCTCGGCACGATCCCGCTGGCGGTGATCGCGCGCATGACACGTTCGGCGATGCTGGAAGTGCTGCGTGAAGATTACGTCCGCACCGCGCGTGCCAAGGGCCTGTCGCGGCTGCGCGTAGTTGGCGTGCACGCCTTTCGCAATGCACTGATTCCGATCATTACCGTGATCGGACTGCAGGTCGGCACGCTGCTGGCCGGTGCAATCCTGACCGAAACCATCTTCTCCTGGCCCGGCATCGGCAAATGGCTGGTCGAAGCAATCCATCGGCGCGACTATCCAGTGGTGCAAGGCGGCATCCTGCTATCCGCCACCATCATCATCGTCGTCAACCTGATCGTCGATCTGTTGTACGGGGTCGTCAATCCACGCATCCGGCACAACGCATGAGCACCGTACCTGCCACTGCCGCAACGGGCGCGCCGCCCCATCCGCTACGCGAATTCTGGGGTTATTTCCGCCAGAATCGCGGTGCAGTGATCGGCCTGGTCACCGTTGCCTTCCTGATCGCCATCGCGCTACTGGCGAACCTTGTCGCGCCGCATTCGCCGATCGAGCAATTCCGTGACCATACCCTGGCGCCACCGATGTGGGCAAACGGCGGATCGGACAGTTTCATCCTCGGCACCGATCCGGTCGGCCGCGACATCCTGTCGCGCCTGATCCACGGCACGCGCCTGTCGCTCTTCATCGGCTTTGTATCGGTGTCGCTGTCGCTTGGTTTCGGCATCGTGCTGGGCCTGATCGCCGGCTTTTTCCGCGGCATCGCCGAGATCGCGATCATGCGCCTGATGGATATCATGCTGGCGCTGCCAAGCCTGCTGCTGGCAGTGGCGGTGGTGGCGATTCTCGGGCCGGGCCTGATGAATGCGATGTATGCGATCGCGATCGTGATGCTGCCGCATTACGTGCGTCTGACGCGGGCGGCGGTGATCGGCGAATTACCGAAGGATTATGTCAACGCCGCGCGCATTGCCGGCGCCGGCACGCTGCGCCTGATGTTCAATTGCGTGCTGCCGAATTGCGCCGCGCCGCTGATCGTGCAGGCCACGCTCGGCTTTTCGGCGGCGATTCTCGATGCCGCCGCGCTCGGATTCCTTGGCTTGGGCGCGCAGCCGCCGACGCCGGAATGGGGCTCAATGCTGTCGTCCGCGCTGGAATTCATCCAGAGCGCGTGGTGGGTGGTGACCTTTCCCGGCCTGGCAATCCTGATCTCGGTACTGGCCTTCAACCTGATGGGCGACGGCTTGCGCGATGCGCTGGATCCGAAACTGAAACGGTGAACCATGGCATTACTCGACATTAAAAACCTGCGCATCGAATTCGGCTCGACCGCCGCGCCGTTTACCGCCGTGGACGATCTCGATCTTGTCATTGAGGCCGGCGAAGTGGTCGGCATCGTCGGCGAATCCGGCTCGGGCAAAAGCGTCACCTCGCTGGCCTTGATGGGCCTGATCGATTATCCGGGCCGCGTGCAAGCCGAGCGCATGGCGTTCGACGGCCGCGACTTGCTGGCCATGCCGGAGAAAGAACGGCGCGGCCTGCTGGGCAAGGATATCGCGATGATTTTCCAGGACCCGATGACCAGCCTGAACCCGTGCTTTACGGTGGCGTATCAGTTGATGGAAACCTTGCGCGTACACGAGGGCAAGGCATCCGGCAAGACCTTGCGCGCCAAGGCTTTGGCGCTGTTGAAACAGGTCGATATTCCCGACCCGGAACGGCGCCTGGAGGCCTATCCGCACCAGTTATCGGGTGGCATGAGCCAGCGCGTCATGGTAGCAATGGCGATTGCCTGCAATCCGCGCCTGCTGATTGCAGACGAACCGACCACGGCGCTCGATGTCACGGTGCAGGCGCAGATGCTGGAACTGCTGCTGCAACTGCAGCGCGAGCGCGGCATGGCGCTGATGCTGATCACGCACGACCTGTCGGTCGTGGCCCAGACCGCGCAGCGCGTGGTCGTGATGTATGCCGGCCAAGTGGTGGAAACCGGCCGGGTGCCGGAGATCTTCCGTGCGCCGCACCATCCGTACACACAGGCCTTGCTGGCTGCATTGCCGGAACATAATATCGGCCGCGCCCGGCTACAGACGATTCCCGGCGTGGTACCGGGTCAATACGACCGCCCGGGCGGCTGCCTGCTGCACCCGCGCTGCGCCTATGCGACCGCGCATTGTCGCGCGGTGCGTCCGGCGCTGGCGGGTGCCGCCGGTGCGCAATCGCGCTGCCATTACCCGCTCGATGCACAGGGCCGGCCCACCAATGATTGGGAACAGGCCAGGGACAAGGTGGCATGATGAGCGATGCCGCGATGCTGCTGGAGGCAAGGAATCTTGCGAAACACTATCCTGTTTCGCAAGGCTGGATGAAACCGAAGGCGACCGCGCGCGCACTCGACGGCGTATCGTTTACGCTCGCGCCCGGCAAGACGCTGGCCGTGGTCGGCGAATCAGGCTGCGGCAAATCGACGCTGGCACGCCAAGTCACGATGATCGAAACGCCCACCAGCGGCGAATTATGGATCGGCGGCGCCAATATCACACAGGCGGGCAAGGCGGCCCTGCGGCATGTGCGTTCGCAGGTGCAGATGGTGTTCCAGAATCCGTATGCCAGCCTGAATCCGCGCAAGAAAGTAGCCGCGATGCTGGAAGAGCCGCTGGTAATCAATACCGGATTATCGAAGGCCGAGCGCATGGACAAGGCGCAGGCGATGATGGCGCAAGTCGGCCTGCGTTCCGAGCATTACCACCGCTATCCGCACATGTTTTCCGGCGGCCAGCGCCAGCGCATCGCCATTGCGCGCGCGCTGATGCTCGATCCGAAAGTGGTGGTGGCCGACGAGCCGGTGTCGGCGCTGGACGTCTCGGTGCAGGCGCAGGTGCTGAACCTGCTGATGGACTTGCAGCAGGCCAGCGGCGTTGCGTACCTGTTCATTTCGCACAACCTGGCGGTGGTCGAGCATATCGCCGACGAAGTGCTGGTGATGTATCTCGGCAAGATGGTCGAACATGGCACCAGGGCGCAGGTGTTCAGCCAACCCTTGCATCCCTACACGCGCGCACTGTTTGCCAGCACGCCACGCATCGATCCGGCGCAGCGTCTGCCCAGGATGATGCTACCGGGCGAACTGCCATCGCCGCTCGCGCCGCCGCCGGGATGCGCATTTAACAACCGCTGCCCGCATGCGATCGACCGTTGTCGCCATGAAACACCGCAGGCATTGCCGTTCGAGGGGCGGCTGGTGGCGTGCCATCGGGTCGGCGAGGTATCGTAGACATCGCGTATGATCCCGTGTGATCCATTTTCATCGCCTTCACTGTTTTTCAACCCTGACTGGACAATCGGGAAACCCTCATGTACCAATGGCTGCGTCGCTTTTTTTCACGCGCTCCCGGCAAAGCGCCGCAAATACCCGCTGCGGCCGCCATGGATACCGTTCCCGTCGTCGCTGCGGCTGCCGCATCGATCACGGCGGAGCACATGCCGCCGGCACTTGGCAAGGGAGGCGGCATTTCTGCCCTGCAGCGGCACGATATCGATGCAAATTTTACTGACTGGTTGTTCGAGAACGGCAACAATGCCGACATCTTCACCAACCGGACCGAAGACAAGATTCTTGCAGCGCTGGACAGGATTGTGGCGTCGGGGCAATCGGGTGCAACCCTGGTGCGCAGGATGCCGGGCGTGATTCCGCAATTGCTGCAGCGGCTGCGCACGGAGAATTTTTCCGGCGCGGAGCTGGCGCGCCTGATTGCGCATGATGTCGTACTGGTTGCCGCAGTGGTTCGCCTAGCCAATAACGCACTCTATAATTCAGCCCAGTCGATAGACAGCATCGAGAATGCCGTATTGGTGATCGGCCATGATGGGCTGCGGCAATTGATTACCATTGTCACATTCAGGCCGATCATCAATCTGAATTCGGGCCAGTTCACGAAATCGATTGCGCCACGGCTCTGGAACCAATCGGAAAAATGCGCAATTGCCGCCCGCCTGCTCTGCCAGGATGAGCAGGGCGACCGTTTCGAGGCCTTCATGGCCGGGCTGGTGCAAAATGCCGGACTGATTGCCGCGTTAAGAGTGATCGATCAACTGTTTGATGGCAGCGAACCGATCGGATCGGGCAGCTTTTGCAATGCCCTCGTTCAGTACACGCGCAGCCTGTCCTGCAGCATTGCCAGGGAATGGCGCTTTCCAGAACCAGTCGTGCGTGCAATAGAAGAACAGGGCACCAGCCACAGGCATGCGACGCTTTCATCGGTCGGCAAAATACTTGCCACTGGCGATTATCTGAGCAAGGTGCATATCCTGACGCACCAGAACCGCCTGAACCGGGATGATCCGCGCCTGACCAGAGGATTGGCGGACAAAGAGCGCGATTGCCTCAAGGCACTGGATCAGGTGGTCGATGTCGTATGACGGCGTATGATTCCAGCACCCATCTCGTTGCACGTCATTCTGGGCACTCGCACCTCGATCATTGCGATTGACGGCGGTATGGGTAGCATCAAAGCCGTGCCCACCCGACGGTTTATTCTGCTTGGATATTTTAGTTAACAGCGGCAACCATGATCCATGCAACGACATTCCGACATTCGCGCCCACCCACTATTCGCCGCGACGGCATTGGTATATAACATCAGACATGCATTAACAGGAGTCCCGGCGTGAGTACGCAAGCCTATTTCGATATTGAAGTGGTCAAGGCCATTATCACAGAGCACCAGGCGATGCCCGGCGCAATGTTGCCAATCCTGCATGCAATCCAGCAGGCCATCGGCTGGATTCCATCGGAGGCGGTGCCGTTGATTGCAAACGGACTGAATCTGTCGCGCGCCGAAGTGCATGGCGTGATGACTTACTATCCTGACTTCCGCCGGCAACCCGTCGGCCGGCATGTGATGCGACTGTGCCGCGCAGAAGCATGCCAGTCGGTCGGCGCCGACGCATTGGCGGCATATGCGAAAACGACGCTGGATTGCGACTTCCATCAGACAACAAGTGATGGTGCAATCACGCTGGAGCCCGTGTATTGCCTCGGCCAGTGTGCC
Source organism: Burkholderiaceae bacterium (assembly GCA_035255485.1). Lineage (GTDB taxonomy): Bacteria > Pseudomonadota > Gammaproteobacteria > Burkholderiales > Burkholderiaceae_D > DATEZO01. The sequence goes on from DATEZO010000185.1 coordinate 17,974, forward strand.
TGCGGGCCAGCGGTCATGGTGGATGGCGAGGTGCATGCGCGCATGACGCCGGATAAGTTGGATGCGCTGCTGCAAGCACAGCGGGGGGCGCCATGAACGCCGCCGCAGCCGCTGTCACCGTGTATGTGCCGTGCGATTCGACGGCGCTCGCGCTCGGCGCGCATGCGGTTGCCGCGGCAATTGCGCACGAAGCCCAGCAGCGCGGCATCGCTATTCGCATCGTGCGCAACGGCTCGCGCGGCATGTTCTTTCTTGAGCCGCTGGTGGAGGTGGCCACAGCCAGTGGGCGCATCGCCTACGGGCCGGTGGCAACGGCTGATGTGCCGGCTCTGTTTGACGCAGGTTTTCTGCATGGTGGCACACATCCGCTGGGACTGGGGCTAACCGAGGCCATTCCTTATCTGAAAAACCAGGAACGCCTGACATTCGCGCGCATCGGTGTCACCGATCCGTTATCGCTTGACGATTACCGCGCGCTCGAAGGTTATGCCGGCTTGCGGCGGGCGCTGCAACTGGCGCCGGAGCAGATCATTGGACAGGTGGCCGATTCCGGCTTGCGCGGGCGCGGCGGGGCCGCTTTCCCGGCTGGCATCAAATGGCAGACCGTACGCGACGCGGCGGCAGCGCAAAAATACGTGGTATGCAATGCCGATGAGGGCGATTCCGGCGCTTTCTCCGACCGCATGGTGATGGAAGACGATCCGTTCATGCTGATCGAAGGCATGACGATTGCCGGCCTTGCGGTCGGCGCGACGCAAGGGTATATCTATGTGCGTTCCGAATATCCGCATGCGGCTGCGACACTGAATCAGGCGATCGCGATTGCCAGGGCGCACGACTGTCTCGGCGCAAACATTCTCGATAGCGGCACGCGCTTCGACCTTGAGGTGCGGGTCGGCGCCGGCTCCTATGTGTGCGGTGAGGAAACTGCCTTGCTGGAAAGCCTGGAAGGCAAGCGCGGCATCGTGCGTGCCAAGCCGCCGCTACCGGCAATCGCCGGCCTGTTCGGCCAGCCGACCGTGGTCAACAACGTGATCACGCTGGCGGCTGTGCCGCTGATCCTGGCGCGCGGCGCGGCGTTCTACCGCGACTATGGCATGGGCCGCTCGCGCGGCACGCTGCCATTCCAGCTGGCGGGCAATATCCGGCACGGCGGGCTGGTGGAAAAAGCCTTCGGCATCACGCTGCGTGAAATGCTGCATGACTTCGGCGGCGGCACGCGCAGCGGGCGACCATTGCGCGCGGTGCAGGTCGGCGGCCCGCTGGGCGCGTATCTGCCCGCATCGCAATTCGACACGCCGCTCGACTATGAGGCATTGATGGCACTCGGCGGCACGCTGGGCCACGGCGGCATTGTGGCATTCGATGACACGGTCGACATGGCACGGCAGGCGCGTCATGCAATGGAATTTTGCGCAATCGAATCGTGCGGCAAATGCACGCCGTGCCGCATCGGTTCGGTGCGCGGCGTGGAGGCGATGGACCAGATCATGGCTGGGCAAAACCGCGAACGGCAGATCCATCTGGTGCGCGACCTGTGCGACTTGATGTTGAATGGATCGCTATGCGCGATGGGCGGGATGACGCCGTTGCCGGTACTGTCGGCACTGAATCATTTTCCCGAAGACTTCGGCCTGGACGCGGGAACCAGGGCGGCATGACGCCCGACAAGGATAGCAGGATGAACCCTCTGAATGAAACGGATTACGGTACGCCGCAGCGCGTATCGGAAAAAACGGTGGCGCTCGAGATCGACGGCATGGCAATCAGCGTGCCGCAAGGCACCTCGGTGATGCGCGCCGCCGCCGAGGCCGGCATCCAGGTGCCGAAGCTGTGCGCGACCGACAGCCTGGAAGCGTTCGGCTCATGTCGCCTGTGCCTGGTCGAGATCGACGGCCGCAAGGGTTATCCGGCCTCTTGCACCACGCCCTGCGAATCCGGCATGAAGGTGCAGACGCAGACGCCGAAGCTGGCCGAGCTGCGGCGCGGCATGATGGAGCTGTACCTTTCCGATTACCC
>DATEZO010000186.1:0-8825 GCA_035255485.1 Burkholderiaceae bacterium
GCGCGCCAAGGAGCTGGAGTCCAGCCTGGACCAGACGATGGGCGCCTTCGGGATCGATCCGGCACACCTGGAAATCGAAGTATCCGAAAGCACCATCATGAAAAATTTCGATAGCGCCATGGCCGTGTTGCAACGGCTCAAGGAGCGGGGATTCAGGATCGTCGTCGACCATTTCGGCGCCGGCAGTTCGAACCTGAAGCAGTTGAGCCAGTTGCCAATGGATGTGCTGAAAGTCGACCGCGCATTCATGCCGCACCGGGCCTGCGACCGCACCAGCTTCGCCATAGCGGAAACGGCGCTGGCCCTGGGACGCGCATTGGGCATTAGCGTGGTGGTCGGCGGCGTTGAAAGCGCCAGCGATGTCGCGCTGCTGCAGCAGCATGCCCTGTATCAGGGGCAGGGCTTCCATCTCGGCCGGCCGATGCCGGGCCCCCGGTTTGCGGAATGGTACCGGCAGCATTGGACGCACTGAGGACGCGCGCAACGATAACCTGATGAGGAGCATGGCCATGCCCGCCTCTGACGCAACACAGCCAGTGCCCTATTACCGGCATGCCCTGCCGGTGCGGATCATGCACTGGATTAACGCCATCGCATTTTTCATGCTGCTGATGAGCGGGCTGCAAATATTCAATGCCTATCCGGCGCTGCACTGGGGGCGTTCGTCGTATTCGGGGCAAGCGCCGGTGTTGCAGCTGCATTCCCGGCAAACCCCGGACCACAACCTCATTGGTGTGACGGATGTGCTGGGTCATGAATTCATTACAACCGGAATACTGGGCGCATCCCGGAACCCGGAGGGACGCCTGGTCGCGCGCGGTTTTCCCTCCTGGGCGACAATTCCCGGGCGCCAGTGGCTCGCGATGGGGCGGCGCTGGCATCTGTTCTTTGCGTGGGTCTTTGTCCTCAATGGAATGACCTATGTGGCCTATTCCGTTTTCAGCAGGCATTTGACGCGTGACTTGGCGCCAGGCAGGAAGGAGTGGCGTTCCATCGGCCGCTCGATCAAGGATCATCTGCTGTTGCGCCATGCTGTTGGCGACGCCGCGAAACATTACAACGTGCTGCAAAAACTGGCCTACCTGGCTGTCATTTTCGGTCTGTTGCCGTTGATCGTCCTTACCGGCTGGTCGATGTCGCCGCGATTGGATACCGTCTTGCCGGGCTGGGTCGATCTGCTGGGCGGTCGCCAGTCGGGACGCACGATGCATTTTGTGGCCGCATGGGCATTGGTGGGATTTGTCTTGATTCATGTGTTTGAAGTCATCGTCAGCGGCCTGTGGAACAACCTGCGTTCCATGATTACCGGCCGCTACCGGATCGCAACGGAGGCGCCGCATGACACCCACTGAAGCCGCGCGCCGCCATTTTCTGGCACGCACCCTTGCTGTCGGAGCCGGTGCGCTACTGGCCGGTTGCGACCGCCTGTCGCAGACCGAATGGTTTCCGCGCTTCCTGCAGCGCGCGGAAGCGCTCACCAGGCGCTCGCAACGGCTGGTGACATCGCGCCTGTCGATGGCACAGGAATTCAGCGCTGCCGACCTGTCTCCCCGGTTTCGCAGCAACGGCACCGCCGATCCCGATAACCCGCAGTATCAGGCGCTCGCCGCCAGCGGCTTTGCCGGATACCGGCTCACGATTTCCGGCCTGGTCGAGGCGCCAACGACCTTTTCCCTGGGCGAACTGCGCACCATGCCGAGCCGGACCCAGATTACCCGCCATGATTGCGTCGAAGGCTGGAGCGCGATCGGGCAATGGAAGGGCGTGCCGCTTGGTGCGGTGATGGCGCGTGTGCAACCGAAACCGGAGGCGCGCTACGTCGTATTGCATTGCGCCGATCCGATGGACGATGCAGGCACGCGGTATTACGAGAGCATCGACATGGAAGACGCGTACCATCCGCAAACCCTGCTTGCCTATGAGTTGAACGGCCAGCCGCTGCCGATTGCAAACGGCGCGCCGATCCGGCTGCGGGTAGAGAGGCAACTCGGTTACAAGATGGCCAAATATGTCATGGCGATCGAATTGGTGGACAGCTTCGAGCAGATCGGCGGCGGCAAGGGCGGCTACTGGGAAGACCAGGGATACGAATGGTATGCGGGAATATGACACGTCGTGCCGGCCAGAGGCGGCCTGCGGGGTGACATGCAAGGCTATTTGCCGTATTTTATACTTCTATCCAGTATTTTATAAGGCCCTCGGAATGATTGCGCATATTCAATGTTTTTTACCTATACTCCCCATGCAATCAGACGATCTCGTCACCCCCCAGGTGCCTTGACTACAGTTTAATTGTCTGCCTGCACGTGACTGCAGGCGCGTCGTTCCCGCTAACCGCCTGCGGGAATGACAGGGAATTTGTGCATCCTGCACGATGCAGCACCTGGGCAGTCACCGGCTTGGTCACTGTCCGGCCCGCCACCGGCACGCAAATGCGACAATAGCGGCGATCCGTTTTCACGCTCTCGCATTCCACCATGCCTTTGCACCGCCTGCTCCGCTTTCTCCTCCTGGCCGCGCCGCTGGCGCTGGCCTGGCTTGCCTGCCTGCCTGCGGCGCGCGGCGCGGACATGGCCAAGACGCTGCACGCGCTGATCGTCAGCAGCGAAACCAGCCTCGATCCGGCGCTCGCTTCCGACGTCAATACGCTGGCCATCAATGAAAACATCTTCGATCCGCTGCTGCGCTACGCGTACCTGGCGCGACCGCTCAGGCTGCAGCCGAATGCCGCCGCCGCCATGCCGGACATCAGCGACGGCGGCCGCACCTATGTTTTCCGCATCCGGCCCGGCATCCATTTCACGCCGTCATCCGTTTTCAAGGGCCGCCCGCGCGAACTGACTGCGCAGGATTATGCGTACAGCTTCAAGCGCCTGTACGATCCGGCGCTGAAGTCGCCCTGGCTGTTCCTGTTTGACGGCCGGATTGCCGGCGATGCGGTGCTGAAGCGGCCGGGCCGGTTCAATCCCGCTATCGCCGTGGCGGGGTTGACGGCGCTCGACCGCTATACGCTGCGCATCCGCCTGACCGCGCCGGACCCCAATTTCCTGCACAAGCTGGCGATGCCGGCCACGGCGGCGGTAGCGCGCGAAGTGATCGAGGCCTGGCCCGGCGATAGCGGCAATCATCCGGTCGGCACCGGGCCGTTCATGATCGCGGAATGGCAGCGCAGCAACCGGATCGTGCTGCACGCCAATCCGGATTTCCGCACCACGGTCTTCGATGGCGCACCCGGCGCCGATGCCGATAGCCAGGCGATTGCCGCCGCGCTCAAGGGCAAGCGGCTGCCGCTGGTTGGCCGCATCGATATCCGGGTGATGGAAGAACGGCAACCGCGGCTGCTGGGTTTTCTGGAAGGCAGCGTCGATGTTCTCGAACAAGTGCCGCCGGCGCTGCTCGGCAGCGTGCTGGAACACGGCAAGCTGAAGCCGGCGCTGGCGGCGCAAGGCATCCGGCTGGCGTTGACTACGCCGCTGCAAACCTATTACCTGTGGATGAACCTGGACGATCCGGTGCTCGGCGGCTACACCCGCGAGAAAATCGCGCTGCGCCGCGCGATTGCGCTGTGCTACGACCGCGACGAGGATATCCGGGTCCTGGACCACGGCATGGCGTTGCCGGCGCAGTCGCCGCTGCCGCCGGATGCGGCCGGCTACGATCCGGATTACCGCAATCCGAACCGCTACGACCCGGCGCTGGCGCGCGCGCTGCTGGACCGTTTCGGCTACAGGACAGATGCCCGCGACGGTTATCGCCGCCTGCCGGACGGCACGCCGCTGATCCTGACGATGCACACGCTGGCGTCGGCAGCGGGCCGCGAGCGCGATGAGTTGTGGCGCCGGAATCTGCAGGCGATCGGCATCCGGGTCGCATTCAAGAGCGGCAAGTATGGCGAAATCGCCAAGGCGGCGCGGCGGGGCCAGGTGCAAATGTTCGAAACCAACTGGGTTGCCGACTTTCCGGACGGCGACAATTTCTTCCAGTTGCTGTACGGCCCGAATCGCGACCGCGCCAATTATGCGCGCTTCGACCTGCCCGCCTTCAACCAGCGGTACGAACAGGCCCGCCTGCTGCCCGATTCGCCCGCCCGCACGCGGCTGTATCATGACATGACGCAATTGATGCATGCCTATGCGCCGTGGGTCACGCTCACGCATCCGCTGTCGGTGGACCTGTATCAGCCGTGGCTCCGGAATTACCGGCGTCATCCGGTTGAATTCACGGCCTGGCGCTATGTCGATATCGATAAGGCAACGCAGCGGGTGGCGGGCGTCCAGCCGGGCAACCGCGACAAGCGATAGAATCGCAAGGCCCGCCCATTTTTGCGAAAGCCGGATTTCCATGCTGAAGACGCCCGCTTCATTCATTCCCTTGCACGCGCCGCAGGCGCATCCCGACCCGTACACCTTCGTGTTCTGCGGCGATGCCTTGCTGGTGCGCGACACCGATCTGGCGCTGCCGGATGCCGCAGCCTGCGCCGGGCTGGCTATCCAGGACGCGGATCTGCATCCGGTCGGCATGTGGCAAGGGCGCTATTGCCGCACCGGATCGACGGCGCAAGAGGTGTCGCCGGCGCCGGGCTACACGTTCAGGAAACTGCGCTCGCTGTTCGGCACGCTCGACGATGCGTTGATGGCGCTGGCGGGACGGGCCTTCCAGATCGCCGAGTGGGCGCGCACCCATCGCTATTGCGGCGCATGCGGCAGTCCGATGGCGCTGGCGGCGCACGAGCGCTGCTTCACCTGCGCGAACTGCGGCATGACAGCGTATCCGCGCATTTCGCCGGCGATGATGGTGCTGGTCCGCAAGGAGGATGCCATCCTGCTGGCCCGCCATGTCGCCTCGCCCACCAACCGGTTCAGTGCGCTGGCCGGCTTCGTCGAGGCGGGCGAATCGGTCGAGGAAGCGGTGCATCGCGAGGTGCGCGAGGAAGTCGGGCTGGCGGTTGCCAACCTGCGCTACTTCGGCAGCCAGTCCTGGCCGTTTCCGCATTCGCTGATGATCGCCTTTACCGCCGACTACGCCGGTGGCGAGATCGTGCTCGACCAGAATGAAATCGCCGAAGCGCGCTGGTTCGGACCAAGCGATCCGTTGCCCGAAATCGCACTCGGCGTCTCGATCGCACACGCCCTGATCAGCGCGCATCTGCCGCGCGGCTAGCTGGCGTTCAGAATGAAGGATAGCTTCCGATGAGCCAGCTCTTTGCACCGATCACCCTTGGCAACCTGCACCTTGCCAACCGGATCGCCATCGCACCGATGTGCCAGTATTCGGCCGACGAAGGCCGGGCGACACCGTGGCACCTGATCCACCTCGGCCATCTGGCGCTGTCGGGGGCCGGTATCCTGTTCATCGAGGCGACCGCGGTGGAGCCGCTGGGGCGGATTTCGCCGCAGGATCTCGGCCTCTGGTCGGACGCCACTGAAGAGGCGCTCGGCGCCGTGTTGCGCGACATCCGCAAGTACGCTTCGATCCCGATCGCGCTGCAGCTGGCGCATGCCGGGCGCAAGGGATCGACCCGTGCGCCATGGGAAGGCGGACAATCGATTCCGGCGCAGGCGCCGGGCGGATGGACTCCCGTTGCGCCGTCACCGCTACCGTTCGCGGCGCAGGACGAGCCACCCGTGGCGCTGGACCAGGCCGGACTGCAGCGTATCCGAGACGCCTTCGCCGCTGCGGCCCGGCGTGGCGACCGCATCGGCATCGACGCCTTCGAAGTGCATGCCGCGCACGGCTATCTGCTGCATCAATTCCTGTCGCCGCTGTCGAATCGGCGTGACGATGCCTACGGCGGATCGCTGGCAAACCGGATGCGCTTTCCGCTCGAAGTGTTCGATGCGGTGCGGGCGGCGGTGCCGCCCGGCAAGCCGGTTGGCGTGCGGGTGTCGGCGACGGATTGGGTCGAGGGCGGCTGGGATCTGGCGCAGACCAGCGTTTTTGCGCAGGAACTGAAGCAGCGTGGCTGCGATTTTCTCGATGTGTCGAGCGGCGGCGCATCGCCGCTGCAAAAGATCGCGGTCGGACCGGGCTACCAGGTGCCGTTCGCTGAACATCTGAAACGCGAAGCCGGCATGCCGACCATCGCGGTCGGCCTGATCACCGGCGCGCAGCAGGCCGAAGACATCGTGGCCTGCGGCCGGGCCGACATGATTGGACTGGCGCGCGGCATCCTGTACGATCCGCGCTGGCCATGGCATGCGGCGGCGGCGCTCGGGGCGCAGGTGCGGGCGCCGCAGCGGTACTGGCGCTCGCAGCCGCGCGAATTCAAGGATCTGTTCCTGTCGACGCCGGCGCGCTATTGATCCGGCTGCAAATTAAGGGGCATCCGAATTGGGACGGATTCAAAATCCCTCAACACAGAGACACCGAGACACAGAGGAAAAACAAAAGCAGCTTTGGTTTTCTCCTGCTGTTCTCGGTGTCTCCGTGTCTCTGTGTTGAGCGGTTTTCATCGCAGCGTCAACGGCTCCATGCCGCATGATTATCGGCTTGCCGCTTTCGCCGTTTGCACTTTCGTATATGCCGCCAGCAGGCGCTGGTGCAGGTCGCAGCCTTCCAGCCCCATGCCGGGCGCATGCAGGCCGAAGAAACGCTCGCGCCGGGAGAGCAAGGCGTCCGCCTGATTGAGCGCATCCTCGCCATAGAGCGCGATCAGCGCGGCATGATACGGCGTCCGGTCACCCAGCTGCAGCAGGCTGTCGATGCAGCGATACACGCGCTGGCGGGCGGCATCGATCTGGTTGAAATGCCGGATCCAGTCGCAACCCTCGCGGATCGCCCCGGTATCGCCAATGGCCAGCGCCAGCAGGGTTTTCAGCTCGCCGACGCGCAACTCTTTCCATGCCGAGCCGGCATCCGGCGCCAGGCCGATCAGCGCCGCAATCAGGCGCTGGTCGGCCAGGCCGGAGTCGTTCAGCGTGGCCAGCAGATCGGTGCATTCTTCCTGGTCCAGTTCGGCCAGATGCAGGATCGGTTCGCGGATCTCGTTGCCGATGCTGTTGTTGTCCCATTCCAGGTCTTCAACCGGGTAGATCTCGGACATGCCGGGCACCAAAACCCGGCATGCGTATACGCCCAGATGGGTGAAGTCGGCAATGTAGATATCCTGCTGCAGGGCATGGATGGCGGCTACCGACCAGGCATAATCCTGTTCGGTCGTGCTGCTGAAATTCCAGTCGCTGAAGGCGAAATCGGGCGTGTCGCGCAGGAAGTCCCAGCTGATGATGCCGCTCGAATCGACGAAATGGATTTCAAGGTTTTGCGCATGCGCGATTTCATCCAGGTCGAAACCGGGTTCCGGAAAGCCGCCCAGCGCATCCAGCGCCCGGCCCTGCAGCAGTTCGGTGAGCGCGCGCTCCAGCGCGATCTCAAAGCGCGGATGCGCGCCAAAGCTGGCGAAGCAGCCTTGGTCCTGCGGATGCAGCAGGGTGACATTCATGACTGGAAACTGGCCGCCAAGCGAGGCATCCTTGACCAGGATGCCGAAGCCGGCCGCGCGCAGCGCCCGGATGCCGGCTTCGATCTTCGGATAGCGCGCCAGCACTTGCGGCGGCACATCCGGCAGGCACAGGCCTTCGCGGATGACGCGGAACTTGACGGCGCGCTCGAAGATTTCCGACAGCGCCTGGGTGCGCGCCTCCATCGGCGTATTGCCGGCCGACATGCCGTTGCTGACATACAGGTTGCCGATGATGTTGACCGGAAACCAGACGGTTGCGCCATCGCGCTGGCGCACATAGGGGATCGCGCAGATGCCGCGCTCCGGATGGCCGGAGTTGTAATCGACCAGCATCGACGCCTCGATCGTGCCTTCCGGATCATAGAATGCGCGCAGCTCCGGCGTCAGCAAGCCGTCCGGCCAGGTGTCGCTCTCCAGTGCAAACCAGCGTTCCTGCGGATAATGTACGAAGCTGCCGTCGGCGATGTCGCGGCCGAGATAATAATGATTCCAGAAATAATTGCAGGAGAGCCGCTCGAAGAATTCGCCCAGCGCGCTGGCCCGTGCCGCCAGTTCCGAAGCACCCTTGCCGTTGGTGAATAGCAACGGACAATCGCGATCGCGGATATGCACCGACCAGGCATGGTCGACCGGGTTCAGCCATGAGCGTTCTTCAATGTGGAATCCATGCGCCTGCAATTTTTCCTGCATCGAGCGGATCGTGGATTCAAGCGAGGCATCCTTGCCTGGGATAAAACTTTCGGTTTGCATACGGCATCCTGCTAAAGAAATAATGAGGCGGCTATAATTTGCCGTGGCGGGAGTGTACCTTATCGGGCGCGCGTCCATATCCGGTCGGCGCTGTCGGGAACAACAATGGTGTTGCAGGGACCTTTTTGCACCGGCGCAGCCGCCCAACCCGCCGTTTCGCCAGACCGAAGGCCCGCCGACCATGACGATCAAGGAATGCAACCGATGCTGAAAGTAGTGGCTATGGATGGTAACGCCATCTCGCGCAACCTGCTGACCACGATTCTGGTGAATGCCGGCTACGATGTAGTGGGCGACGCCAATACCAGCTCGGCGGGGCTGGCCAGCATGGTCAAATTGCACCCGCAAATCGTCTGCATCGATATTGGCTCATCGGAGGGCGACGGCATGGTGCTGCTGGACACGCTGCACGCCGAATTGCCCAAGGCGCTGCTGTTCCTGGTATCCGGCAAGCTCGATCCCGCCACGGTACAAGGCGCGCTGCAGCGTGGCGTGCAGGGGTTCATTGTCAAGCCGTTCAATGCGGCGACCGTGCTGGACACCTTCCGCAAAACCATCCTGAAGCTGGCCCGACAGCACCGGCCGGACGACCCGGGCAGCCACGCCATCTGATTCC
>DATEZO010000187.1:0-32273 GCA_035255485.1 Burkholderiaceae bacterium
GGCGCGCAACAAGCCGGTATTCCTGTATTGGGGCGCGGTCTGGTGCCCGCCGTGCAACCAGGTCAAGGCGACGATTTTCAACCGGCAGAATTTCATCGAGCGGTCACGTTCCTTCGTGCCGGTCTATCTCGACGGCGACAGCCCGGACGGACAAAAGCTCGGTGCGCGCTTCAAGGTGCGTGGCTATCCGACCATGATCCTGTTCAGGCCGGATGGCACCGAGGTCACGCGCCTGCCAGGCGAGGTGGACGGCGAACGCTATCTGCAGGTACTGACGCTGGCAATGAATGCCGTTCGTCCGGTTCGGGATACGCTGCAGGCAGCTCTGGGCGGCACGCCTTTGAGCGCCGATGACTGGCGCCTGCTGGCTGATTACTCGTGGGATACCGATGAGCAGCAACTGGTTGGCAGCAAGGACTTACCGGTAATGCTGCAACGTCTGGCAAAGGCGGCGCCGCCCGGTGATGCAGCAGTACGGCTTGCCCTGAAATCGATTGTTGTCGCAACTGACGCTTCACCGGAGACTGCTGCCAGGATCGACAAGACCGCCGCGGTTGAGCAGCTCATGAAGACGCTTGCCAGTCCGCAGGTCGTACGCGATAACATGGATCTGCTGGCCAATTATGCCGCGCCCGTAATCGGGTTTATTTCGACGCCGAAGTCGGCAGCGCGAAGCCAGCTGACGACGGCCTGGAACAAGGCTTTGCAAAAACTGGCTGCCGATACCGCATTATCGAAAGCCGATCGTCTGTCGGCGCTGGAAGCGCGCGTAGCCCTGGCGCGAATGGGCCAGCCAAAAGGTGCGCTGGATGCGGCCTTGCTCAATGATGTCCGGCAGCAGGTGGCCCAGGCCGATCGCGCCACGACCGACGCGTATGAGCGGCAGGCGGTTATCAGCGGCGCCGGTCATGTGCTATCGGAGGCCGGCTTGCTGGATGCGTCCGATACCTTGTTGAAGGCGGAATTGAAACGCTCGCATTCGCCTTATTACTTCATGCTGGCATTGGCATCGAATGCGAAGAAGCGAGGCGACAACGCGACTGCCCTTGACTGGTACGAACAGGCCTATCAGGCTGCAAAGGGACCGGCTACGCGTCTGCAATGGGGTGTCACTTACCTGAGCGGCCTGATCGACTTGGCGCCGGACGATGAGAAACGTATCGAGATCGCAGCGAAAACCATGTTTGTCGAGCTGGGCGGTACGCAGAATGCCTTCTACGAACGCAACCATGCGGTGCTGGAGCGCTTGAGCCGCAAGCTGGCGCAATGGAATACCGCCGGAAAGCATGATGCCGCGTTGCAGCGGGTGAGCGGGCAATTGGCAGATGTGTGCGCCAAACTGCCATCCGGAGACAGCCAGCGGGCGAGTTGCAAGGCGATGGTGACTGCGGCGCGCACGCGGCCATAGTCAGCTGCAACGGAGCAAGTTGCGTTATGATAATAAAATAGTATTATCAACCTGCTACGAGGGACTTCATGACATCACACAATAACAAGAGTGTGCGGCGCTGGCTGTTTGCCGCATTGGTTACGTTATCCGCTGTAATGGCAAGCGCCATGCCGCAAAGCGCTTTCGCCGAGGCCCCGGCAAAATTCATGACGCAGGTTCCAGGCTATTACCGCATGGCGCTTGGCGAGCTTGAAGTGACTGCCCTGTACGATGGTTATGTCGCTCTCGATGCAAAACTGTTGAAAGGCGCAAGTGCGAAAGACATCCAGAGCCTGCTGGCGCGGATGTTTGTCGACTCGGCCAAGGGCATGCAGACGGCAGTCAACGCGTACCTGGTCAATACCGGCCGCAATCTTGTCCTGGTGGATGCCGGTGCTGCCAAGTGTTTCGGACCGACGCTGGGAGGTATTGGCGACAATATTCGGGCCGCGGGTTATGACATGGCGCAGATCGACACGATTCTTCTGACCCATTTGCACGGCGACCATGTATGCGGCATCGCTACGCCGGATGGGACGGCGGCGTTTCCGAATGCGACCGTGTATGTTGCCAGGAACGAGGCTGGATTCTGGCTGAACAAGGAAGTCGCCGCCAAGGCGCCGCAGCAGGTACAGCCCTTCTTCAAGCTTGCGCAGGATTCGGTTGCACCCTATGTCACCGCCGGCAGGCTGAAAGAGTTCAATGCCGGTGATACGCTGTTGCCGGGAGTCGTCTCGGTGTCGATTCCCGGGCATACGCCCGGCCATGCCGGATATCAATTCGCGTCCGGAGGGCAGACATTGCTGGTTTGGGGCGATATCGTCCATAGCCATGCAGTGCAGTTCACGCGGCCGGAAGTCTCGATCGAATTCGATGTGAATCAGAAGCAGGCAATCGCCAGCCGTAAAAAGATATTTGCGAAAGCCGCGAAAAACAAGCTCTGGATCGCAGGCGCGCATCTGCCGTTTCCCGGCATCGGCCATATCCGCGCCGACCGGAAGGGATACGCCTGGGTGCCGGCAGAGTATGCTCCGCTGCCGGCCAAACCATGATGCCTGACAAACTCGGTTGCGCCATTCGCCCGCACCCGGGACTATCCTAAAACGATCAACTTGTTTTCTGTCAGGCCCTAGCTGCAGTTGCTACTGCCGCAATCACCGCCGGCGTTCGACGTTTCGATGCCGTAGCCGGCGCCCTGCAGCACGGCTTGCAAGCTCTGTTTTGAAGCGAACTGCGCATCGAATTGCACGCTCAACTCGTTGCGAAAAAGCGATGCCGTGACAGCGCTGACGCCTTCGACACCTGTTAGCACGCGCACTGCGTTGTTCATGGATTCTTCACTTGTGGCTGTTTTGAGTTTGAAAATTTCGGATTGCGTTATTGTTCCTTTTCTCTGGTTCCAACTACAAAGATTTCTACCGCTTATCGGTAATACGTAGCCACGGTTCGTAATCGCCATACGCTATCGGGTCGTTTAAATATGTGATCAATGACGGAAACGCGCGTCGGGAAAGTGCGTCCAGGCAATCGATATTGTGCACAAGCGAGAAAGTGGATCCTTAACCGATCGGCTGCAACTCGTTTTTGTATCCAGGACAATGGTCCGGCGCATGGAAAATTTGCTGTTCATGTATTTGTCTATCCTGTTTCCAAAAATGAACCTGTTGGATATTGCAAGGACTAACGTTTCATATTGTGTTCATCGGATCGGATTCAAAAAAGGAGGTTTCAACCTTTTATGTCCATGCAAAATTCCTTGAATTCGGGTCTTCCTCTAGCAGATGGAGATGCCTCGGGGCAAAATGTCACGCATTCCCACGGAAATATCCCTGCGGAAAAGCCGGGTGCGACATCAATGACTGCTACAGATGCCGTGAACCTGCTCTCCTTGCACAAAGGTAAACTTGCAGTGGGGGCTGCTGCCATGCTCGGCATTGCAGTGTTCTATCATTGGCGCGAGAGTAAACTGGCGAAGCATAACGAGGAAGAGTATGCGCGTTTGCAGCGGCTTAAGGCCGTGCTCGATGTCGATAAATCGAAGTAGGATCATGAATCCTGGACAGGATGCCGCAAAGTAATGACAACGCAACTGAAGATTGATTTCGTATCGGATGTATCGTGCCCGTGGTGCGCTATTGGATTGAATGCGCTCGAACAGGCATTGGAACGCGTCGACGGGATTCGTGCCAACCTGCATTTCCAGCCTTTCGAGCTCAATCCGCAGATGCCGCCTGAAGGCCAGGATATCAATCAGCATCTTGCCGAGAAATACGGCAGTACTTCCGCGCAATCCGAATACAACCGCGAAGCGATCCGCGCGCGCGGCGAAGCGGTCGGTTTCGTGTTCCGCATGGACAGGCGTAGCCGCATCTACAATACTTTCGATGCGCATCGCCTGCTGCATTGGGCGGACGAGGAAGGTCGCCAGCAGGCGCTCCAGCATGTGCTGTTCCGCGCCTATTTCACCGATGGTGAAAATCCCGGCTCCCACGAAGTGCTGGTACGCCTTGCGCGCGAGGCCGGCCTCGATCCGGTTCGCGCGCAGGAAATCCTGTCATCGGATGAGTATGCCGAAGAGACACGCGAACAAGAGCGTTTTTATCTCGACCAGGGCATTCATTCGGTGCCGGCCGTGATCATCAATGACCGCTATCTGGTCCAGGGCGGGCAACCGGTCGAGGTGTTCGAGCAGGCGTTGAGGAAGGCTGCCTTGCCTGAGCCATAGGGGAGCACGGCACCCTTGCGCCGGCTCGACGACGGTGCACTGCCGGATAGGGCTACTTCACATGAAGCGGCACGCGGTCGAATATCACACCGGACCAACCGGTCTTCATGAAATTGCGAATATTCTGATGGTCGACGCCGTCAGGGTTCTTGAGCACATCTTCTCGATAGTACGCGCCAAAACATGCCAGTGTCTGTTCCTGCGACAGACCTTGCAGCAAGGCGAACCCGAACAGCTTGCACGAACCGGAATTCTGCCCGGCCTCGTTCCTCAATTCGCCATTCGTGAATGATGCGGGCGTGAATTCGTATGAGGCATTGATGACCGCCATCGTGTCGTCAAACGTCAGGGAGTCGGGCGCATCGGTTAATTTTTTGAGAAAAGTATCAATATTCATTCTTTGCAATCCGTTTTATCATCCGTTTTCAATTCGGGAAATACCGCATGCCGTCCGGCTTCCAGTAAATCAACCGTACCTTACTTTTTACCATATCACACCTCATCCCTGATATTCCCATGCTGACCATTACCATTAAACAAGGCAAAGAAAAGAGTCTGCTCGACCGGCAGCCCTGGATTTATATATCCTCGGTCGAACGGGTGGATGGCAAGGCGCATGAGAGGATGCAATCCGGTGCAACGGCGCTGGTACGATCATCTTCCGGCAAATTCCTGGCACGCGCTGCCTATAGCCCGAAATCGCAAATATGTGCCCGCGTATGGAGCTTCGACGAAAACGAGCCGGTTGATCATGCGTTGATCAAACGCCGCATCAAGGCTGCTGTTTCTGCCCATGGCGGATCGAGCGCCGTCAAAAAACGCGTTTCAGGCAACCCGGTGCATCTTGTCACGGGAGAAAAAGATGGCTTGCCGGGGCTGCTGGTCGACTGGTTCGGCGGTCCCGAAGGTTATCTGATCTGCCAGTTCCAGGCGGCTGGCGTCGATGCATGGAAAGTGCCCATCGTTCAGGCCCTGATAGCGGAAACCGGCTGTTCCAATGTGTACGAGCTTGCCGATGAACTGGTACGCAAGGGCGAAGGCTTGCCAGTCGTCTCAGGTGCACTGGCCGGCGATGAGCCGCCGGATGAAATGCTGGCCATAAAAAATGGCGTACGCTAGCACTGGAATATCAAGAGCGGGAAAAGGCCGGCTTCAGGTAGAGACATTGCGCCGACATTAGCTGCTTGTCGAATCGATATCCGCCAGCGATTCGCGCCCCCGCTGGGTGATGTCAAATCCTTCCGGCGATAGTCGCGGCGTGATGTGCCCTTTTTTGCTCAGGAACGTAGCGACGTCAGCGTCAAGCGTCGCAAGCGCATCGTTTGCAACAGCACGAAGCCCGTCAATGCAGCGTTTGACAAACAAGGTTTGCTGGCCCTTCTCGGTGAGTGCAAGCTGGTTGTTTTTCTCATACTTGATGTATTTGAGGCCAGCGAGGGTCTTGGTGTTCCTTGCTACGCATGCGCTTACGCGCTCATGCCTTTTTGCGCGGCTGATTTGGGCGAGCGCGTCAAATTGATCTCGGGTCAAACTGTCGTTCACTGCGGTTTTCTCCATAAAAGCGGGTGATTCTGTTTTTGGCTCATGGTACGCGTCAAACTGCAAATTGCATCAGGGCAGCGCCGGTTTTTTTTCGATCGAGCCATCAAACCGGGCCGGCTGGCGTGGCGAAGGAGCATCGACAATACCGGCAGAGAACATGATTTCATGCGGGTCATGTCGGAATGCGCACCGCTTGTCCTCGATTCACGCTTGTTACGTCGCTTCATGGTTCCGCGGTTGCCTCGGCAGCGAGCATCAGCGCCAGCCTGTTTCAAATGGCGCGATGTAGGGCAAGTCATCCGTGAATTCCATGTGAATTCTATCTTCGGTCACGGAGTCAACCGGGTTGCTTGCGCTTGCCGCGAGAGGACAGTATCAATGGCGGCGGCACGCCAAAAAAAATGCTCCGCCCCCTTTACCAGGGTTGCGGAGCATATGTGCCGACATGATTACCGTGATTTATTATACCGGCGCCGTTGCATTGGGTGCAATCGGGCCTGATTTGACGGACCTTTTTGCCGGACGATCGTATTTTGGCTGCCTGGTCTCAACCTCAGTCATGATGTCATGGATCTGATCGGCATCCACAGTTTCCCATTCGAGTAGCGCCTTGACCATTGCTTCGACCTTGCTCCGGTTCCGTTCCAGTAGTTCGCGCGCTAGCGCATATTGTCGATCGAGAATGCCACGAATTTCATCGTCGACTTTCTGTTGCGTTTCTTCCGAAACCGATTTCGCACCCATGCTGAAACCCGATTCCTGGTTGTCGTCGACATACACCATGGTGCCCAGCGCCTCTGACATGCCATAGCGCGTCACCATTGCGCGAGCAAGCTTGGTTGCCCGCTCGAAATCGTTCGAAGCGCCAGTCGACATCTGATGCATGAAGATCTCTTCAGCAATCCGCCCGCCAAACAGGATCGCGATGTCTTCCAGCATCTTGTCCTTGTACATGTTTACGCGGTCATGCTCCGGCAACTGCCAGGTTAGCCCGAGTGCAAAGCCGCGCGGCATGATGGTGACCTTGTGTACCGGGTCGGCTTTCGGCAACAACGATGCAACTACGGCATGGCCGGCTTCGTGATACGCCGTATTCCGACGCTCTTCTTCGCGCATGACGGCGGAATTGCGTTCCGGGCCCATGATGATCTTGTCTTTCGCATCCTCGAAATCTTGCATGTCCACCACCTGTTTGTTGCGGCGTGCAGCGAACAGCGCCGCCTCGTTCACCAGGTTTGCCAGTTCGGCGCCGGAAAAACCAGGCGTGCCGCGTGCAATTACATTGGATTGCACATCCTTGGAAATCGGTACCTTGCGTACATGGACATTCAAAATCTGCTCACGACCCCGAATATCGGGTAGTCCTACCATCACCTGACGGTCGAAACGGCCGGGACGCAACAGCGCCTTGTCGAGCACATCGGCCCGATTGGTCGCGGCAACCACGATGACCCCGGAATTTACTTCAAATCCGTCCATTTCCACCAGCAACTGGTTCAGTGTCTGTTCGCGTTCGTCATTGCCCCCGCCCATGCCGGTGCCGCGCTGGCGGCCCACCGCATCGATTTCATCGATGAAGATAATGCACGGCGCATGTTGTTTTGCAGTCTGGAACATGTCGCGGACACGCGAAGCACCGACACCGACAAACATTTCAACAAAGTCAGATCCGGAAATCGTGAAGAATGGTACTTTTGCTTCGCCGGCAATGGCGCGTGCAAGCAATGTTTTACCAGTGCCCGGAGGGCCAACCATCAGTACGCCGTGCGGAACACGGCCACCGAGTTGCTGGAATTTACCCGGATCACGCAAGAATTCGACAATCTCTCCGACTTCTTCCTTGGCTTCATCGCAGCCGGCCACGTCAGCAAGCGTCACCTGATTGGTCTGGTCATCCAGCATGCGCGCCTTGGATTTGCCCATGGACATCATGCCCCCCATGCCGCCCTTGCCTTGTGATTTTTTCATGAAAAATATCCAGACTCCGAGCAGCAGGAGCATGGGAAACCATGAAATAAAAATCTGCGACAGGAAAGAAGGGCCTTCGGGGTATTTGACATCGAACTTGACACCGCTATTGATCAGGTCATTGATCAGGCCGCGATCCAGCATGGTTGTAGTCGACTTGAGTACGTTGCCGTTAGTAGTGACTGCAACGATCTGATTACCTTCGATCGTTGCTTGTTTGATGTTTTTTGCCTTTATCTCCGTCAATAAATCAGAGTAGGCAATCGGGGTGGCAGACGAAGCCGTACCACCGCTCGTAAATTGATTGAAGGCGATGAAGACAACGAACATGATCGCTGCCCAGAGCGCAGCTTTAGAATACTTTGGATTCACTGAATCTCCTTAACCAGCATTACAATTTGGCACGATTTTTCAACGCTATTGACATCGACGAATTATGAAGAATAGGGTGGTTCTTCAGACAGTAAGGTCAGCTCTCATCAGATCCAGACCGTTTACGCTGTCAACAGAGCATGATGCAGAATAACGGGTTTTGATTTATGTAAAAACCGATGTTTTAAGATGGGGCACTTCGGAAAAAGGAGAAGATTGGTAGCAATGATGACTTCTACCATGCAACCCTGCCTTGATCAGATGTACAAAAGCCGGGCAATAGTTAATGCGGCAGTCGCAAACTTATCGATTTACCATGTCGTCATCGCGACATCGTCAAAATTACACCATTAGATATGTGGATGGCTTTTGATATTTAAAGACCGAGGTGAAACTTTGACGGAGAGTAAGCAGAACCTTGCTGCTGTGTCTAACGAAGTCGATGGATATATTTGATCACGGCAAATGATCGGGCCGGCACTATCTGATTCAAGCCCGTAAGGTTGGCAAGGCGGAAAAGCAAAGCGCCTTCCGCCGCCAGGAGACTTCTTCAATTGTTAAGCAGATCACTTTGCGCTTATCCGCTCCGCGGTCCTGATTGCCATTTATCCCATACCAGGCAACGATCTGGCTTATTTCACCTGGAGCAGTTCCACATCAAAGATCAGATCCGAATCGGGCGGAATCACGCCGCCTCCGGCACCGCGCTTGCCGTACGCCAGCTCACTCGAAATGATCAACGTGCGCTTGCCGCCAACTTTCATCCCCATGACACCCTGGTCCCACCCTTTGATCACGCGGCCTGCGCCGAGCTGGAATTCGAACGGCTGACCGGCATCGAGCGAGGAATCGAACTTGCGACCGCGCTGGTTGGCCGCCAGTGGCTTGTAGAACCATCCGGTGTAATGCACGACGACCGTCTCGCCGCCCCGCGCCTCCTGGCCAGTGCCAACCACGGTGTCGATCTTGACTAGCGGCTGCGGCGCTTCCGCGATGGGCGTTGCCGTTGCGGTCTGGTCGGTTGCCTGCGCCATCGAAGCGGCGACTGCGCAAATCAGCGTGAAGAAGACGGAACGGAGATTCATGTTGTGCTCTTTCATTAAAGGAGAATCAAATCGCGTAAAAAACCGGCACTAATTGCCATCATAACGAAACATGATTGCCGGACTACGCCCGTGCGCTCATGTTGCATGCCAGATCGGTTCGGCCGATTCGGCAACCTCTTTGCAGTGTAGGGCGGATGAGCGCAGTGCTCCTCCGCCCTATGATCGGCCTTATCGCGGCGAGTATGTGCGCACCCCGGCTGGCACGCTCTCTGCATCGAACCGGTGTGCAATCCGCACATCCCGAATACCAACAGTCACCAGGCTGTCCGCGATATCGGTGATTGCGCTTTCCACAGTCTCGGTTCGGTTGAGTGGTTTGTCGATGGTGTTGATTGATGCACCAGTTGCCGCTGTGTGCAGGCTTACCCGCAGCACCGCGCCGTCATCCGCTTCCGTCGGCCCGACGATCGCCCTGGCGTCTTCTGGCGCTACCGTGTGTGCCTCCAGCGCCTGCTGCACTTCCGATAGCAGCTGCAGCATCTGCAGCTCCCGCAGCGCTGCTTCCATTCCGCCATGGAACAGGTCCTGATATAGGAAATCGATCTGCACATCGCGTCCGTCGGTCACGAGGCAGCGCCGCAGCAGCGGTGTTACTTCTTGCGACCACTTCCGAAAGCACTCGGCACGCGTCTCGAAATAGAGGTCGGCTGCAGCCTCCTTTTCCGGCACCCGATAGAAGGGATCGTTCATGGTTTTCAACGCAAAGCCGAGCAGGAAGCGCAGTTCCATCGCGCTGTCCTCCTGCGTGAAGGTCGATGGCGGCCAGCCGCGCAGGCTGCCGGCGATGGCGTCGGCTGCTGCGGCCTTCTGGCGCGTCATGGCGTCGGACGCCTCGTGCACCATTGCGCTCAGCTGGCAGTAGCCGATGCGCTCGATTTCGTCGAGATGATAGGCATGGCTGACCAGCACCACGCTCGCCTTGCGGCTTTCGAGGCCACCTTCCTTGAAGCTGTCGCGCAACTGTTCGAATGCCTGTTCGTCCTGAAAGCATTGCTCGCTCTTCAGGCCGCCCGTCGTATGCACGAACAGCGGCACGACGAAGGCATTGACCTCCACATCCGATCCGTCGTTGCGGCGAAACAAGACCGTGCCCGACAACTCCTCGACATGCTCGCGCAGCACGCGATAAGCCTTGGCGTCTTCCTCGTAGGTGCGCTCCAGCGCCTCGTCGAGCGCCGGTTCGCGCTGCTGCTGCAGGCACTTCTTGATGACCTTGCGCAGGTCTGAGTGCGTCTTTTGCAGGGCGTCCGGGAGCACTTTGTAGGCGTCGGACTCGCGCAGGCCGGGCGCCAGTTCGACCAGGCGGTCGGCCAGCGCTTCATTCGTCAGCTCGGTCGGCACGCCGGCTTTTGCGGCAGGTGAGTGTTTCATTCTTTTCATGGTCATGTCGGTGAGATTGGTTGCTTATCTGTTGTCAGAGCATAAATGGCAGCAGGCTCGCTGACTGTCCATCGTATCCGTTGAGCGGTATCTTTGCCTATGTCCGGAATAATTGCGTCGTTTCCGCCGGGTCGAGCGAGCGTAACAAGGGGATGCCGAGTTTGCCGGGCCCCAATGTGATCAATGCCCGGTAGTCAGTCATTTTGGTTGGTAGCCCGCATGGAGCGAAGCGCAATGCGGGAGATTTCAACAGCATGAGGCATCATTGCCCGGATTGCGTTGCACTCCATCCGGGCTACGCTTGTCGTCATCGACCAGAAAGCCAAGCTTTCTTGCTTTTTCCACCGCCTCCGCGACCGCTTGGCGCACCAAGCGCTTCAGCATGGCGCTATCGCGCAATTTAGCTGCGACAGGATCATCTAAATCGATTGAATCATGTTCCATGTTGATGCCTCGAAAATTTGAGCGGGCTGGCCGGTTCCGTCTTCTGCGACCCGCTGTGTATTGGAAGTATCCGAATTATCGAACACCCGCCAATTGTTCGCGATAGGCAAATACATCGACCGAAAATTTTGTGCGCTACGCGCATACCGGCGCTCGATCACTTTTGACGCGCAACGCCACACGCTCCTGCGCCAGTGCTACGCTGTTCAGCCACACGGAAAACACATCGACGCAATAACCCGTGGCTTTCAGTTTAGCCAGAAAAACAGAAAACGGACGGCTCGACAGCATGGATTCAAAGGCAAAACTCTTGCGGGCATCGGCCAGTTCGCTGATACGTTGCAGCATGATGCGTCCGGCTTCAAATGCCGCGCCTTCCGGATTGAACGCGGAAAGCCCTGCGGCGATCTGGTCTGCGCTCATGAAATCGAGGATGGAGAGATAGTCACGCAAGATCAGCGAGACAATGGTAGGTTTGCCTGCGCTGTTGGGGCCGCCGATGACGATAGAGTGGGGTTGGGACATGTATTTCTGTATACGATTGAGTTTCTCATTCGGCGGAAGGCGCTGCGCTTTTCCGCCCTACGGCCCTTCCTCGGTACCGGATGTCGTGACAGAGGCACATCCGGACAACAGAAGCGATAACGTAGAAATGACACTGGCACGCATGGTTGTACCTCCTGCAAATATGGGGAGCAGATACGAACAACGATGGGATGCAAACACCACCCTCATCAGGATGAAGGCGTGCAGGAGTCATGCCAGAACCTGGCCAGCACAGGCGGCACGCAAGCGGCCTGTTGTTTGTTTTCAAGGGAATCGCAATGGGAAAACCACGATGCGTTGATGAAACGGGATCAGGTCTTGCAATTCCACATGGACGATTGCAAGACCTGCCCCCGTTGGCGTGTGGAGCGGATACAGCGGCAGTCTGCGAAATTGGAGGAACAGTATCGTTGATATCCGGAAGGGTTTTGCAGCCTGTTATCTACCCAAGCGATTTCAGGGAAATGCCTTGTTCCGGGGTGCCCTCCAGATAATCATGGCCCGCATTGGTTAATCGCCAGAACCCCCCCTCTGATTCCGTGACCCATCCCTTGTCATGAAGCAGGTGCAGGTGGTGGCGAATGATTGACTGTTCCGCGTTCAAGCGCTGGGCGACCCCGGCAACGTTGATCTGCGGTTCCGGAGCGTCCAGAAGCTTTCCTAGAATCGCTTCCATGAGCATGTGATCTCGTTTCATGGCTTTGACAATGGCAAAAAACGCCATCTTAGCGGAATTGGCACGGCACACGCACGCGCACGAAGATTGAAATCGCAGGTGCGGTGCGGACACCGGTTTGAAGAATGATCAGATGGACTATCGATCGCTGTCGTTGTGGTGCCATGGTACCCGGAGTGCGTCCAGCGCTTGCTGCCACAAACCCGATTCACAACGTCGTATAAGCGAGATGCGGATAAACCCTTCACGTACAGAGAGCGTAGATACTGTTATTCCGGTCAAGCGCCTTGCAACTCGGGGTTAAACAGTTTATCCGATTTCAGCACGCCAAAGGCGACATGAACAAGCTTGCGCATCATGGCGCCGATGATGAGCTTGGGCGGCTTGCCGCAAGCAGCCAGGCGTTGCCGAAAGCGCCGTCCCCAATCGATTTTAGAATGCGCTGCGGTTTGCGCAACGGTCGTCCGGCCGGCCAGCAATGGGCGGCAGGCCATCAAGCAATGGCATGAGCTGGGTCGAGTCATGACGATTCGCGTCCGTGAGTATCACATTCAACGGCGTACCGTTGGCATCGACGACGAGGTGATGCTTGCTGCCCGCTTTGCGCTGATCAGTCGGATTGGGCCTTGTTTTTTCCCCCGTGCACGGCCCGCACCGATGAGCTGTCGGCAATCACGCGCGAGAAATCGATCCGGTTGGCATGGCGCAGCTTGGCCAGTAGAACGCGATGCAGCCTGGTCCAGACCCTCGTCTGTTACCAGTCGCGCGCCCGGCGCCAGCACGTCATGCCGGAGCCGTATCCCATTTCCTGGGGCCGCAGCTCCCAGGGCAATCCGGATTGCAGGATGAACAGAATGCCGGTGAATACGCGCCGCTCGTCGAGCCGCTTGCGTCCGGCAAGCGTCTTGTGCGGCGGTGGCGGCGGAAGCAAGGGACGGACGATTTCCCATAGTTCATCATCAACCAGTTCGCGTGCCATGTTGTCGCTCCACAGAACTTGCTGGAAAGACAATTGGGCCGCAATTATTCGATTTTGTTAGGCACTCTTATGACTTGAAGCGGCGGTCGAGCTCCGCCTGGGCGAAAAACGCACTGGCCAGCTTCAATATCTCGTTGGCACGGCGTAGTTCCTTGACTTCACGTTCCAGCGCCTTGACGCGCTCACGTTCGTCGCTGGTCACGCCTTCTCGCTGACCAGTATTCACCTCGTGCTCGCGCACCTCGGGGGAAAACTTGTTTGACTTCTTCATGGCTCCATTCTCTCAGACAAAGAAGCCTCCACATTTCCCGGGGCGGTTCAGCATGCTGCGAAACGCAACTTAACGTTGCCGAAGCTGGATTTAATGGGAGGGGCGATGCGTTTCCGACACTGGCTCTGAATCGCATCTGAGGAATCATGTAATAAAAAAGGGCACTTAAAAAGGGCACTTAATAAGTGCCTTTATGCTAACTGTGACGGGTTTTGCGAACAGAAATCGAAGTGAAATCCGAAACAAGTACAGTGCTACTTCCCCCAACTATCCTTCAATGTCACCACCCGATTAAACACCGGCTTCCCCGGCTTCGAATCGACGCGATCCGCCACAAAATACCCATGTCGCTCAAACTGGAACTTATCGTCCGGCAGCGCATGCTTCATCCCCTGTTCCAGGTAAGCGGTAATCACTTCCTTGGAATTCGGGTTTAACGCCTGCTTGAAATCCTTGCTACCCGCATCCGGCTGCGGGTCGGTGAACAGGCGGTCGTACAGGCGTACTTCGGCTTCGAGTGCATGTGGCACGCTGACCCAGTGGATATTGCCCTTGACCTTGTAGTTGGCGCTGCCTGCGGTACCTGATTTGCTGTCGGCAAAATAGTTGCAGTGGATGGCGATAACCTTGCCGTCGGCATCCTTGTCGCAGCCGGTGCATTCGACGACGTAGCCGTAGCGCAGGCGCACCTTGTTGCCGGGGAAGAGGCGGAAATAGCCTTTGCTCGGCACTTCCATGAAGTCTTCCTGCTCGATCCACACTTCCTTCGTGATCGGAAAGGTGCGCATGCCACGTTCCGGGTGATGCGGGTGGAACGGCGAGCTGCATTCTTCCAATAGGTTTTCCGGGAAGTTGTCGATGATGAGTTTCAGCGGACGCAGGACAGCCGTGGCGCGCGGCGCTTTCGGGTCGAGGTCTTCGCGCAGCGCACCCTCGAGTATCGCGTAGTCGGTCCAGCCGTCGGACTTGGTGGTGCCGGTGCGTTCGCAAAACAGTTGCAGCGCTTCGGGCGTGTAGCCGCGACGGCGGATGCCGACCAGCGTCGACATGCGCGGGTCGTCCCAGCCGTCGACGATGTTTTCTTCGACGAGCTGACGCAGCTTGCGCTTGCTGGTGACAACGTAAGTGACGTTGAGGCGCGCGAATTCGTATTGATGCGGCAGCGGTTTCTTGAAGAAGCCGCCTTCGGCCAAGCGCTCGAGCACCCAGTCGTAGAACGGGCGGTGATCCTGGAATTCGAGCGTGCAGATCGAGTGCGTGACATGCTCGATCGCGTCTTCGATCGGATGCGCAAAGTCGTACATTGGGTAGATGCACCAGTCGTCGCCGGTGCGGTGATGATGCGCGTGGCGGATGCGGTAGATCGCCGGGTCGCGCATGTTCATGTTGGGCGAGGCCATGTCGATCTTTGCGCGCACGATGTGCTCGCCATCCTTGAATTCGCCGGCCTTCATGCGGCGGAACAGGGCCAGCGATTCGGCGGCCGGGCGGTCGCGGTAGGGCGAGTTCTTGCCGGGTTCGTTGAAATTGCCGCGATGGGCGGCCATGTCTTCGGCGCTCTGGCTGTCGACATAGGCGTGGCCGGCCGTGATCAGGTATTCGGCCATCGCGTAGAACTGCGGGAAGTAGTCGCTGGCGAAATAGAGATGGTCGCCACCGCTTTCGTCTTGCCATTGGAAGCCGAGCCATTTGACGGCTTCGAGAATCGCGTCAACGTATTCCTGTTCTTCCTTGGTTGGATTGGTGTCGTCGAAGCGCATGTGGCAGCGGCCGGCGTAGTCGCGCGCGAGGCCGAAGTTAAGGCAGATCGATTTGGCATGGCCGATGTGCAGATAGCCGTTCGGCTCGGGCGGAAAGCGGGTGATGACGGTCGGTATCGGATGGCCGTTCGGGTCACTGCGGTTGGCGTAGATTCCGGTGGCATTATCGGTTTCGATGATGCTACGTAGAAAGTTCGATACAGGTGCCTCGGTATTGCTGTTTTTATGCTCTGTGCTCATGGAAAGGCTCTGAAAATGCTATTGGGTATGGGTAGGGGCCATTTTACCGTAGCGGCTTGTATTGATTGCCCGTTCTCGTTGCGCTTATTGTTTTGCACAGCATGCAAAAGTTGATTTTTCTCAGGATCTCATGCATCAAGGCTCGCTTAAAGTTTGGGAAACGGGGTTGCTTCGATAAACGACCGTTTTTTCTGACACCGATACCGAAGGAGCGCTCCATGATCGTCAAACGCGATGACTTGCTGGCTGCTGCGTCTGCCGGGGTACTGCATTATGCGGAAGTCGATTCCCTGCTGATTTTTCTGGCACAACGCGAGGCGAAAATGAATAAGGGCGTTACCATGCCAAGGGAACTATCGTACTGGAAAGGTTCCCATGTAGTGCGTTATCTGGTCGGAGCCGTAGCAATTGGTTTGGCAATGCTGTTTGCAGTATTGTTCTTGCCAACCGTAAACGACCGGTTTGGAAAGGCCATGCTGCTGTGGTTCATGCTCTTGTATATATTGTACGCCGTCAGTATGGCGGCCTGGTTCAATATCCGGGGTGGCGCAATGATGGTCGGCTTGCTGATGATCATCGCGTTATTGCCGCTTGCAGCGTACGCACTGCAGTAGGCAATATGGGTTCATGCAATCGCGCACTTTCCATGGTGATTCGTCCGATTAATTACCAATGGCTATGTGCAATCGTTACCGCAAAGTGCCATGAACGCCGGTATGCGGCAGTCGTGTTTTATTGTGTCGCCTGCATTGCCAATTTGAAAAATGCGTCAACCAGCGGCGTTGCTCCATCGGTACGCCTGGCCAACATCAGCTTGCTCATTGCCGACGAATCCGACATCGATCGATAGCATACGCCTTTGATCCGGATGCATTTGAACGATTCCGGCAGGATTGAAATGCCGCAGCCGGCGGCTACCAGTCCGATGATGGTGGCGGCCTCCCTTGCTTCCTGCGTGACTTTCGGTTCGAATCCGGCTTCCCTGCACAGTCGCAAGATTTGATGGTAGGTGCCGGTGCCTGCTTCACGCGAAAACATGACAAATGACTCATCGGTCAAGTCATTGAACGCTACTGTGCCTTTCTTCGCCAGCCGATGGTTGGACGGCGCAATCAGTAATAGCGGATCATGCTGCAGTGTGGTCAGTGCAACAGTTTTCGGGACTTCCGCTTCCGGTGGGCGCACGAATCCAAGATCCAATTTGCGCGCCGCAATTGCCTCTACCTGGCGCATGCTCGACATCTCATGCAGGAACAAGGTCACCTTCGGGTATTGCTTGCGGTACATGTTGATTGCGTTCGGCAATACAGCGGTAAAAGGCGTTGACGAAGTAAAGCCGACACGCAGCTCGCCGGCTTCGCCGCGGTTCGCGCGGCGTGCAGTTTCCGCCGCTTCTGCCGATAGGGCAAGAATGCGCCGTGCATCAGCCAAAAATAACTTGCCTGCCTCGGTCAGCCGTACCCAGCGTCGCGAACGTTCCAGCAATTGCGCGCCGATTTCCTCTTCCAGTGCCTGGATTTGCTGGCTCAGTGGCGGCTGGCCGATATGCAGCCGCTCGGCTGCACGCGTGAAATGCAGCTCCTCGGCGACTGCCACGAAATAGCGCAGGTGGCGTAGTTCCATTTTCTGTAATCGCTTTTAAATATAACAAAGCAGTCTAATGTATATTGGACTGAATCAAACGACAATTCTATGATGAGATCATTCTCGTTGATTCAGCAAGGGCCGATCTTGCACAATTCCGTTTCCCTTTCTCCCGCGCTTGACAGTGCAGCGCGGCATTTGCCGATCCGTGCCGGTACGCGGGAGTTTGCACATACCAATCGCGCGCTGTTTCTGGGCGGCTTTTCGACTTTTGCACTGTTGTATTGCGTGCAACCGCTGATGCCCTTGTTTTCAAGGGAATTTGCGCTGACGCCAATGCAAAGCAGCTGGACCCTGTCGGCCTCTACCGGAGCGTTGGCAATCTGCCTGCTGTTCGCCAGCGCCTTGTCGGACAGTATCGGGCGCAAGCGCTTGATGTGCTTTTCACTTTCTATCTCGGCATTGATGACAATTGCGTCGGCCCTGGTGCAGAGCTATCCGCAATTGCTGGTGATCCGTACCTTGCTCGGGATTGTGCTGGCAGGGTTGCCGGCCGTGGCGATGGCATACCTGGGCGAGGAAATTGAACCGTCATCGCTCGGCTACTCGATCGGGCTATATATTGGCGGTAGCGCATTCGGCGGCATGGTCGGGCGGGTCGCCACGTCGGTACTGAGCGATTTCCTGTCATGGCGTATCGCCTTTGCACTTATCGGTTTTGCCGGGTTGCTGGCGGCGCTTGAATTCTGGCGCAGTCTGCCGGCCTCGAAAAATTTCAGAAGCAGCAAGCTGAACCAGGGCAGTTTCGTCAACGGTATCCGCAGCCATTTCCGGGATGCCGGCCTGCCCTGGTTTTATTGCCTTGCGTTTTTGCTGATGGGCTGCTTTGTCAGCTTGTACAACTACATGAGCTACCGCCTGCTGACGCCGCAATTCGACTTGAGCCAGAGCCAGGTGAGCGCGATTTTCATGATGTATCTAATGGGTATTTTCAGTTCTGTCTGGATCGGCAAGCTTGCCGATCTCTTCGGGCGGCGCAGCGTTTTGTGGGCCGTAATTACGGTAATGCTGACAGGCCTGTTGCTGACGCTGTCGGACTTGCTGCCCTTGATTATTGCCGGCATCGCCTTGTTTACATTCGGTTTCTTCGGCGGACATTCTGTGGCCAGCAGCTGGGTTGGGCGGCGTGCGCAGCCGCCGCAGGCGCTGGCATCGGCGCTTTATCTTTTTTTCTATTACCTTGGATCGAGCCTGCTCGGCTCTTTTTCCGGCATCATGTGGCAACATTACGGTTGGGGCGGCGTGGTGGCGACGCTTGCGGTTTGCTTGATGCTGTCACTGGGAGTTGCGATTCGCCTGCGCGGATTGCCGCCTGTCACGCATTGATTGCGATGAGCAGAGGGTTTACATCTGCTTGAACAGATGTGCAAATACACGGCTGACCGGCAGGGTTTCGGCTCGGTCACGCAATTTGATCGACAGTTTGCCGGACTCGTCACGCATAGCGACCTGGATACGATTTACGCTAACAACGAGACTGCGATGGATCTGCCAGAACTGGCTGGCATCGAGCTGCGGCAGCAGTTCCTTCAGGCTGGTGCGGATCAGGGACTCGGAATCCGATGCAATCACGTTCACGTACTTGTCACTGGCTTCGAAATAGATTACATCGCTGATCGGAATCAGCCGGATCTGATTACCGCTGGCTGCGCGTATCACCGTCAGACGCTCGGCTGCTGCTGGCACGCCCGGCAGCAGCGTGCGCAACCGGGCCAGCGCGCGTTCCAGCTCACCGCCGCGCTCGGTGTCTTTCGCCAGCTGTGCCTTCAGCCGCCCGACTGTTTTTGACAGACGTTCGTCGTTGAACGGCTTGAGCACATAATCGGCTGCTGCCTGTTCGAACGCTTGCAGCGCGAACTGGTCGTAGGCGGTTACGAACACGATCAGCGGAAAGGGAGTATCTTCGGGCCATTCGCCTGCCAGTTCATGCGCTGCCTCCAGTCCGGTCTTGCCTGGCATCTTGATATCGAAGAACAGGATGTCCGGGCGCTGCGCCAATGCTTCCTGCACTGCGGTAAAGCCATTGTCGGCCACCGCGCCGATTTGCAATTCCGGCCATAGCCGTTGCAGCGCCTGCACCAGGGAATATGCCAGAACCGGCTCGTCTTCAGCCACGATTGCGCGAGGATTTGTCATGATGATAGCGGGATGATGATGCGGGCGATGGCGCCGCAGGGTGCGTTGGGAATCAGAGTAAACCAGGCCTGTTCGCCATACAACGCCTGCAGGCGTTTGCGAACGTTCGTCAAGCCGACATGCGTGCCGGCAGTCATGTTATTTTTGGTTCCAGCCAGCCCAAGCCCGGTATCGGTGACTGTCAACAGCAACATGTCGTTTTCTTCCCGCACAGCGACATCGACGCATCCGCCTTCGAGCTTCGGCTCCAGTCCGTGCCTGATTGCATTTTCGATCAGCGGCTGCAACAGCATCGGTGGAATCGGCCTGTTGTGCAGCGCGTCAGGCAATTGCAGTGTGTACGACAAGCGCCGTCCCATGCGTACCGACATCAGGCCGAGGTAGGCATCCATAAGAGAAAACTCATGCATGAGTGTGGTGCGCTCGGTGCGCGACGAAGACAGTGTCGCCCGCAAATACTCGATCAGCTGGTCGAGCATATGTTGCGCGCGCGCGGGATCAAGTGTAATCAGCCCTTGCAGGTTGGCCAATGTGTTGAACAGCATATGCGGTTCGATCTGCGCTTGCAGAAGTTGCAGTTGTGCCTGCATGGCTTCTTTTTCGATGGATGCGGCACGCGCCTTTTGTGATTCTGCTTCGACGCGCAGGCGTTGCAGCCGCATGCGATTTCGGAACATGAAACTGATGAAGATGCATACCAGGATGGTAAGGATAAGCAGGCCGGTTGAATTTTGCGCTCGAACCGCCTCGATATTTTCTGGTGGGATACCGAGGATACGACTGGCAGCCGCATTGCCGAGGTATTGAGCACTCGGTATACCTACGAGCCAGATGCCGGAAATGATGGCAAGCCTTGGCAGCTTTTCGGCTCCCCAGAACATTAGTCGCGTGCCGTCGATGAATATAACCGAGAGCCATCCTATGCACATGGAAATCACGAGATTTGCCCGGAAGCTGCTGCCGATATGCATCAGGTAGGTAAGGATAACGGCGATGATGACATTCAGGACGGTGATCAGTGCAAAGTTGATCAGGAACTCGCGTATCCGAGAATTTGCTCGAAACATGTCAGGTAATGCAGAATATGTTTTCACAGTGGCGCT
The DNA here is from genome assembly GCA_035255485.1 of Burkholderiaceae bacterium. Taxonomy (GTDB): domain Bacteria; phylum Pseudomonadota; class Gammaproteobacteria; order Burkholderiales; family Burkholderiaceae_D; genus DATEZO01. The sequence goes on from DATEZO010000187.1 coordinate 20,322, forward strand.
TGTTTTCCGGGTCAGGTAACGTTTTTGATGGTTCGCGCTTTGTCAGCCGGGCTATTTGCTCTTGGAAAGAATCGTTTCGCCATCACGAAATATTATCGTGGCGGAATCCACTCGATAATAGCGGCATGCGACGAAACCCCTGTTTCATGGAGTGGGCTGTGCCAGGCACGCACGCCAATAGCCGATAGCGTGTCGATTCATCCCGGAAATGCAAGTTTTTGAAAACATTGCAGGGTTGCGCGCAGCGTTTGGAATAGCTGCTGTTTGCGCAGCCGCCTTACAAGACTCCCTTGTTCCGCAATATTGCAATCCGTTGCGGATCGTATCCCAGCAAATCACGCAGTATCTCGTCTGTATGCTGACCAAGCAGCGGCGGCGGCATGTCATGGCGCGCCGGCGTGGCCGATAGTTTCATCGGACTGGCCACCAGATCGACCTTGCCGGCGGTCGGATGCGGAGTGTCGATGCGCATACCGCGCGCGACGACTTGCGGATTGGCAAATACCTCGTCGAGCTTGTTGATCGGCCCGCACGGCACGCCGGCCGCTTCCAGCAACGTGATCCATTCCTGCCTGGTCCTGGTCATGACCATCTCAGTCAGGATCGGCGCCAGGATGTCGCGATGCTTGACGCGCATCGGATTAGTCGCGAAACGCTCATCGCTGGCCAGTTCCGGCCGGCCGCCGATTTCGCAGAATCGACGGTACTGGCTGTCATTACCGACCGCCACGATGATGTGACCATCCGCGGTGGCGAAAGTCTGGTACGGCACGATGTTGGGATGCGCATTGCCCCAGCGCTTGGGCGGCGTGCCGCTAGCGAGGTAGTTGGCGCCCATGTTGGCCAGCATCGCAACCTGCACGTCGAGCAGCGCCATGTCGATGTACTGGCCTTCGCCGCTGCGGTCGCGGTGGGTCAGCGCGGCCATCACCGCGATGGTGGCGTACATGCCGGTCATCAGGTCGGCCATCGCCACGCCGGCCTTTTGCGGTCCGCCGCCCGGCAGATCGTCGCGTTCGCCGGTGACCGACATGAAGCCGCCCATACCCTGGATGATGAAATCGTAACCGGCGCGCTGCGCATACGGGCCGTCCTGGCCAAAACCGGTGATCGAGCAATAGATCAGATCCGGCTTCACCCGCCGCAGCGATTCGTAGTCGAGGCCGTATTTCTTCAACTGGCCGACCTTGTAGTTTTCCAGCACGACGTCCGACTGCCGCGCCAGCTCGCGCACGATCGCCTGTCCTTCCGCTGTCGCGATATCGAGCGTGAGCGAACGCTTGCCGCGGTTGGCGCACAGATAGTACGCCGCTTCGCCGGTGTCGCGGCCTTCTGCATCCTTCAGATAGGGCGGCCCCCAGGCACGGGTATCGTCGCCTGCGCCGGGGCGCTCGATCTTGATGACATCGGCGCCGATGTCGGCCAGGTTTTGTGCACACCATGGCCCTGCCAGTACGCGCGTCAAATCCAGTATGCGAACATGCCCCAGCGCTTTTTTCAATGGCGGATTGTTCATGTTTGAAGTTTTCTCACATCAGGAAACAGCATAAATCAAAGCGCCGGCTTGCGCTGGCGCACTCATGGATATTCTCTGCATTGGGGCATCACATTACCTCATCGCATTGTGCAGCATTACAATCGCCAACTTGCGGAAATTGATGAGCATGTTTGGCGTTACACTACTTGGCTACTCCACGCGGTAACTATTCTCCCTGTCTTATGTGGCCATATCCGAAAATTGTTGCACATCGCGGTGCCGGAATCATTGCTCCGGAAAATACATTGGCCGCGATACGTTGCGGACTGGCATACGGATTTCACGCAGTTGAGTTCGACGTAGCACTGGCACAAGATGGCGCGCCGGTATTGATGCATGATCTGCATTTCGGTCGTACGGTGGCAGGCACTGGCATTGTGTCGGATTTTACGGCACAGACCTTGGCAACCATGGATGCGGGAGCATGGTTTGGTGCGCAATTTGCGGGTGAACCGGTACCTGCGTACGTGCAGGTGGCAGATTTTTGCAAGTCGCATCGCATCTGGATGAACGTGGAAATCAAGCCTGCGGTCGGTCATGAGGAGCAGACAGGTCGCACGGTAGCCGAGATGACGGGACAATTATTCGCTCAGGAGCTTGCCGTGCATCTTCCGGGCGTGAATGATGTCTTTCTCCCATTGTTTTCCTCATTTTCACTGGACGCGTTACTTGCGGCAAAAAAGGCCGTGCCGGAGATTCCTCGTGGTTATCTGGTGGATGCTATTCCATCCGATTGGCGTGCGCGTCTTGACAGGATTGGGGCAACGGCACTACATGTCAATCATAAGAACCTTTCCGCACAGCAGGTGAATGAAGTGAAGCAGGCTGGGTTCGGCTTGTTTTGTTATACCGTTAACGATCCTCAACGTGCGCATGAGATATTGTCCTGGGGCGTCGATGCATTCTGTACCGATCGGATTGATCTGATTGGCCCCGATTTCGCCTGAGCGCCGTTACTTTTCGTTACAAGCGTTACAGGTTGTGTGTCACTGGATTTGTTGTCGTTGCGTTTAAGGTTGCATGGGTGGCCATGCGCCCATGTCCGATAACCTGAAAGGAATGATGATGACATCAATAAAACCAATCCCTGTCCTCCTTGCTTTATTGCTGGTTGCGCCCGTATTTGCGCAAACCGTTGCGACTCCAGAGTTGCGCGATGTGAAACAGCAGCAGCGTATTGAAAACGGCTTGCAATCCGGACAAATCACCACGCGCGAGGCAGCAAAACTGGAGCGCAAAGAGGCGCGCGTCAACAAGATTGAGGCCAATGCACTCAAGGATGGAACGGTAAACGATGCGGAAAAAACGCGCATCCGGGCAATGCAGGACAAGACAAGCCGCGATATTTACTCGGAAAAGCATGATGCGCAAACAGGCAATCCGAATTCCGTGTCAAGCAAGCGCATGCAATCAGACGTGCAGCGTAACATTCATCAGGAGCAGCGCATCGCAAACGGCATCAAAGACGGTTCGCTAACCAATCACGAAAGGGCCAAGCTGGAGCGTGGGCAGGCGAAAATCGAACGCAAGGAATATCGCGACGGCCGTAATGGCCATATCGGCGCACATGAGCAGCGGAATATTCAACGCGCCGAAAATCATCAGTCGCGCCGTATCCGCCGCCAGAGACATGATGGGCAACATGCCGGATAATTCGGGTATTCCCATTCGATAGTTCAGATTGTATCTAAACCCCGCCATCATGCTGACGGGGTTTTGCTTCTTCCAGGCCGGAATTCGACAGGCTTATCACGTATAATCAACGGTTTGCACTGCTCTCTCCCTTTTCCGTCCAAGAAAATGAATACGTCTGAAATCCGCGATAAATTCCTGAAGTTTTTTGAATCCAAAGGCCATGTCATCGTGCGCTCATCGAGCTTGGTGCCCGGTAACGACCCGACGCTGCTGTTCACCAATTCTGGCATGGTGCAGTTCAAGGACGTATTCCTGGGCCAGGATAAGCGCAGCTATAGTCGCGCCACCACTGCGCAACGCTGTGTACGCGCCGGTGGCAAGCATAACGACCTGGAAAACGTCGGCTATACCGCGCGCCATCATACTTTTTTTGAAATGCTGGGCAATTTCTCGTTTGGTGATTACTTCAAGCGTGACGCTATTCATTTTGCATGGGAACTGCTGACTGACACCTATGGCTTGCCGAAGGAAAAACTGTGGGTCACTGTCTATCATGAAGATGACGAAGCCTACGATATCTGGGCCAAGGAAGTCGGTGTGCCGATCGAACGCATCGTGCGCATCGGCGATAACAAAGGGGCGCGATATGCATCGGACAACTTCTGGCAGATGGCCGATACTGGCCCATGCGGGCCGTGCTCAGAGATTTTTTACGACCATGGAGAGGATGTATGGGGCGGCCCTCCGGGTAGCGCCGAGCAGGATGGCGACCGCTATATCGAAATCTGGAATCTGGTGTTCATGCAATTCAATCGCGACGAACAGGGCGTGCTGCATCCGCTGCCGCGCCCGTGCGTCGATACTGGCATGGGACTGGAACGAATTGCTGCCGTGCTACAGCATGTGCATTCGAATTACGAGATCGACCTGTTCCAGCATTTGATCAAGGCTGCTGCACGCGAAACTGGATGTGAGAGCCTCGCGAATAATTCGCTGAAAGTGATCGCCGATCATATCCGCGCCTGCGCGTTTCTGATTGTTGATGGCATCATTCCTGGCAATGAAGGGCGTGGTTACGTATTGCGCCGCATTATTCGCCGCGCGCTGCGCCATGGTTACCAGTTGGGTCAGATGCAGCCGTTCTTTTACAAGCTGGCCAAGGATCTGGTGGAGGAAATGGGGACAGCCTATCCGGAACTGGTGGCAGCTGCGCCGCGCGTTGAACAGGTGTTGCGGCAGGAGGAAGAACGCTTCGGCGAGACGCTGGAACACGGCATGAAAATTCTTGAAGCAGCCTTGGCAAGGGATGCAAGGCAGCTCGACGGCAAAACTGCATTCACCCTGTACGATACCTACGGTTTTCCGCTGGATCTGACTGCGGATATTTGTCGCGAACGCAATGTGACGCTTGACGAGGCCGGCTTTGAAGTGGCAATGGCGCACCAGAGGCAGCAGGCTCGTGCCGCCGGTAAATTCAAGATGGCCGTCGGTATCGAATACCGCGGTGAAAAGACCCGGTTTGTCGGCTATGACACCTTGTCCCATGAAAGCAAGGTTGCGGCATTGTATGTTGAAGGCGCAGCCGTGCAAAAAATTACAGGTGGGCAATATGCCATCGTAGTGCTCGATACGACGCCGTTTTATGCAGAGTCTGGTGGCCAGGCCGGGGATTCTGGTGTGCTGGAATCAGTGTACGGCGCCAATGTGGCTACCTTCGAGGTTGCGGATACGCAGAAAATCCAGGCTGACGTGTTTGGGCATCACGGTATTCTGGTGCAGGGCACGCTCAGCGTGGGCGATACGCTCAAGGCCAGGGTCGATACGGAGCGGCGCGCACAAACAATGCGCAATCATTCTGCCACCCACCTGATGCACGGGGCATTGCGCCAGGTGCTCGGCAACCATGTATCGCAAAAAGGTTCGCTGGTGGATGCTGAAAAAACGCGTTTTGATTTTAGCCATAATGCACCGCTGACGCCCGGCGAAATTCGCCGTGTTGAAGAAATTGTCAATCGTGAAATTCTTGCGAACGAAGCGACTGCGACACAGCACATGGCGTATGACGAAGCGATCAAATATGGCGCAATGGCGTTGTTCGGTGAAAAATACGGCGATCAGGTGCGCGTGCTGGGAATCGGCTCTTCGAAAGAATTGTGTGGTGGTACGCATGTGGCGCGAACCGGCGATATCGGCTTGTTCAAGATCGTGTCGGAAGGGGGGGTCGCAGCAGGTATTCGCCGCGTCGAAGCAGTGACTGGCGAAGCCGCACTGGCATTCGTGCAAAACTTGGCAAGCCGCGTTACCGAAGCGGCGGCCGTTTTGAAGGCGCATCCGGAAGAGCTGACACAAAGGATCGTGCAGGTGCAGGATCATGTGAAGTCGCTGGAAAAGGAGCTGGCTACGTTGAAGTCGAAGCTGGCATCCAGCCAAGGCGACGAACTGACTAACCAGGCAATCGACATTAATGGATTGAAAGTGCTGGCCGCCACGTTACATGGCGCCGATGCGGCGACCTTGCGCGAAACGATGGACAAACTCAAGGACAAGCTGAAAACAGCCGCCGTCGTGCTGGCCGCTGTCAATGATGGTAAGGTAAGCCTGATTGCCGGTGTCACGTCCGATGCGACCTCGAAAGTGAAGGCCGGCGAACTGGTCAATTTCGTTGCACAGCAGGTTGGCGGCAAAGGCGGAGGGCGACCCGACATGGCGCAGGCAGGTGGCACCGATCCGAGTGGATTGGGCAAGGCGCTAGACGGCGTGGCTGATTGGGTGCGCGCACGCGCTTGATGCGCGCCGTCATTGCGCCATGACTTATCGATATTGCCCGTTATGCGCCGCGTCGCTGGTTGAGCGTGCGGATATCGGCGAAGGCGGCAGGATCCGTCTTGCCTGCCCAGAAGGACATTGGACGCATTGGGATAATCCGCTTCCGGTCCTGGCCGCGCTAGTTGAAGTCGATGGCAAGATTCTCCTTGCGCGCAATGCCGCCTGGCCGGAAAAGACATTTGCCCTGATTACCGGCTTTATGGAACGAGGTGAAACGCCGGAACAAGGGATTGCGCGCGAGTTGAAGGAAGAAACCAATCTTGATGCCGAGTGCATCGTATTGATAGGCGTATATGAGTTCATTCGCAAAAATGAAGTGATCATTGCCTATCATGTCACAGCATCCGGTAATATCCGACTGTCCGATGAATTGGTCGAATACCGCCTGATTTCGCCCGAAAAACTGCGGCCATGGCGCGCCGGGACCGGTTACGCAATGGCAGACTGGATGCAGGCGCGTGGTTTGCCATTCAAGTTTATCGAGTAATCTGGTCTGGTGGAGTGATGGTGAGATCCTCATTACAACATTCTTAAGGAAAATGGTTGTTGCGTTGCATCAATGCAATCTGTTTGCAGTAGAATTCCAACAATTACCAAACCATATTTCTTCAAAGCCCATGGATTTCAATAAAGAACTGGATGCTCGCGGTCTTAATTGTCCGTTGCCAATCTTGAAAACAAAGAAAGCTTTGGCAGGCATGACAAGTGGTGAAGTCTTGCGTGTAATCGCTACTGATCCCGGCTCGGTGCGTGATTTTCAGGCGTTTGCAAAGCAAACAGGTAATGAGCTTTTATCGCATTCTGAAGAAAACAAGGAATTCGTGTTCTTCATGAAACGCAAATAAGACTCTCTCATGCAGGTCGCATCAACTGCCTGGCATTAGGTAATTTCATTTTTACTACCATTTAAGTTTGTTTAGTGAATATCCTCTACACATATTATAGAACGATCGTGCTAAATTTCTGCATGGCGGCAAATTCTCTCTTATAATCTGGGTTAGTTTACGTTTACGTCAATTGTTCTTTTCAAAGGCAGAGCTATGAAAGTATTGGTTCCAGTCAAGCGCGTGGTCGACTACAACGTCAAGGTGCGCGTCAAGTCCGACGGCTCCGGCGTCGATATCGCCAACGTCAAGATGTCGATGAATCCATTCGACGAAATTGCCGTCGAAGAAGCGATGCGTCTGAAAGAAGCCGGCAAGGTCACGGAAGTGATCGCCGTTTCCTGCGGTGTGGCGCAGTGTCAGGAAACCTTGCGCACCGCGATGGCTATCGGAGCGGATCGGGGCGTGCTAGTTGAAACCGATGCTGAACTGCAGCCTTTGGCGGTTGCCAAGCTATTGAAAGCGCTGTCCGACAAGGAGCAGCCGCAGCTGATCATTCTCGGCAAGCAGGCAATCGATGACGACTGCAACCAGACTGGCCAGATGCTCGCTGCACTGCTCGGCTGGCCGCAGGCGACGTTTGCCTCCAAAGTGGCCCTGGAGGACGGTAAGGTAACTGTCACGCGTGAAGTCGACGGCGGCCTGGAAACGGTGGCATTGAATCTGCCAGCGATCATCACTACCGATCTGCGTCTCAACGAACCGCGCTACGTAACGTTGCCGAACATCATGAAAGCCAAGAAAAAGACGCTTGACGTGGTCAAGCCGGCCGATCTGGGCATCGATGTCGCACCGCGCCTGAAAACCTTGAAAGTAGTTGAGCCGCCGAAACGCTCAGCCGGCATCAAGGTGCCGGATGTTGCCACTCTGGTTGCCAAGCTCAAGGGCGAAGCCAAAGTCATCTAATTTGTCGGCGCAGCAATGCTGCGTTCGCTCTCTGAATGTTGAATGTCGAGGTCAGGGACATGCGGCGCATCGCAGCGTCTCGCCCATCCTGCCCCGCAATTGAAAGGATTCCACCATGACTTCACTTGTCATTGCTGAACACGATAACGCTTCACTAAAAGGAAGCACTCTGCATACCATCACCGCCGCACTGCAGTGTGGTGGCGATGTTCATGTTTTGGTTGCCGGCCACAACTGTGGCAAGGCAGCAGAAGCTGCGGCGCAAATTACTGGCGCTGCCAAAGTGCTGATCGCCGATGCTCCGCAATTCGCCGATGGACTAGCGGAAAATGTTGCCGCACAGGTGCTCGCGCTGGCTGGCGATTATTCACACATCCTGGCGCCCGCTACCGCCTACGGCAAGAACATCTTGCCACGCGTGGCAGCCAAGCTCGACGTGGGCCAGATTTCCGAAATCACCAAGGTGGATGCGCCCGATACGTTTGAGCGCCCGATTTATGCCGGTAATGCAATTGCCACTGTCCAATCTGCCGATGCCATCAAGGTAATTACCGTGCGCACCACTGGTTTTGATGCTGCGGCAGCCGGCGGTTCGGCTACCGTTGAAAATGTGACGTCCGTTGCGGACTTCGGCAAATCGGTGTTTGTTTCGCGTGAACTCGCAAAATCCGATCGTCCGGAATTGACGGCTGCCAAGGTTATTGTTTCCGGCGGGCGCGGCATGGGGTCCAGTGAAAATTTCAAAATCCTGGAGCCGTTGGCCGATAAGCTGGGTGCTGCGATGGGCGCATCGCGCGCAGCGGTCGATGCAGGTTTTGTGCCGAACGACTGGCAAGTGGGCCAAACCGGCAAGATCGTTGCGCCACAGTTGTATATCGCAGTTGGCATTTCCGGCGCGATTCAGCATCTGGCTGGCATGAAGGATTCGAAGACGATTGTGGCGATCAATAAAGACCCGGAAGCGCCGATTTTCAGCGTGGCCGACTACGGCATCGTCGGCGATCTGTTTGAAGTCGTGCCGCAACTGGTCGCTGAACTGGGTTAATCACGTTCAACACATTCGTTGTTGTCCCGGCCCACGCCGGGATCCAATGTGTATCCCAGCATTCGCTGGAACGGCACATTTCTTGATGAGCATTTTTTGAGCTTGATAGTCCGACGCATAAAAATACAGAAAGTGACTTATCGAATTTGTCCCGATACTGACAAGATTGCCTTCTCGGTTTCGTAATACTTTCGAAAGCCCTTCCCCATTTTTTGGGAGTGTCTCATGAGCTATACCGCCCCATTGAAGGACATGCAATTCGTGCTGAACGAATTGGCAGGACTGTCTGAAGTGAACGCCTTGTCCGGTTGCGAAGACGCAACGCCGGAAATCGTGGAAGCAGTGTTGGAGGAAAACGCCAAGTTTTGCAGTGAAATCATTGCGCCGTTGAATTTTACCGGTGATAAAGAACCGAGCTACTGGCATGATGGCAAGGTCGCGACCAGTAAAGGTTTCAAGGAAGCGTTCAAGGTATTCGGTGCAGCAGGATGGCAGGGCGTGCAGCATCCTGCCGATTTCGGCGGTCAGGGTTTGCCGAAACTGGTAGCAACGCCGTGTATCGAAATGCTCAATTCCGCAAACCTGTCGTTTGCGCTGTGCCCACTGCTGACCGACGGTGCGATCGAGGCCCTGCTAACCGCCGGCAATGATGAGCAAAAACAGATGTATCTGCCGAACCTGATTTCAGGCAAGTGGACCGGTACAATGAATCTGACCGAGCCACAGGCCGGTTCCGATCTTGCACTGGTACGGACGCGCGCAGTGCCACAGGATGACGGCACCTACCGGATTTTCGGCACCAAGATCTTTATCACCTATGGTGAGCACGATATGGCAGAAAATATCGTGCATCTGGTGTTGGCGCGTACGCCGGACGCACCGGACGGCGTCAAAGGCATTTCGCTGTTCATTGTCCCGAAATTCATGATAAATGCGGACGGTTCGCTGGGTGCGCGTAACGACGCGCATTGCGTATCGATCGAGCACAAGCTCGGCATCAAGGCCAGCCCGACCGCAGTGTTGCAGTTCGGCGACCATGGCGGCGCGGTCGGAACGCTGGTCGGCGAAGAAAATCGCGGCCTCGAATACATGTTCATCATGATGAATGCCGCACGCTTCGCAGTCGGCATGCAAGGTATCGCGGTGGCGGAACGTGCTTACCAGAAAGCGGTGAAATACGCCAGGGAGCGCGTGCAGTCACGCGACCTGACCGGCTCCACTGGCCCGGTAACCATCATTCATCAACCTGATGTGCGGCGCATGCTGATGTCAATGCGTGCGCAAACAGAAGCTGCGCGCGCATTGGCGTATGTAACGGCGGCAGCGTTCGATGCGGCGCATCATCATGCCGATGAGGTGGTGCGCAAGGCGAGCCAGGCATTCTATGAATTCATGGTGCCAGTGGTGAAAGGATGGTCGACCGAAATGTCGATCGATGTTACATCGATCGGCGTGCAGGTGCATGGCGGCATGGGTTTCATCGAGGAGACAGGCGCCGCACAGTATTATCGCGATGCCCGCATCCTGACGATTTACGAGGGCACAACCGCAATCCAGGCAAACGACTTGATCGGGCGCAAAACCGTACGCGATGGAGGGGCGGTGGCGAAAGTGATTCTTTCTCAGGTGCGTCAGACTGAAGCAGAGCTTGCCGAACATGCATCGGCTGATCTGGAGACCATTCGCAAGCAACTTGCAGCAGGTTCCACGGCGCTGGAAAAAGTCGTTGATTTTATCGTCAGCAACATCAAATCGGATATCAAAGGTGTATTCGCCGGCAGTGTGCCATATTTGAAGCTGGCCGGTATCGTATTGGGCGGCTGGCAAATGGCGCGCGCGGCGCTGGTTGCTGAGCAGAAGCGCAAGGCTGGGGAAGGGGATACCAAGTTTTATCAGGCAAAAATCTCTACGGCGCGCTTCTTTGCCGATCACATTTTGTCGCAGGCGTCCGGCTATTGCACAGCAATTATCGAGGGCGCGGTAAGCGTGTTGGCCTTGGATGAAGATCAGTTCTGACAAGCGTTGATTGGTAACATGGAAAAGCAACCTATGGGTTGCTTTTTTATTGTCTTGCCGGGCTTATCAATGGAAAAGCAGATTTTTTTATTCGCCCTATACTGAAATCAGATTGCGGTTTTCGTCAGGGGGTGATCATGAAACGGCGCTTTCTGGGAATGGCGGTTCTTCTGGCTGCGCTTGCGATGCCATTTTACAGTTCTGTGGCAATGGACGTTGACCCTATGGATGCAGAGTCGATACAAGCCGTAGTGCAATTGCAGCTTCGGGCATTAGCCGAAGATGATGCAGTGGGAGCATTCTCATTGACAACATCATCGACGCGCGTACAGATCGGCAATCCGGATAATTTCCTGCGCATGATCAAGGAAGAATACGCGCCTATCTACCGCAATCGGCATGCGATATTTTCCCCTCCGGAAGTAATCGATGGCGACATAATCGAGATGGTGCGCGTTACGGACCGGGATAATCGCGTATGGGTCGCGCTTTACCGAATGGAGCGTGATATTGACGGTAGCTGGAAAATTGACGGATGCCGCCTGCTGGAAACAACAAGCATTTCAGTTTAAGAGCTGTAATGAATGTCTTTACTATGCCTGCGGCAGGAAGGCGTATCGCTTCATGCTGCTATTTTCATTCAAGGAGAACATCATGACTCGCAAATATATCGATTGTCGCGAATTTCCAGGCGATAGTAATTGTACGGTCGCAATATGCGCCGATTCGGAACAGGAATTGCTGGATGTCGCGGTCCAGCATGCTGTTGCAGTTCACCAGCATGAAGATACGCCAGAGCTGCGACAGCAGATTCGGCAATTGTTCAAGGAAGGCACACCGCCGATTCAGCATCCGCTTGCTGCAACCCTCTGATTCCGATCACTCCGGAATTTTGAAATGGTGTTGTTAATCAATGCTGGTTTACTGAGAAATTGTACTTAAAGTAAATGGAGTAAACGGCTAGTGGGTAATACGGAATTTCGGTGATTGACTGGATTCAGCCATAAGCACCACCAGTATAAAGAAGATCAAATGTTCGGGCCAGCATTGCGATTGCCATGATCGCGCCGATGCCAAGTGTCAGTACGAGCAACAGGGCAAGT
>DATEZO010000188.1:0-7880 GCA_035255485.1 Burkholderiaceae bacterium
ATGGTATCCGCAGGACGGACGCCTACATTTCTGACGCCTGCGCCCTGTGCATTCCGGCTTCCCGCTCCCGCAGGAACGCGGTTGCTTCCGCCGCCGGCATCGGCCGGGCGAAATAGTAGCCTTGGATGACATCGCAATGCGCCGCGCGCAGGAATTGCAATTGCTGTTCGGTTTCGACGCCTTCCGCCACCACCGACAGTCCAAGGCTGTGCGCCATCGCGATGATGGCCGTGGTGATCGCCTCGTCATCGCCATCGCCCGGAATATCGCGCACGAAGGTGCGATCGATCTTGACCTGATCGATCGGAAAACGTTTCAGATACGCCATCGAGGAATAACCGGTGCCGAAATCATCGATCGACAGGCGAATGCCCTCCGTCTGCAACTGGTTCAGCAATTCGACATTGGCATGCACGTTTTCCATCAGAACGGTTTCCGTGATTTCCAGTTCCAGCTGCCTGGGCGCCACGCCGGCGTCGTGCAAGGCACGCAGAATATCGCTAACCAGATCGCGGTCCTTGGTTTGCCGTACCGACAGGTTCACTGACATATTCACCATCCCGAATCCGAGCGCGCCCCAATCGGCCGCCTGCCGGCATGCGGCGTGCAGCACCCAGCGCCCGATCGGCACGATCAACCCGCTCTCTTCGGCCACCGGGATGAAGTCGAGCGGGCTTACCAGGCCCAGCTCCGGATGGTTCCAGCGCAGCAGCGCTTCCATCCCGGCCACCTGTCCGGTGCGGGCATGGATCTGCGGCTGGTAAAACAGCTGCAACTCGTTGCGTTCGATGGCCTTGCGCAGGTTGGTTTCGAGCGACAGGCGCATTTGCGCGCGCCGGTCCATTTCCGGAAAGAATTTCTCGATGCCGTTCTTGCCCCTGCCTTTGGCCTGATACATCGCGGTATCGGCCTTCCGCATCAATGCCTCCTGGTCAGCCGCATCCTGTGGATACAGGCTGATGCCCACGCTTGCGGTGACATGGATCTCATGCCGATCCAGCATGAAGGGCATCGTCAGCGCGGCAAGAATCTTTTCGGCGATCCAGCTGCATTCGGGCGCAGCGCCTTTCGATTCGACGATGACGGCAAACTCGTCGCCACCGATGCGGCAAATGGTATCCGCGCTGCGCAGCAGCTCCGACAGGCGCTGCGCGACCTGCTTCAGCAACCTGTCGCCATTGTGATGGCCCAGCGTGTCGTTGACCACCTTGAAATTATCGAGGTCGAGCAGTAGCAGCCCGACTGCGCCGCCGCATTGATCCGCATTCGACAGGGCGAATGCCAGCCTGGCGTTGAAGGCATGCCGGTTGGACAAGGTGGTGACGGAATCGATATGCGCCAGATAATCGAGATGGACTTCCGCGCTTTCCACCGCGCGCCGCATGCGCGCCACCAGCAGATAGGCAAATGCGAACGAGCCAACGAAAATCACCAGGATCAGCGCCGCATATCCGGTCAGGCGGGAATACAGCGAGCCCAGTCCGGCACGGATCACCACGAAGCCGACCATGCGCTGATCAAGTGTAACCGGCTGCACTATCTCCAGCCGATGCATGTCGAAGCGATGACCGGCCGCGATCAGCGCATCGGATGGCGATTCAATCGCCCGCCTGCCGGCACGGTGATAGGCGGCCAGCGGCTCGCGCGCGGCATTGAACATGCCGGCAGCCACGATGTTGGGCGATCCGCTCAATGCGTCAAGCGTTTCCGCGCATGCCTGCAGGTCGTTGAAGACGATGGCGGCAGCACTGTTGCCGCCGATAATGCGGGCCTGGACCGTCAGGTCTTCCACCAGCGCTTCGCGCAGGGAAAAAAACTGGTACAGCATGAGTGCCAGGCTGGCGACCAGGAGCGCGGCGCCGGTCGTGGCGAACGTCACCATCGCGACCCGATACCCGAGGCGGGCCGTCTGCAAATGCGGTTGCGCGGTCATTGCACCGTCCTTGCAAGCCGTAGCAGCTTGGAGCTCAGCACGAGCCGCGCCTGCCGGGCCGATTTCAGATCGATATCGAAGGCGATCCGATTGTCGACAAGATCCAGTGCGATGACCGCGCCGCTGTGCCCGATGTCATCATCGTCGGAGATGGTAAGCACGCTGGCGCTGCCCAGGTTTTTACTGATGCGGGGCCAATGATCGCGATCCAGGCTGTCGAGGAAAACCACCTGGCAATTGCGTACTGCACCCGGTACGGCGAACGGCTGGACCAGAATGCGCCGGCCCTTGACCAGCTTGCCGCCAAGATCGGCCAGCGCGGGGCGCAAGGCGCTGTCGGCATTCACGCACAGGTTGAGCGGCGCGCCTTCCCCCAGCGCATCTGCGGGCCAGTCGGTAAACAGGATGAAGTTATACACGAACGCCGCCTTCAGCCTGTCCTCGGCCACTGCGGCCATCGTCTGCGCCGGCAAGGGCAGCCAATACGTGACAGCCATTAGCGCGGCGAACCAGCGGATGAGACGGGATGAGGGCGGGGATTTCATCTCGCAGCTCAGAAACCATGCGTCAGTTTCAGACGGAAACTGCGTCCATCCTGCGGGATGGCATCCTGGACATGCGCATCGGAACCTGGATCGGCATACCGATGATTGAACGCGTTGTAGACACTGGCCGAAATTTCGACCCCGTGCACCAGGCGCGCCGAAAAAAGCGTCATGTTGGCCAGCCAGTAACCGCCCACCGTGCCAGCCAGCGTGTTGCGGCGACCGACATACTGCGCCTCGAGTCCGGTGCGCCACAGCTGGCTGAATACGGGTGCCGACAGGTTGAACTTCGCCAGATGCCGCGGGGAATTCACCAGTTCCGCGCCGTTGCTCTCATCCCTGGCATATTGCCAGCTGTAGTTCGCATTCAGTTTTGCGCCGCCGGCCCACATGCGCCCAAATTCCAGCTCCATGCCGCGCGCCACCACCCGGTCCAGATTCCGGAACACCAGCAGGCCGTCTGCCGGATCGAGCGTCTGCGTAATCAGGTTGGTAACGGCATTATGGAAGATCGATGCGGTAATGCGGCTGTCCGGAGTGAAATAATGCTCCAGCACCAGTTCGCGCGAGTGGATCCGCTCCGCATGCAAATCGGGATTGGCCTTTTGTCCGCCATCACCGGGAACGGCATAATACAGCTCGTAGGCGTTGGGGGCCCGGAATGCGGTACCGTACAGCGTCTTGACCGTGGTCGACGGCGACAGCTTGAAAATCAGCCCGAGACGCGGATTCAGGATGCCGTCGGTCGTGGAATGGTGGTCGTAGCGCAGGCCGGCATTCAGCAGCAGGTCGCTGCGCAAAGCCATCTCATCCTGCACATAGACCCCGAGACGACTGTCGCGTCGCCTGTCATCCAGCAGGGTATCGACCGTCGCAGGCAGGGTTCCCGGCGATGCCAATATCGGACCAGGCGAAGTATTGAAATTATATTGATCGCGCCGGTAGTCGTGTTGCGCCTCGACTCCCGCCACCAGCTTGTGCCGCCGGATCGCGGTGCTGGTCAATTTCGCCTCTGCGCCCCACCAATGGGCGCGGCTGCCATCACGGTTGACGATAGACGAGGAACGGTCGTAAATATAGTCGCCCTCATAATCGTACCGGCCCCAATAGGCGCGGCCGGTCACTTCGGTATGGTCGGAGATGCCGTTACGGTACGTCAGGTCGGCGAAGGTCTGCGTATCCACCGTATACGAGCGCGGATCATTGAATGCCTGGCCGAAGGACGCGGTCGGCACCCCCTTCTTGCGCTCGGCATGGGCCAGCGACATGCCGAACTGGCCGAGCGAGCCCTTGATGAACAAGCTCTGGCCACGATCGTAATCCAGCCCCTGCGCCACGCCGCCGCTGGTAGCGGGAGAGTCGAACTCGGGAAAGTACAGATCCTGCCCGGCGACCTGGAAGCCGGAGGCCGACAGCAGCAATTCGGCGCCCTTGCCGTCACGCCAGCCGTAAGTCGCGCGCCCCTTTCTTGCCCCGAAGCTGCCAATATCGACCGACGCCTGCGGTCCATTGATATCGCGACCGCGCTTGGTGATCACGTTGATGGTGCCAAAGAAGGCATTCGCACCATAAATCGATGATCCGGGGCCGGGTACGAATTCGACCCGGTCGATCAGGTCGACATCCAGGATGAATTCGCTGCCGATCGCAGCCTGGTCATATACCGAATCATTGGTGCGGTAACCATCCACCAGCAGCAGGAACCGCGTGCTGTAATCGCCCGGGCGCAAAAATCCGCGCGCGCCCAGGTAACTGTAATTACGGTCATAGCCGACGTACAGGCCACGCATGCTGCGCAGGATGTCAGCCAGGGTGCGCCAGCCGAAAGACCGGATATCGGCAGCGGTAATGACGGATACCGCGGACGGCGCCTCGCTTGCCTTCTGGACGAATTTCGAGGCGCTATAAACTTCAAGGGAAAGCAACTGCTCGATCGGCAATTGGGCAAGATCCACCTGATCGGCAGTGTCGCCGGCCAGTGCTGCAGACTCGACCAGCGACAGCAGCGCCATGCAGCCGCACAGGCGTCGGATGGTGCGCCATCCGGTCCGGCGGACAAAAGCGGGCTGGCTTGACATGGTATGTGTATCCCGTGCTCGAAATGATCCTGTGCAATCGACAAGAGATTCAACGTTCATGCATCTTGTTCAGTTACAGATCAATGATCCACCATCATCCTGCGACGCCAACATCATTGTCCACTGGAAACATTCTACACCAGTCGTCTGCATCCGCATGCCTGCCCGCGTTCCTGAACATCTGCTTCGTTTCATTTGCTTCTCTCCTGCGATATCCCGATTCTCGAGGGTCGGCACACTTCCACAAACCTGCCCTATCGGTTGGCAAGAGAGTTATCCGCATTTTTCATTTCTGCCCGGTTCTTGTCCGATAGGGCCACCCAGGCAAGTTCATGCGAACCATGCCAAACAGACATGCCTACATGAATATCGATACAATGGCAGGTCATGCTGGCTTCTCCGAAGAAACTAGAATTCGCCGCATGCGCACCTGCCGTTGCGTCGCCTTGTGCGTTTCCTGTGCCGGAATGCTTCGACCGGGCATGCGTGCAGCCGGATTCAATCATTTACCGTACGAGATATCAATGAAATCAACTTATCTTTTGACGCGCATCGGCGCGGCTGCCCTGATGTTGTGTTCTGTTGCCGGATGCGGGGAAAAAGTGGCCAATGCGCAAGCGCCGGGCGGCATGCCGCCGCCGGAGGTGGCAGTCATTACTGTCGCACCGCAGCGAATCGCCATTGCCACCGAGCTGCCGGGCCGGATCGAGGCCACCCGCGTAGCCCAGGTGCGCGCACGGGTGCCGGGTATCGTACTGAAACGGGTATTCCAGGAAGGCAGCGAAGTGAAAGCGGGCCAGGTACTGTTCCGTATCGATCCTGCCCCGTTCGCGGCTGCCTATAGCAGCACCCAGGCGGCATTGGCAAAAGCCGAGGCCAATCTGGCGCAAGCCACGCTGAAAACCCGGCGCTACCAGCCTCTGGTGGAAACCAATGCCATCAGCCGCCAGGAATACGATGATGCCCTGACCGCGCAAAAGCAGGCAGAAGCGGATATCGCGTCGGCCAGGGCGGCACGTCAAACCGCGCAGCTGAATCTCGGCTACGCGACGGTGACCGCGCCGATTTCCGGCCGCATCGGCCGCGCCCAGGTTACCGAAGGCGCGCTGGTCGGCCAGGGCGAGGCAACGCCGCTGGCAACGATTCAGCAGATCGATCCGGTCTATGTCACGCTGACCCAGTCCAGCACCGACTTTCTGCGCCTGCAGCGCGCCATGGCCAGCGGCCAGCTCAAGAGCGCCGGCAAGGACCGCGCCAAAGTGACGCTGGTGACGGACGATGGCCGCGCTTATGGACAGCCCGGCAAACTGCTGTTTTCCGACCTGAGCGTCGATGAAAGCACCGGCGCCATCACGCTGCGCGCCGAATTCCCGAACCCGGAGCGGCTGCTGCTGCCCGGCATGTATGCGCGTGCACGAGTCGAACAGGCGGTCGACGAGCAGGCGATCGTAGTGCCGCAGCAAGCCATCGTGCGCGGCGTGGACAGCGCCTCGGTGCTGGTGGTCGGCAGCGACGGCAAGGTGACTTCGCGTACCGTCAAGGCCGATGCCGCGCAGGGCAATTCCTCGATCGTCAGTGAAGGCCTGAAAGCCGGCGAGCAAGTGATCGTCGAAGGTTTGCAAAAGGCCCAGCCCGGCGCCACCGTCAAGGCGGTTCCCTGGAAAGGCCCGGTCGGCCAGACTGCGCCCGCTGCCGCCACGCCGGAAGCGCCAGCAGCCAAAAAACCGAACGCACAATAAGAGGCCCGCAGATGGGAAAGTTCTTTATCGACAGGCCGGTTTTTGCCTGGGTGATCGCGCTGTTCATCATTCTGGCGGGCAGCCTGTCCATCACCAAACTGCCGGTTTCGCAATATCCGAGCATTGCGCCGCCCACCATCGTGGTCACCGCAGCCTATCCCGGCGCCACCGCGCAAGCGCTGGAAGACAGTGTCACCAGCCTGATCGAACAGGAAATGAACGGCGCCGACGGCCTGCAATACATCGAGTCGCAAAGCCAGGCCAACGGCCAAGTGCAGATCACGCTGACGTTTTCGACCAACACCAATCCGGACTTGGCCGCAGTCGATGTCCAGAACCGGCTGAAACGAGTCGAATCGCGGCTGCCGCAGGCGGTCACCCAACAGGGCGTGCAAGTCAACAAGGCGCGCAGCAACTTCCTGCTGTTCGTCACGCTGTCGTCGGAAGACAACAAACTCGACCCGATTGCATTGGGCGATTATCTGTCACGCAACGTCCTGAATGAAATCAAGCGCGTCCCGGGCGTCGGCCAGGCGCAGTTGTTCGGCAGCGAACGGGCGATGCGAATCTGGATCGATCCGGCCAGGCTGGTGGGCTACAAGCTGGTCCCGGCCGATGTCAGCACCGCGATTCGCAACCAGAACGCGCAAGTGGCGTCCGGCACGCTGGGCGAACTGCCCAGCCCCGGCACCCAGCAGATTGCCGCCACCGTGGTGGTCAACGGCCAGCTATCGACCCCGGAACAGTTCGGCGCGATCGTGCTGCGCGCCAATCCGGACGGCTCGGTAGTGCGCCTCTCCGACGTCGCCCGCATCGAACTCGGCGGCCAGGCCTACGCCACATCGGCGCGCATCGACGGCAAGCCGATTTCCGCCATCGGCGTGCAGCTGTCGCCGACCGCCAATGCGCTTGGTACCGCTACCGCGGTGCATGCCAAGATGCAGGAACTGTCGAAATTCTTTCCGCCCAACGTCAAATACACGGTGCCGTACGACACCTCGAAGTTCGTGCGCATCTCGATCCAGGAAGTGGTCAAAACGTTGCTCGAAGCGATCGCGCTGGTGTTCCTGGTGATTTTCCTGTTCCTGCAGAACATCCGTTACACGCTGATTCCGACCGTGGTGGTGCCGGTGGCGCTGATGGGCACTTTTGCCGTCATGTATGCGTTCGGTTTTTCGATCAACGTCCTGACCATGTTCGGCCTGGTGGTGGCGATCGGCATCCTGGTGGATGACGCCATCGTGGTGGTGGAAAACGTCGAACGGATCATGAGCGAGGAAGGGCTGTCGCCGCGCGAAGCGACGCGCAAGGCCATGGGCCAGATTTCCGGCGCACTGGTCGGCATCACGCTGGTGCTGGTCTCGGTCTTTATTCCGATGGCGTTTTTTGCCGGCGCGGTGGGCGCCATTTATCGGCAATTCACCTTATCGATGGTGGCGTCGATCCTGTTCTCGATATTGATGGCGTTCTCACTGACGCCGGCGCTGGCGGCAACCATCCTGAAACCGATCAGGAAAGGCGAGCACCATGAACGAAAAGGCTTTTACGGCTGGTTCAACCGCCGCTTCCGTGCCACGTTGGAGGG
>DATEZO010000189.1:0-19190 GCA_035255485.1 Burkholderiaceae bacterium
ATCGGGGGCAGGCGCCGCGCTCAAGAGCCGGCCGCTGTCATCGGCGGCACGTCGTCTTCGGCCGGCAGCGCCGCAGGCGACGCCACCTCGGTGTGCGCGACCGCCTCCTCTTGCGCTTGCTGCACCACAGGCGCATCGTCCAGGGAACGCAATTCGGTCGTTCCAGCATCCGCGATCGCCCCCGTCACGGCCGATGGCGCATCGGGGTCCTCGCCGGCCAGCGCCAGCTTCACTTTCTCGGCCAGGCCCTTCTTCTGCGCCATTTCGCTGATCAGCTTGAGCCTTTCCTCGTCAAACACGAAGGCGTTCTGCGACAGCGAATTGGAGGCAAGCTTGTAATGCAGCGTGAAGGCGGCCATGGGGTCCGCGCCGAGCGCTTCCATGCGGTCGAAGGCCCATTTGTCGGCCATGTAGAAGCCGGTGCCGGCGACCCAGGAAATCCCGGACAGGCTGTCCTTGAAGATGGCGGCGGCCTTGACCGAGTTGAGCGCGACTTCCTGCGCCTGCTGGCGCAGCAGCTTTTGCGCGGCGTTGATCGCGCTTTGCCGCGCATTGTCCGCCATCTGCTGCGCCAGCGCCTTGGCCGCAGCCTGCGCGGCAGCCTGGGCGGCGGCATTGCCGGCAGCGCTTGCCGCGCTGGTGGCAGCGGCATTGGCGGCCGCATTGGCCGCCTGGGCGGCGGCTCCCACGCCGCTGACGAGACTGGCGACGCTGGCAATGGTCATGCCGGTCTTCACGACCTTCAAGCCGTAGTGATAGACCTTCATGCGCGCGCCGGCTTCCTCCGACAGGCCCTGCGTCCACAGCACGGCCCACAAGGCTTCGTCGGGCGTGAGCCTGGGCGAGAACGCCGAGAGCGGATGGGTCGACTGCAGCCAGTGATAATCCTGCGCCGGCCCGCCTTCCGGAGCGGCGATCTGGAAATGGCCGCGGCATGCTTCGACCGGCGCGACCTTGACGAGGCGCCCATCCGACAGCTTCAGCTCGAACGGGCGTCCGCTGTCGCGCCGCTCGATCAGCTCGATGAGCATCTTTTGGGTGTTTTCCCGCTGGTAGCCGTGCACTTGCTCGATCTTGTCGCCCGGGGCCAGACCGCACTCGGGGGCGGCAGCGATCACCGACAGGCGCTCGTCGACCGCCAGGCCGCGCACCCAGGCGATCTTCTTTTCACGCGGCAGCTCATACGAGCTGGCGACCATGAACGGCAGCTCCCATTGCTTGTCGCAATCCTTGTCGTTGAGCTGGGCCGTCTTGATGATGGCGGGCCGGGTGGCTTGATGGCCCTGGCCGTAGGTACGGATGGCGGCGAGCAGCTTTTCATCGACCGGGCTGCCGTCGTCCACTGTGTACTTCGGCCCGGCGCAACCGGAGATGAAAACGATTGCGACAGCCACACTGGCAGCGCGCAACGGGGCAAGGCGAACACGAGAGCCGGGCATGGGAAGCTTTCTTGTTGTGATTGTTGGCAAGGATGTACCCCGATTTGAAACAGGATGTAACAGGAAGTATATTTCCGGTTTGCATCATTGCCAATCATCAAACTTCAACACGCGGTGGAAAGGCCTGCCGCCCCTGCCCCGTCCTCATTATGCCGCCTTCGGCTTGGACAGCAGCGCCTTCAGGTTCGCCAGCCTATCCTTCGGCGTCATGACTTCCTCTTCCTGCGGCAGCGCGTCGCCTTCGTCGAGCTTCATTTCCTTAATGAAGCGCGACATGTCGCAGTTGATGCTCTCCCGCGCGCGCTTTCTGCGCTTGCACCAAGTGATGTGCAGGCTCCTCTGCGCGCGCGTGATGCCGACGTACATCAGGCGCCGCTCTTCCTCAATGCGCGCGGCCAGTGTCTCGACGGGCGCGTCGGGGTCGCCCTTGTGCGGCAGGATGCCCTCTTCCACGCCGACCAGGAACACGTGCGGATATTCGAGGCCCTTGGACGCATGCAGGGTCGACATGCGCACCGCATCGGGTTCCTCGTCGCGGCCTTCGAGCATGGTCATCAAAGCCACCATCTGCGTGAGCTCCAGCAAGCTCTTTTCCTCGGCCGTACCATCCTTGCCGCCGGTGCCCTTTTCTTTCAGCCAGGTGGTGAAGTCGAGCACGTTCTGCCATTTGCTTTGCGCCTGGCGGTCGTCGAACGTGTCGTACAGGTAGTACTCGTAATTGATCTCCTTCATCATCTCGTCGAGCAGCTCGGCGGCGTTTTCGCCGCGCTTGGAAGCGCGCGCCTCCAGCCCGTTAATGAAGTTGCAGAATTCGCGCAAGGGATTGAGCTGGCGGTCGGCCAGTTTCGCTTCGAGGCCGCCCTTGAACACCGCTTCGAACAGCGAGCACTGCCACTGGCCGGCAAACGCGCCCAGCGCTTCCAGCGTCGACTGGCCGACGCCGCGCTTGGGCGTGGTCACCGCGCGGATGAAGGCGGGATCGTCGTCGCTGTTGGCCACCAGCCGCAGGTAGGACACGATGTCCTTGATCTCGGCGCGGTCGAAGAAGCTCTGGCCGCCCGAGATCGTGTACGGGATGCGCTCCTTGCGCAGCGCCTGCTCGATCACGCGCGCCTGATGGTTACCGCGATAGAGAATTGCGTAATCGGAAAACTTGGTGCGGCGCTCGAACTTGTGCGCGGAAATCATGATCGCGACTTGCTCCGCCTCCTGCTCGTCGTCCTGCATCGCCATCACCTTGATCGGTTCGCCCAGGCCGTGCTCGGACCATAGCTGCTTGTCGAACAGCTTCGGGTTGTTGCCGATGACGGCGTTGGCCGCCTGCAGGATGCGCGTGGTCGAGCGGTAGTTCTGCTCCAGCTTGATCACCTTCAGGTCGGGGAAATCGACCTGCAATTGCTTCAGGTTTTCGATGGTTGCGCCGCGCCAGGCATAGATCGCCTGGTCGTCGTCGCCGACGGCAGTAAACATCGGCTTCTTGCCAAGGCCGGTTACCAAGAGCTTGACCAGCTCGTACTGGCAGGTGTTGGTGTCCTGGTATTCATCCACCAGCAGGTAGCGCAGCTTGCGCTGCCACTTGTCGCGCACCGCCTCGTTGGTGCGGAACAGCTCGACCGGCAGCCGGATCAGGTCGTCGAAATCGACCGCCTGATACGCCGACAGCGTGGCGACATAGCTGCGGTAGATGCGCGCCGCCTGCGCCTCGTCTTCGGTCGCCGCCTGCTTCAATGCGGTGTCGGGATCGATCAATCCGTTTTTCCAGAGCGACATCGCGCTCTGGATACGGCGGATTTCCTGCTTGTCGGTGGTGGCTGCCAGATCCTGCACCAGCGAGAAGCAATCGTCGCTATCCATGATCGAGAAACGATCCTTCAAGCCGAGTTCTTTCGCCTCGCGGCGCAGGATTTGCACCCCGAGCGAGTGGAAGGTGGATACGGTCAGGTGTTTGGCCTGTTTCGGCTCCTGCAGCAGCCTGGCGATGCGCTCCTGCATTTCCGCGGCAGCCTTGTTGGTAAAGGTCAGCGCGGCGATGTGTTTCGACTCGTAGCCGCATCGCTCGATCAGTTGCGCGATTTTCTGCGTGATGACGCGGGTCTTGCCGGAGCCGGCGCCGGCCAGCACCAGGCACGGGCCATCCATGTAATTGACGGCTTCGCGCTGGGGCAGATTGAGGCCGGACTGCGGAGAATGTGACATGCGAACAGACAGGAGGAAGCGAGCGCGCCATTGTAGCAGCGCCTTCCGCGACGTCAGGAAAGCGCTGCGGCCTGTTGCTGGCGATTTTAAATACTCTATAGTGTATTTTCAAACTCGCCCTGATTTTGTTGGAATTAGCCGTTTTTAACGGCATACTCCCCTATTTTATGGCAAACAATGGAGCTGGCGGCACTCAATCGGCCAAGGCTGCCGCCACCTGCGCACGCAGCGCCGGCAGCACGTCGCGGGCAAACCACGGATGGCGAATGAACCAGTAGCGATTGCGCGGACTGGGATGCGGCAGCGGAAAAAAGCGCGGCAGACAGGCCGCGTAATTGGCCACCGTGTCGGTCAGCGTTGGCTGCCGCACCTGTTGCAGGTAGTACGCCTGCGCATGGCTGCCGATCAGCAGCGTGAGCCGGACCTCGGGCATCGCCTCCAGCAGCGGCGCATGCCAGCGCGGCGCGCATTCCGGGCGCGGCGGCAGGTCGCCGCTCGCGCCCTTGCCGGGATAGCAAAAGCCGGTCGGCACGATCGCGATGCGGCGCGCGTCATAAAACTGCGCCGGCGTCAGCTGCAGCCAGGCGCGCAGCAAGTCGCCCGACGGATCATCCCAGGGAACCCCGGTCTCGTGTACGCGCCGTCCCGGCGCCTGGCCGACGATCAGCAGGCGCGCGCTGGCGGAGGCCTGCACCACCGGCCGCGGCCCGTGCGGTAAATGCGCGGCGCACAGGCGGCAGGCGGCGATATCGCGCAAGATTGACAAGGGCTGGCGGTCCGGCATCGGTATCGGCAAAGTCATGATCGATCGCAAAAACGATTGGGCAAAAAACGGCGGGAATGGTTCGCGGCGGCGTGCCGGCATCCGGCGCAAACGCTTTTGATGCCGGCACACAAGGCTTCGCGTGTATGATTTCATCAGAATATCATTGTGGCCACCCATGCATCCCGTCAAAAAAGTCTTCCATGCGCGCCCGCGCCTGATGCTCGGGCTGGTCGCCGGCATTGCCGCCACGGCATTGCTGCCGGGCGACTATCGTCCGGGTTCGCGGGCGCTGATCGGCTGGGATATCGCGGTCTGGACGTATCTGCTGTCGGTCTGGTTTCTGATGGCACGCGCCGGGCCGGCACGGGTCAGGGCGATCGCCGAACGCGAGGATGAAAATGCCGGCGTGATCCTGGCCGTGATTTGCGTGGCTGCGGTCACCAGCCTGGGCGCAATCGTGTTCGAACTGGCGACTTCGCGCCTGTTGCAGCTCGAATCGCGCCTGCTGCATTACGCCTTCACCGCACTGACCGTGCTCGGTTCGTGGTGCCTCGTAATGACCATGTTCGCGCTGCACTACGCCCGCATGTTTTACGGCGCGCGCAGCGACGCGGCGCCGCTGCGGTTCCCGGACCGGATCGCCACGCCCGATTACTGGGATTTCCTGTATTTCTCTTCCACCATCGCAGTCGCGGCGCAAACCTCGGATGTGGCGGTCATGTCGCGTCCCATGCGCAAGGTGGTGA
The DNA here is from genome assembly GCA_035255485.1 of Burkholderiaceae bacterium. Classification (GTDB taxonomy): domain Bacteria; phylum Pseudomonadota; class Gammaproteobacteria; order Burkholderiales; family Burkholderiaceae_D; genus DATEZO01. The sequence goes on from DATEZO010000189.1 coordinate 5,148, forward strand.
TGGCGCAGTCGGTGCTGAGTTTCCTGTTCAATGCCGCGATCCTGGGCCTATCGGTCAATATTGCCGCCGGCCTGGTGGGCACTTGAGCAGGCGACGCAAACCGGATCTTTTGACCCAAATCAAATGCAAAAAAATCATAAAATGCGATAACCGAAGTTCCCTTAAAGTATCTTTCCTATGCTGCCCGCCTATATCTCCCACCCCGATTGCATCAAGCATGACATGGGTGACCAGCACCCCGAATGTCCCGAACGCATCGGCGCCATCAACGACCATTTGCTGATCCAGGGTTTGCTGGATTACATGCAACCGCATGATGCGCCGCTTGCCACCAGGGAACAGCTCGGGCGCGCCCATGCGATGAATTATGTGTCCGAGATCGAAAACCAGGCTCCGTCGGAAGGCTACGTGCAAGTCGATCCGGACACGCTGATGAATCCGTATTCATTGCAGGCCGCCCTGCGCGCCGCCGGCGCGGCGGTGCTGGCGGTCGATCTGGTGCTGACGGGCAAGGCGCCGCTGGCTTTTTGCAATATACGACCGCCCGGCCATCATGCCGAGCGCGCGGCCGCCGGCGGCTTCTGTTTTTTCAACAACGTGGCGGTCGGCATTCGCCATGCACTCGATGTGCACGGACTGGAACGCGTCGCGCTGGTGGATTTCGACGTGCATCACGGCAACGGTAGCGAAGACATCCTGTTTGACGATCCGCGCGTGCTGATGTGCTCAACCTTTGAAAAAGGCCTGTATCCGTTTTGCGGCTCCGTGCCGCGCGGTTCGAACATGGTGAATATCGGCTTGCCGCCGCGCTCTGGCGGCGAACTGTTCCGCGCAGCGGTCGAGACGCACTGGCTGCCGGCGCTGGAAGCGTTCCGGCCACAGATGGTGTTCGTGTCCGCCGGCTTCGACGGCCACCGCGAAGACGACATGGGCAACCTGGCCCTGGTGGAAGCCGATTATGCCTGGGTCACGCAACAGATCGTGCAGGTGGCGCAGCGGCATGCGCTGGGTCGCATCGTGTCGTGCCTGGAAGGCGGTTATGATTTATCGGCATTGGGACGCAGCGTCGCCGCGCATGTCAAGGTGCTGATCGGCGCAGACTGAGGATGCCGCCCGGCGGAGACACTCCACGCGCAGCCGGCAATACGCATACGATACGAATCATCACCCGCAGGGTTGACAACGACGCATGGACAAGCACTTCCTCACTCCCCTGTTCACGCCGGAATCGATCGTCGTGTTCGCGGGCGATGCCGCCAGGCCGGACGCGCAAAACGCGCTCGGCAAGCTGATTGCGCAACAGCTCCAGGGCAACGGCTTCACCGGCCCGCTGACTTTTCTCGACATCGACATGCGCGGCAGCCTGAGCGACCTGGCGCAGTCGCGCGCCGACCTCGCCATTATCGCGCTGCCCAACCCGCAACTGGCGGCCGCGCTGGAAGTCGCGGGCCGCATCCGCAGCAAGGCGGCACTGATCGTCTCGATCGGCGTGGATGCGGCGCTGGCTGCGCAATTGCACGCGATCGCACGCCAGCACGGCATGGTGTTGCTGGGGCCGAACTGCATGGGTTTCCAGCGCCCGCGCCTGGGTCTGAACGCCAGCGTACTGGGGTCGCTGGCGCAGCCGGGCGCGCTGGCCCTGGTGTCGCAATCGGGCGCGCTCACCGCTTCGATTCTCGATTGGGCAGTGTGCAACGGCGTCGGCTTTTCGAGCGTGGTGTCGCTTGGCCCGAATACCGCACTCGGCATGGCGCAGGTGCTGGATTTCCTGGCCGACGACCGCGCCACGCAAAGCATCGTGGTGTATCTGGAAGGCATCCGCGATGCGCGCCGTTTCATGAGCGCGCTGCGCGCCGCCGCCAATGTCAAGCCGGTGATCGTGCTGAAGGCGGGCCGCAAGCCGGCCGGCTCGCGTGCGGCGCTGACGCATTCCGGTGCAATCGTCGGCAGCGACGATGTGTTCGATGCCGCGCTGCAGCGCGCCGGCGCGGTGCGGGTGCGCTCTTTCGTGCAGCTGTTTTCCGCAGCCAAGTGCCTGTCGTCGCGCTATCTGCCGACCGGCCGGCGGCTGGCCATCGTCACCAACGGCGGCGGCCCCGGCGTGCTGGCGGCCGACTGGGCCAACGAGCTGCAACTGGAACTGGCGATCCTGCCGCCGGAAGCGGCCGCCACGCTGGCGCCGCAACTGTCGCCGCTGGCCACGCTGCACGGCCTGATCGACCTGGCCGAAGATGCGACCGCCGCGCATTACCGCGCTGCGGTGTCAGCCTGCGCCGCTGCCGGCAGCATCGACGGCATCCTGGCAATACTGTCATCCAAACCCGGGCTGGATGCCGACGCAGTCGCGCAGGCGCTGGCAGAACTGCAGCCGGACCTCGGCAAGCCGCTGATTACCTGCTGGATGGGAGAACAACATGTCACGGATGCGCGCCGGCTCCTGAACAATGCCGCGATACCGACTTTCCGCACGCCGGAAGCGGCAGTCGATGTCTTCAGCAATATCGCCGCCTTCCACCAGAACCAGCAACTGCTGTACCAGGCGCCGCCGCCGCTGTCGCCGCTGGCCAAGCCCGATGTGCAGGGTGCGCGCATCCTGATCGAAAACGTGCTGGCGGAACGGCGCAATGTGCTGACCGAAATGGAATCGAAGGCGCTGCTGGCCGCCTTTCATATTCCCGTGACCCGAACCATCCTGGCGCACTCCGCCAACGAGGCGATCCTGATCGCCAACCAGCTCGGCTACCCGGTCGCGCTCAAGATCGACTCGCCCGATATCAGCCACAAATCCGACGTGCAGGGCGTCGCGCTCAATTTGCAGAATGCCGTCGCGGTGCGCGACACCTGGCAGGACATGATGGGCACCGTAGCCCGCCTGCGCCCGGAAGCGCGCATCAACGGCGTGACGGTGCAAGACATGTCCGGCAAGCCGAAAGGACGCGAACTGTACATCGGCGTCAGCACCGATCAGCTGTTCGGCCCGGTAATCTCATTCGGCGCGGGCGGCGCCATGATCGAACTGATTGCCGACCGTGCGATCGAATTGCCGCCGCTGAACCAGTTTCTCGCACAGCGCCTGATCGACCGTGCGCGGTCGGCCGGCACGCTTGGCCCCTGGCGCGGCGCGGCGCCGGCCGACCGCGAAGCGCTGGAGCAGATCCTGCTGCGGGTATCCGAAATGGTATGCGCGCTACCGCAACTGCGCGAGATGGATATCAATCCGGTGATTGTCGATGCCGCGGGCGCGCTGGCAGTCGATGCCCGCATCGTGGTCGACCAGGCGCTGGGCGAGGCCGCCGATTACCATCACCTCGCGATCCGGCCCTATCCGTCGGACCAGGAAAAGGAATGGCCGATGCGTGGCGGCGAGCACTACACGATCCGGCCGGTGCACCCGGGCGACGCCGCCATGCTGCAGGGGCTGGTGCGCGGCCTGTCGCCGGAAAGCCGCTACTTCCGCTACATCTCATCGATGCGCGAGCTGTCGGACCGCATGCTGGCGCGCTTCACGCTGATCGACTACGATCGCGAAATGGCACTGGTGGCAGTGTATTGCCAACGCACGCCGAACGAAGAAGGCGGCTTCACGGAAACCGGACGCATCATCGGCGTATCGCGCTACATCACCAATCCGGACCTGGTCAGCTGTGAATTTTCGCTGGTGATCGACGATCAGTTCAGCGGCCAGGGACTGGGTTCGCGCATGATGCTGTCGATCATGGACGTAGCGCGCGACAAGGGCCTGACGCAGATGGAAGGACTGGTGCTGTCAAATAATGGACCGATGCTGAAGCTGATGCGCAGCCTCGGTTTCGACATCAGGCCATATGAAGATGACCCGGATTTCCGGCTATGCGTGCACCTGCTATGACGCAAGCTGCCGATATCCGATCAGCGGCACTACAATTAATTTAGGGTCCAATTAATTTAGGGTCATAATTTAGGGTCAGAGTTATTTTCATAACAAAGCTCTGTAAAAATTACTCTGACCCTAAATAAATCCCGCTTTCCATAAAAAACAGGCAGTATATGCAAAAAACACCCTATACGCGCAATAAAAACGCGGGGATTTAAAAATACAACCCACTGTATTTAAATAGTACGAAAGCTTCTCCGGCAACATTCGGATCCCATGCCGGCTGCATTGCCTTTTCCGTATCTTGGCGGATGGCATTATTCGCTAGAATGCCTTTTTCCGCTCATTCCTGGCACCATGCCCCGCATTCCCTCTTTCCGATTTGCTGCCATTCGCATTGAAGCCATTGCCCTGTGGCAGTTGGCCTGGCCCATGCTGGTTGGTCAGCTTGCCACCGTCGGCATGGGCGTCAGCGATGTCGCCATGACCGGGCATGCCAGCGCGGCAGATCTCGCCGCCGTGTCGCTGGGGGCGTCGCTCTGGTCGATCGTGATCGTTACCGTGATAGGGATCATGATGGCAATCAATGCGGTGGTGGCGCATGAAGCGGGCGCCAATCAGCTCGACCGGATTCCGCATGTGGTGCGGCAGGCGCTGTGGAAGGCGCTGGGCATCGGCATCCTGGCCTGCGTGCTGCTGAATGCGGCAACACTGGTGTTTGATTATCTCTACCTTGAGCCGGTAGTGCATGCGAAGGCGTCGATGTTCGTGCATGTCATCAGCATCGGCTTGCCGCCGTTCGCTGCGTACCGCGCCTTGTACGGCTACAGCGCCAGCCTGCACCAGACCAAGCCGATCATGATCATTTCGCTCGGCGCGCTGGGTTTCAACATCATCGTCAACTGGCTGCTGGTCTATGGCCATTGGGGCTTGCCGCGGCTGGGCGGTGTCGGCTGCGCCGTCGCTACCGGTGTCGGGCTGTGGCTGATGCTGGGGGCGATGCTGTTCTGGATCCGGCGCGCGCCGGCTTATCGCGCCACCTATCCATTTACCCATTGGGAAGGGCCGAACTGGCAGGAAATCGCCCGCATGCTGCATATGGGCCTGCCGATCGGCATCACCTATTTTGCCGAAGTCAGCGCGTTCAGCGCGGTGGGCTTGCTGGTCGCGCGTTTCGGCGTCGTGACCATGTCGGCGCATCAGATCGCCCTCAATTTTTCTGCGCTGGTTTTCATGGTGCCGATGAGTTTTGGTATCGGACTGATTACCCGGGTCGGGCTGGCGCTGGGCGAGGGCAATCCGGCGCGGGCCCGTTTCGCAGGCCGGGTCGGGCTGGGCATGTCGCTCCTCTTCGCACTGGTCTCGGCCAGTTTCATCGCCCTATTCCGGCATGCGATTGCCGCGGCCTACACGTCCGACCCGGCGGTACGGGAATTGACCGCTCATCTGCTGCTGTTTGCCGCCCTGTTCCAGCTTTCCGATGCGGCCCAGGTGGCGACAGCCTCCGCCATCCGCGGTTACAAGGTTACCCGGCCGCCGATGCTGATCCACCTGGCCGCATTCTGGGGGGTTTCCTTGCCCATCGGTTATTGGCTGGGGCTGGCGCCGCACTGGCTGCCGTGGCGCCCGGCGACACCCATGGCCGCTACCGGTTTCTGGATCGGACTGGTACTGGGGCTGACGGTGGCGGCTGTATTGCTGGTGTGGTTTCTGGATCGGCTATCAAAGCAGCGGATACGTGAAGCGGTTGTTGTCCGATCACCCTTCTGACAGCAAGCCCGTTGCGCCATCGTGGGCGGCATCTACCATCGGGACGCGCCTTCGGGCTGCATCCGCCTGGCATCATGCAATTTACCCGGACTGCAGGTCGCCTGCCGCGATATCGTTCCTGTCACTTCGAGAGAACTTGCCCGCCTGCCCGACAAAGGGAGTGTAATGGGCATCTTCTTCGACGAAATGGCCGAAACTCAATTCCTTGATAGCGAAGCCGGACAGCACGCTGGCCGGCTTCAGCCCGGCCTTGAATGCCTCGAGACGCGCACGGCCGATTGCCAGCAACCGCCGATGTTCCTCAATATGCTCGCCGAGGCGCGCATAATCGACTGCAGTCAGCACCGATTCTTCATAACGGAAATGGCGTTCGACGTCACGCAGGAAATCTTCCATCAGCTCGATTACGCCATCCGTTTGCGGTGCACCGCATTTTTCCAGCAGCTGGTTGGCCTTGTCGAACAGCGCCTGATGCTGGTCATCGATTACCGAATGGCCGCAGGTAAAACCGGCATTCCACTGCAGCGACACAGGATAACCGGACGACATCTCCGGCGCCTCTTTCTCGACCCGGTTGCGTCCGTTCGATTTGGCCCGGTAAAGGGCGCTATCCGCCCTGCGCATCCAGTCGGACATGTCTTCGGCCTCACGCAATTGCGCAACACCGATGCTGATCGTGGTCTTTCCAATCTTGGGAAAGTCATGCTGTTCTATGCATTTCCGCAAGTTTTCAGCCGCCTTGGCGGCTTCCGCCGCTGTTCCCGGCACCAGGACAACGAATTCTTCGCCGCCCCAGCGGCATAACAGATCGGAAGCACGCATGGATTCGCTGGCGCACCGCGCCACCTGCCTCAGGATATCGTCGCCGACAAAGTGGCCGTGGTAGTCGTTGACCCGCTTGAAATGATCAATGTCGAGCATGAGCAGGGAGATGGCATAGCCATAGCGGATCGATCTTTCGATTTCAAGCTTCGCCTGCGCTTCAAAATGGTATCTGTTCCACAAACCGGTCAACCGGTCTGTCCGGGAAACATGTTCGGCCCTGTTGCACGCGTCTTCCAGCTCTTTCTCGATACGGTGATGGGTCAGCAACAGGATGCTGAACCAGATCACGAGCCCCACTATCAGGCCGATCAGCATGATGAGCCGCAAGCCGATATCGTCTCTTGTCATGAAGAGAAGCGGCGGCGCCGTCAGCACGGTATAAATCCGTGCGATCGATATTGCCGTCAGCGTCAGGAATACGCCGCCCAGCAAAAGATGGATTGCCCTGCCTTTGCTGGGCGCCACGCTGGCAATCAGCATGCACAGACGCACAGCGATGAAGATCTGGAACACGTTGAATAATGCAATCCGCAGGCCGATATTGTCTGCGGCATAAAAGGACAACATCAACATCGCCACTGTCGCCAGGGCCAGCCCGTGATTCAGCGGATTGACTGGAAAGCGCCCGGCACGGTCATGAAAACGCGCGATCCCGTCATAGAACAGGCACAAGCCCAGAAACAGGCAATAGTTGGTCGTCAGAATACCGGCTGCCTCCGGAATGCGTCCTCTCAATAGCAGGGATAAAAAAGTACAGGCCAGCAATGCCAGCGATGCCGTCCAGAATCCCGAACCCGGATAGGTTTTTGTCGTCAACTGGAAAAACAAGGCCAACAGTGCTATGGAAACCAGCACGATCGATACGGCGCATCCAAGAGTGGACGGATTTAGTGAAACAAGCATGAAGTGATCATGGCGGTGATGATAGGGAGAAAAGTCTCTTTTCAGTACGATATTGCATGAAGTCAGCGCAATGCCATGCCTGTTGGCATTGTACCGGTCAAGACATAAGACCTTTCCTAGCAGCATAAAAATACCACATTGCATTTGTATTTGTATTTATCAAGTTGACGAACTCGCATTCCTCCACAGTGTCAAAGATGCATATTTGACATATAAAAAGGGAAATCGCCATGCAAACACACCTCGCCACGCAACCAGTCATCGTTATTATCGCAATCGTCATGGCGCTCACCGGTTGCGCGGACATGAATCCGGTACAACGTGGCACGGCCACTGGCGCCGGTGTCGGTGCGGGCCTGGGCGCCATCCTGGGGGCCGCAACGGGCGGTGGGGGTGGGCGTCGCACGGCCACCGGCGCTGCTGTTGGCGGCGCAGCGGGTGCGGTGATCGGCAATATCTGGTCCAGCAAGATGGAGCAGCAAAAACGTGAAATGGAACAGGCTACGCGCGGCACCGGCGTACAGGTATCGCAGACACCGGATAATCAACTGAAACTGGATATTCCTAGCGACATTTCATTCGATACCAATCGTTCCGATATCAAGTCGAATTTCCGTCCGGTACTTGATAAATTTGCCACCACCCTGGTAGAGCACCCCTACACGACGGTAACCATCGTCGGACACACTGACAATACCGGCAACGATGCCATCAATGATCCGCTGTCAGTCAACCGCGCAGCGCGCACGCGCGACTACCTGGTATCAAGGGGCGCGGCTTCCAATCGCTTCAAGATTGAAGGCAAAGGGTCGCATGAACCGCTGGTCTCGAACGATAACGAAACTGATCGCGCCAAGAACCGGCGCGTGGAAATCTTCGTCGCGGAACAGCAGGCGACTGCGCAGATGCCGCAAAGGCAATGATGATCTGCCGCCATTTCGTTCGTATCAATCGATCAATAAAAAAGCCGGCATGGCGCCGGCTTTTTTAATCATGCGATAACGTTTATTTCGCTGCCGCCGCCATGTAATCGACCGCTGCCTTGACTTCCTCGTCGGAAGCCGTCGATCCGCCTTTGGGCGGCATCATGCCAGCCTTGCCCTGGAAGCCCTTGATTGCATGATCGTATAACGTGGCGACACCCTGCTTCAGGCGCGGCGCCCATGCTGCCTTGTCGCCGAATTTCGGCGCACCCGCAATGCCGCTGCCGTGGCATGCCTGGCAAGTCGCTTCATACAGTTTCTTGCCGGTATCGGCAGCAGGCGCGGCGGCAGTGCTTGCTGCCGCAGGCGCACTTGCTGCCGCAGGCGCACTTGCAGCCGCGCTCGCACTGCCCGCGGCGGCGACCGGTTTCGCCGCTGCCAGGTCTGGCGCCTTGAATTTCGCACCGGACTGATTGGCCATGAATACCACCGCCCCAGCGACTTCGGCATCGTCAAGATCCGGATTGCCACCCTTGGCCGGCATGGCGCGGATACCATTGACTGCATGCGATACCAGCGTGTCATAGCCTTGCGCAATACGGGCGCTCCAGGCACCTGCATCGCCCGCCTTTGGCGCACCGGCAGCGCCGGTTGCGTGGCAGGCAGCACACACTGCCTTGTACACATCGCCGCCGGCCCGCAACTGTTTCGGCGCACTGGCATCCTTCAACGTAAATCCTGCATCGGCTACCGGCCGGATGCGCGCCGCAATGGCTGCCGGCGTCTGGCTGTCGGAACCGGCGCCGGATGTCCGGTTATTGGATACGTACTGCACCAGCAGGACAATGCAGATAATCGGCACGAGAAAACCTGCAGCAACTACTGCGATCACCTGCCTGGGCGTTTTAATCATGGAGGCCTGTTTGTTATGCGGATTGCTCATTATTTCCTCAATTGAATTTTTTGGAGCCGGATAGAGCCAATGCCACAATCAGCGTATTAAGCAGCCGATTGCAGCGCAATACCGTGCAAACCCTTGATTATAGATGCAAAAACATGGCCTGGAATACAATACCGCCGTTTTGCATGGACGATCGGGGAGAAAAACGGTATCCTTCACCCCTCTTCACCGTTCCTCCTTTTTACGCGGCTGTAGCTCAGTGGATAGAGTATTGGCCTCCGAAGCCAAGGGTCGTGGGTTCGATCCCCGCCAGCCGCGCCAGTAAGTTCAAGACTTTCAGCCGTTTTTAGTCGCTTCGAGATGCAGGGGCGACTTCTTGTGTAAGCGGCTGTATAAGCAAAATTCCTAAAAAATTCTTCCGGTGTGGGGGCTTACCCAGTCGCCTATTCTCTTCTGTTTACTTATATCCAGCCTTTGTAGCCAAGCGGTTCGACAAAGAATATATAGGGCACTTTGCGCTTCACAGTCATTGATCCATGGTGAGAGAAGTCGGCGTTTAACGGGGTCGTAGCGATTTCTTGGCGACGGTTAATTGTCACACAGTTATTATTTCCTTTTTTATACATAGAAAAAGAGATGCCTGCCTTGAATCGAATGTTGAAAGCCACGTTACCTTACGTGCTATTGGCAGCAACAAGTTCGCCTGTACGAAGCATGAATGTCCACAAAGCCACGTAAGGCATTCCATTCTGCAGTCAGTGCTGCAGGAGCGATTTCCGTCCAGTACAATTCGCGTATCGGTAATACCTACCAACGAACGTGTCCGCAGCGACTGCGCCGGCCGCGTTGAACAGGAATCATGGACAAGAAGCCAAATCCCGAATGGGATCCGCGATTCGAAGCAGTGCTCAACGACCAGATCACAGCCTACGATGACATGCAGCACCATTGCCCGATGGCGCACAGCGAATACCTATACTGGTCGCTGTTCCGCCATGAAGACGTGATGCGTGTGCTGCTCGCCCCCCAGAAATTCAGCAGCGTCGTTTCCAGCCAGCCATCCGTTCCCAACGGGATGGATCCGCCGCAGCACGCGGTCTTCCGGCGCATCACCCTGATGCGGGCATCAGCCAACCGCGACCCGTCGCAGAACCTGTTACATGGCGCAGGTATGCACGTTTGTCCGGGCGCGCCGCTGCTGCCGTGGATCGATCGCGCTGGCGCGGGGCATGACACAACCGCGTCGGGTCGATGAAGTCCTTCATCGACCGCTTGTCAGTCCGCGGTTCCGTGGTCCTTCTCATGGTGCTGCTCAGCCTGCCCATGATCGGGCTGATCGCCTATTCCGTGCAAAAGAACCGTGAGCAGGCCATTGTCGAATCGGGCTACCAATTGAGCAGGTACACGTCGACCGAGGCGGCCGCCTTCGGACGGGCGCTCAATGAATCGCGTGAACTTCTGCAAAAGCTGGCGCAAAGGCCCGACATCCGGGCGCTCGATCCGAAACGCTGCTCTCCGCTGCTGGGTGAGATCAAGTACTTGTTTCCCCGCTATGCCAATGTAGCGGTGATCAGTGCAGACGGCACGGTTGTCTGCTCCGCGACACCGGTCGGCAGTGATGCGCCGGTATCGATAAGCGCGCAGCACTGGTTTGCGGAAGCGAGCAAATCCGAAGGGTTTTCGATCAGCTCGCCGCATCGTGGCCAGCTCACCAAAAAATGGGTACTGGGCCTGAACTACCCGATACGTGACCACGCGGGCCGGTTCGCCGGCCTCATTGGCTACAGCCTTGATCTCGCCTATCAGTCGAAGTTGCCACGGCTGCTGCCCTTGCCGGAGGGACTGGTCCTGACAATGACCGACCCACAGGGAACGGTCGTCATCGACAGCCGGAGCGGCACCGAAACGCTGGGAAAACGATTTGCCGATACCCTGGCCCTGCAAATCGGGCCTGATGACGCGAAGGCGGGCGCACGCATGATCGGAACCGGAGTGGATGAGCGGCTCGTCGCGATCAGCCCGGTGGGCGATACCGGATTCCGCCTGTACGGCGTGCGGCAGACCCGCTATATCGCGCAGGAAGAGAGGCGCAATGCGTTCTACCAGCTGACGATCGTGACCGCATTGGCGGGCCTCAGCATCATGCTGGCCCTGGTCATCGCACGGAGATTCTCGCTCCAGATCGAGGAAATGGCCCGGGCGGTGGGCCTCATTGCAAAGGGAGACCTGTCGCGGCGGATACCGGCGAGAGGGCCGACCGAACTGGTCGAGCTCGCGCAGGGATTCAACCACATGCTGGACGTGCGGCTCCAGGCCGAAGCGCGTTATCACAGCCTGTTCGAGGCATCGTCGGACGGCGTCGTGGTAGTCGATACACGCTCGATGATCATCCTTGCCAATTCGAGGGCGCACCAGATATTCGGCTATGCGCCCGGCGAACTGATTTGCCAGGATCTTGGCATCCTGATCCCGGAATGCGGCCGTTCACTCCACGCGCAGCTTGTGGAGCAGTCCCTTGCCTATCCCGTCAAGAGCCGCATGACGGATAACTGCCAGGGACGTCGCAAGAATGGTGAACTCTTCAAATGCGAGGTCAGCCTCACCTTCCTTGGCGGCCCTGACGGCACGCTGATTTCTGCGGTCATCCGCGACCTGAGCCACCTGGGCCATATCGAAAGCGCTTCGCGGCGCTATCTCGCCGCCATCGATACCACGATCGATGGTTATGCCGTGCTCAGCCCGGAAGGCAAATTTCTGGAGGCCAATTCAGCGCTGGTCAAGCTGACCGGCTACGCAACGGACGAATTGTGCGGCATGGCGGATGTGGATGCGCTGTCAGCCAACGACCAGCCGGGCTCGGTACGCAGCCGGTTCGATGAAGAACAGCGCGGTCGTTTCAAAACCGTATGGCGCTCGAAGTGCGGCACACTGATCGATGTCGAACTGAGCTACAGCCATGGCGAGGGCGGCGAGATATTCTGCTTCGTGCGCGACATCCGACCAAAGCTCAAGACGCAGATGGCGCTGGGCATGTCGACAGCCCGCGCCAGGAACCTCGAGCGAGCGATCAACGAGCATGCGATTGTCGTCATTGTCGACGAGGCGGAAAACATTCGCTTCGTGAACGACAAGTACTGCGCCATCTCGCAGTATCCGCGCGAGGATCTGCTTGGGAAGAACTACCACGCGATCAACCTGGGCCAGTGGGGCCGGCTCCGCACCAGGCGCATGTGGCCGAGGCTGTCCAGCGGCCAGATCTGGAAGGAAGATGTCCGCATCATGTCCAGGGACGGCTCGTTCTACTGGGTGGAAAGCACGACGATACCATTCAGGGATGCCAAAGGACGGCACACGGAATATTTCATCATCCAGACCGATATCACGCACCAGAAGCAGATCGAATCAGCCCTGTTGCAGTCGACCAAGCAACTGCGGCAACTGCTGGCACGCCATCGCGACGTGAAGGAAGAAGAGCGGCTTCGCGTCGCACGTGACGTCCACGACAAGCTCGGAGGCCTGCTGCACAGCATCCGCTCGCACTTGTCGGTTGCGCTGAAACAACACCTGCCTCCCGAGCTTTCCAAACGCCAGCTGGTGGCCGAAGCCATGACCATGGCCGACCAGGCGCTGGAATCGGTGCGCGACATCATCGTCGAGCTGCGGCCAAGCGTGCTGGACCAGCTCGGCGTGTGGGAGGCCATCGAATCGTATGCCGAACAGATTGCGGAACGGTCCCACCTGCGCTGCCAGGTCATGATCGACCCCTATCTCGACGAGCGGAGCTTGAGCGATGAGGCGCGCATTGCGGTGTTCCGCATCGTGCAGGAACTGATGATCAATGTAGTCCGGCATGCCGAGGCATCGATGATCACGGTGGAGGCCATACGCATGAACGATCACGTTAGAATAACCGTCGCGGACGATGGCAAGGGCATCGATCCGGTGCAGATCTTTGGCGAACATTCCTGGGGGATCATGGGCATGTATGAACGGGCTCGCTATTGCGGTGGCGAATTGAAGCTTACGGGGAGCGCGAACCTCGGAACGACGGCAGTGTTGACGCTTCCGCGGGAGGAGTCGCATGGCTGACAAGGCGATCCGCGTCCTGCTGGTCGATGACCATGCGATGGTGCGCAAGGGGCTGCAGCTGATCCTGAATGCCACGGGCGACATCCAGGTCGCAGCCTGCGCCGAGTCGACGGCGGAGGCGCTTGGCAAACTGAAGGAGCAGGAGTTCGACGTTGCCCTGGTCGATATCGCGATGCCTGGAAAGAACGGCCTGGACCTGCTGCGTCTGATCCGGGAATTGCGGCCCAAGCTTCCCGTCCTGATACTGAGCATGTATGACGAGGAGGTCTATGCCGTGCGCGCGCTCAAGCTGGGAGCCGCCGGTTACCTGACCAAGAACAGCCAGGATTCCATCCTGGTCGATGCGATCCGCAAGGCAGCGGCGGGCGGCAAATACATCAGCGCAAAACTGGCCGAGAAGCTCGCGAGCCTGATCGGCGGCAACAGCGCATTCCCGCATGAGGCCTTGTCCGACCGGGAGCTTGAAGTGCTGAAGCTGATTGCCGCCGGTGAAAGCCTCGTCAGGATCGCGGCCATGCTGCATCTCAGTCCCAACACAGTCACCACCTATCGCGCCCGCATCATGGGCAAGCTGCACGCCAGATCGAACAGCGATCTCACGCACTATGCCATCGAGCACGGCTTGAGGCTGTAGGAGCGACAACGACATCGGGATCTGCATGGACATCGGCGATGCCCATGCTTCCGATTTCTCGCACGAACAAATCGGCGCCCATCTACCGGTTTTATGCTGGCTTCATAGCGGCGGCGTTTGCCTTGATGCCTGATTTGCATCAAGC
>DATEZO010000190.1:0-61522 GCA_035255485.1 Burkholderiaceae bacterium
AGCATGCATTTTGGCGGCGATGTTGCCGCGCCAGTATTTGCTACTGTTGCCGCCAATGCGTTGCGCGCAATGAATGTTGCACCGGATTCGTCGGTAACCAACATCATCATTCCCAAGGATATCGTGCAGGAGAGTCTGTAATGCCGACCATGACACCTGATTTTCCGGAAATCCTCGGCTGGCTGACAAGCACGGCGCCGCAGGCACAGCTTTCGTCGGACTCGCGCGCCATTACCCCAGGTGACGTATTTTTCGCGTATCCGGGCGATATGGCGGATGGCCGGAAGCATATTGCGGATGCAATCGAGAAGGGTGCACGGGCGGTACTGTATGAAGTCGACGGTTTTGAGTGGAGCGCCACATGGAAAACTCCGCATCTGGCGGTCGCCGGCTTGAAAAAGATCGCTGGAATGATTGCCGGCGCCCGCTACGGCACGCCGGATTCAGCCATGTTTACCGTTGGTGTCACCGGCACTAACGGCAAGACATCCTGCACGCAATGGATCGCCAACGCATTGTCAAGGCTGGCCGGCCCGGCTGCCGTGATCGGTACGCTTGGGGTTGGTGTTTACAGGAATGGCGGGCACGATGAATTCGATGCGACCGGGTATACGACGCCCGATGCAGTGCTGCTGCAACGCAAGCTGGCGGGTTTGCGTGATAGCGGAGCGCAAGCACTGGCAATCGAGGCCTCTTCGATCGGCTTGGATCAGGGGCGCCTGAACGGCATGCATTTCGATGCGGCGCTATTCACGAATTTTACGCGCGACCATCTTGATTATCACGGCGATATGGCGGCCTATGAAGCGGCGAAGTCAATGTTGTTCGACTGGCCTGGATTGAAGCATGCCGTTATCAATCTTGATGATGCCATGGGAATGCGGCTGATCAAGCGCCTGCAGGAAAAGACGCCCTCCACAGCCATTGCCGGCTACACCATATGCGAACGTACGGCTGCAGGCATTCCGACTCTGCGAGCTTCGGATATTCGTACCAGTTGCGCTGGCACGGTATTCCATGTCGATTCTCCGTTCGGCATCGCACAGGTGAAGTCGCAACTGGTGGGGCAATTCAATGTCAGCAATTTGCTTGGTGTGATTGCCGTGCTGCTGGCGCAAGGCATGCCATGGTCGTCGGCGATCGAGGCGGTCGAAGCGCTGAGCGCGGTTCCAGGCCGGATGCAGCAGCTCGGCGGCCGGGATGCGCCGCTAGTGGTAATCGATTATGCGCATACACCGGATGCGCTGGAAAAAACGCTGAATTCGCTGCGCCAGGTTGCGCAGGAGCGTGCCGGCCGGTTGTGGTGTGTGTTCGGCTGCGGCGGCGATCGCGATCCCGGCAAGCGCCCGCAGATGGGCGCGGCGGCGCAAGCGGCCGATCATGTGATCGTGACCAGCGACAATCCGCGCAGCGAAGATCCGGCACATATTATCCGGCAAATTATTACTGGTATGGCTGTGAACAAAACAGGCCATACCGAGGTCGAAGACCGCGCCGCCGCCATTTTGTGGGCAGTCAAGCATGCGGCGAAAAACGATGTGATTTTGCTGGCCGGTAAAGGCCATGAAACCTATCAGGAAATCAAGGGCAGGAAATTGCCGTTTCTGGATGCGGACCATGCTGCACTCGCGCTGGCCGCACGCGCAACGATGAAGGGGGCAAGTTGATGAAATCATCATTGGCTGAAATTCAGCCATGGATTTCCAATGCGGTAGTGACGGGCGATGTCGCTTTTGACGGCGTGTCGACCGATAGCCGTGCTGTGGCTTTGGGAAATTTGTTTGTCGCATTGCGCGGCGAGCGCTTCGACGCACATGCATTTTTGGAGGACGTATCGGCAAAAGGCGTGGCTGCGGTGGTGGCCGAGCGCGTGCCGGAAGGCTTGCGTGTGCCGGCGTTGATTGTGCCGGATACACGGGTTGCTCTGGGCGAGATCGCACGTCATTGGCGCCGGCAATTCGCCATTCCGGTAATCGGTGTCACCGGCAGCAACGGCAAGACCACAGTCAAGGAAATGATCGCGTCGATTCTGACTGCGGCATTCGGCGGCGGGCATTGCCTGGCCACGCGTGGCAATTTGAATAACGACATCGGCGTGCCGCTCACATTGATGCGACTGGAGGCACCATGCCGGGCAGCGGTGATCGAATTGGGGATGAACCATCCCGGCGAAATCGCAGTTCTGTCCGGCATCGCACAACCGACCGTCGGCCTGGTCAACAATGCACAGCGCGAGCATCAGGAATTCATGGCAAGTGTAGCGGCGGTCGCGCAGGAAAATGGGGCCGTGATTGGCAGCTTGCCGGCGGATGGCTGCGCAGTATTTCCGGCGGACGACCCATTTACAGCCTTGTGGCGCGGTTATGCGGGAAAACGCAAGACACTGACCTTCGGCCTGAGCGTGGATGCGGATGTCAATTGCACCTATCAACCGAACGCTTTTGGCAGCGATTTGCAAGTGATGGCCCAGGGGCAGAGTTTCGGCGTGCGCCTGGCCGCAGCCGGCGTGCACAACGTGCGTAATGCGCTGGCGGCAATTGCCTGCGCGCTGGCGATTGGCATCAGCGCCGAAGCGGTGACGCGCGGGTTGGAATCGTTTGCGCCGGTTAACGGTCGGCTGCAGCGTAAGACTGCGACATGCGGCGCGCTGGTGATCGACGATACCTACAATGCCAATCCGGATTCGGTACGCGCCGCGATCGACGTGCTGGCGCAGGCGGCGTCGCCGCGCATCCTGGTATTGGGCGATATGGGCGAGGTCGGCGCCGAAGGGCAGCAGTTTCACGAAGAAGTTGGTGTCTACGCGCAGGAATGCGGCATCGATTACTTGTTGACCACGGGTGATCTGGCAAGCCATGCCGCACGCGCATTCGGCGCGGATGGCAGGCATTTCAGCGATATCGCAGGCATCAGGCAGGCGCTTGACACCATCCTGACGCCGGCGGCAACCGTGCTGGTCAAGGGCTCGCGCTTTATGCGGATGGAGCGCGTGGTGCAGCATCTTCTCGGTCAATCAATACAGGAATCACATTAAATGCTGCTCTGGCTAACGCAGTTCTTCAAGCAAGACATCGGCCTGCTGCGGGTCTTCAGCTTCATCACGTTCCGCGCGGTGTTCGCGACCATGACGGCGCTGGCGATCGGGCTGATCGCCGGGCCCGGCGTGATCCGCATGCTGACCCGCATGAAGGTCGGGCAGGCGGTGCGCAGCTACGGTATGGAGACGCATCTGGTGAAGAGCGGCACGCCGACCATGGGCGGTGCACTGATCCTGATTTCTATCGGTATTTCCACGCTGCTGTGGATGGATCTGACCAACCGCTTCGTCTGGATCGTGCTGGTGGTGACGCTTGGCTTCGGCGCGGTCGGCTGGGTGGACGATTATCGCAAGGTGGTCTACAAGGATCCGGAAGGCATGCCGTCGCGCCAGAAATTCTTCTGGCAATCCCTGATCGGTATCGTCGCCGCCGTGTATCTGGCATTTTCGGTCTCGGCGCCGACCTTCGGCAAGGTATGGGAATTGTTCTTCGCCTGGACTCGTTCCGGCTTCAACATGGATCTGCCGCCGAAAGCCGATCTGATCGTGCCTTTTTTCAAAACCATCAGTTATCCGTTGGGCGTCTGGGGTTTCATCGCGCTGACCTTTTGCGTGATCGTCGGCGCCAGCAACGCGGTCAATTTCACCGACGGGCTGGATGGCCTGGCCATCATGCCGACCGTGATGGTCGGTGCGGCGCTCGGGTTCTTCGCCTACGTCACCGGCAATGCGGCCTACGCGAAGTATTTGCTGATACCGCATATCCCGGGTGCGGGAGAGTTGCTGATATTTTGCGGCGCGATGGCCGGCGCGGGACTTGCCTTCCTCTGGTTCAACGCGTATCCGGCGCAAGTGTTCATGGGTGACGTCGGCGCCCTGGCGCTTGGCGGCGCGCTCGGCACCATCGCCGTGATCGTGCGCCAGGAAGTCGTACTGTTCATCATGGGCGGCATCTTCGTGGTTGAAACGCTGTCGATCATGCTGCAGGTAAGCTACTTCAAGTACACCAAGAAACGTTACGGTGTCGGGCGCCGCATTTTTCTGATGGCACCTCTGCACCATCATTTCGAGAAGAAGGGGTGGAAGGAAACACAGGTCGTGGTGCGCTTCTGGATCGTCACGATGCTGCTGGTGCTGTTCGGTTTGTCTACCTTGAAACTACGCTGATGAATTACACAGGCAAACAGGTTCTGGTGCTTGGGCTGGGAGAATCCGGCCTGGCGATGGCGCGCTGGCTTGCGCGCTGCGGCGCAACCGTGCGCGTGGCGGATACGAGGGAAGCACCGCAACGCCTGACGCAGTTGCGCGACGTGTTGCCGCATGCGGAATTCATCGGCGGCCCGTTCCAGGTCGGCCTTCTGGATGGCATCGATTTTGCGGCGGTCAGCCCTGGCCTGGCACCGACGCGCGAGCTTGCTGCAATCATTCCGGCTGCGTCAGAGAAAAATATCCCCTTATGGGGCGAAGTTGAGCTGTTCGCACAGGCGCTGGCCGCGCTGCGCGCGGAATCCGGCTATGCGCCGAAGGTGATTGCAATTACCGGCACCAACGGCAAGACCACGGTGACCAGTCTGACCGGGCTGTTGTGCCGGCGCGCCGGCCTGAAGACACAAGTCGCCGGCAATATCAGCCCTGCCGTACTCGACGTATTGCGCGTGGCGCTGGAAAATGACGACTTGCCGCAGGCATGGATTCTGGAATTGTCGAGTTTTCAGCTGCATCTGGCATACAGCCTGCAGGCGGACGCTGCCACCGTGCTCAACATTACGCAGGATCATCTCGACTGGCATGGCGATATGCAAGCCTACATTGCCGATAAGGCACGGGTGTTTGGCGCGCATACGGTGCGGGTATTGAACCGGGACGATGCCTGCGTGGCGGGTATGGCATCGCCGCTGGCGCCAGTGGTGACGTTTGGCGCAAATGAGCCGGTTGACGCAAATTGCTTCGGGCTGGCCCATGAAAATGGCATGCAATGGCTGTCGCTTGCCGTACCGGCCGAGGAGGACGAAGGCAAGCGGCGCAAGAAAGGGAGTCACGGCAGCGAGCTCCCGGTTTCGATTAGCCGCCTGATGCCAGCTGATGCGTTGAGAATTCGCGGACAGCACAACGCGCTCAACGCATTGGCGGCGCTGGCACTATGCAGGTCAGCAGGCCTGCCGCTGGCGCCATTACTGCATGGCCTGCGGGAATATGGCGGTGAGCCGCACCGCGTGGAGTTGATTGCGACGATCGGCGGCGTCGCCTATTACGACGACAGCAAAGGCACCAACGTTGGCGCGACAGTCGCCGCGCTAAACGGACTTGGGTCGAGCCAGGCCAATAGTGAAAAACGGCTGGTGCTTATCGCCGGCGGCGATGGCAAGGGCCAGGATTTCACGCCGCTGGCCGAACCGATTGCAAGACATGTGCGTGCAGTCATGCTGATTGGCAAGGATGCTGCTGCAATCCATGCAGCGGTCGCATCCTCCGGCGTCGAGCTGACTGGCTGCAGCACGCTGGAAGACGCAGTGCAGCGCGCATCGGATGTGGCACGAGCGGGCGATGCCGTGCTGCTGTCGCCGGCTTGTGCCAGCCTCGACATGTTCAGCAACTATGCGCATCGCGCGCAGGTATTTGTCGACGCGGTGCGGGACATCGGATTGTCGCGTGGAGAGCCTGTCGCATGAAAAAGCTCACTCTGCCGTTTCTTTCTTCTACTGCAGCGAAAAATCCGGCTGCAAGCCTGGCGCCGCGTCCGAAAATGATGGAGTACGACCAGTCTCTGGTCTGGGTGGTTCTGTCGCTGATGCTGTTTGGCATGGTCATGGTGTATTCGGCATCGATTTCCCTGCCGGATTCGCCCAAGTATGCGAGCTACAGCAATTCCCATTTTCTGGTCCGGCAGGCGATGTTCATTGTCGTATCGCTGTCGCTCGGCCTGCTGGCGTTCCGGGTGCGGATGGCGACCTGGCAGCGCTGGGCGCCGTATCTGTTCGGCGCGACGCTGCTGCTGCTGACGCTGGTGCTGGTGCCGGGTATCGGCAAAGGCGTGAATGGCGCAAAACGCTGGTTGTCGTTCAGGGTATTCAACCTGCAACCTTCGGAATTGATGAAGCTGGCTGTCGTGCTATATGCCGCTGACTATACGGTGCGCAAGCAAGCGTTCATGCACAAGCTGGTCAAGGGCTTTTTGCCGATCGCGGCTGCTGTCGGCCTGGGCGGGCTGCTGCTGCTGCTGGAGCCCGACCTGGGCGCATTCGGCGTCATCGTTTGCATTGCGATGGGCATTCTTTTCCTGGGCGGTATTAACGGCATTTGGTTCGGTGGCATTGGCGCAACCCTGATCGGCATTTTCACCCTGGTGATTCTACTGTCGCCGTGGCGGCGCGAGCGCATTTTCGCCTACCTGAATCCCTGGGTGGAAGAGAATGCGCTGGGAAAGGCGTATCAGTTGTCGCATTCGCTGATTGCATTCGGGCGGGGCGAACTGTTCGGTGTCGGACTTGGCGGCAGCGTGGAGAAGCTGCATTATCTGCCGGAGGCGCATACCGACTTCCTGTTGGCGGTAATTGGCGAGGAGCTGGGATTTGCCGGCGTGCTGGTGGTGGTGCTGCTGTTCTACTGGATCGTCAAGCGCGCCTTTGAAATCGGACGGCAGGCAATTGCGATGGATCTTACTTTTGCAGGGCTTACTGCGACCGGCGTCGGTATCTGGATCGGCGTACAGGCGTTCATCAACATGGGCGTCAATCTCGGCCTGCTGCCGACCAAGGGACTGACCTTGCCGTTGATGAGTTACGGAGGATCGGGAATGCTGATCAATTGCGTAGGGCTGGCAATCCTGTTGCGCATCGATTACGAGAACAGAGTGCTCATGTGCGGAGGGCGGATATGACAAAACGCCTGTTGATCATGGCCGCCGGCACCGGCGGGCACATTTTTCCAGGCCTTGCGATTGCGCAGACGATGCAGTCGCGAGGCTGGCAAGTGTCGTGGCTCGGCACCGAGCAAGGAATGGAACAGAATATCGTGCCCAGGCATGGCATCGAGATCGATGCCATCGATTTTACCGGCTTGCGCGGCAAGGGAGCGATGCACGCGCTACGCGGTGGATTCAAGCTGGTTGCCGGATTTGCCGCATGCTTTCGTATTCTGGGCCGTCGCAAGCCCGATGTGGCGCTCGGCATGGGCGGTTATGTGACGGTACCGGGCGGGATCATGGCGAAAATGCGTGGCATTCCTCTCGTCCTGATCAATGCGGATGCGGCGCTGCTGCTATCGAACAAGGCTTTGGCGCCTTTTGCGAAGCGGGTACTGTTTGGATTTCCGGCCAGTTTTGGCAATGCTGCAGGCAAGGCTGTCGTTACAGGAAATCCGGTGCGCCGGGAAATTCTCGAACTGCCGCTGCCGGCGCTGCGCTATGCGATGCGCACGGGACCATTGCGCCTGCTGATTGTGGGCGGCAGTCTTGGTGCGCGGGCATTGAATCAATGCCTGCCCGACGCACTGGCGCGCATTCCAGCGGAAATACGCCCGGTGGTTACTCATCAGTCGGGCAAGCAGCATGTCGACGCACTGCGAGATGCCTATGCAAAGGCGCACGTGCAGGCGGAAGTGGTTGACTTCATCGAAGATATGCCGCGCCGTTATGCGGAAGCAGACCTGGTGATCTGCCGCGCCGGCGCGATCACCGTATCTGAGCTTGCTGCAGCCGGCGTTGCCAGCATTCTTGTGCCATTGGTGGTATCGACCACATCGCATCAACGCGACAACGCGCACTGGATGGCAACCAGAACGGCGGCGCTGCATTTGCCGCAAACCGAATTGACGCCGGACCGACTGGCATCGCAGTTGCAATCGCTGACGCGCGCGGCCTGCCTGAGGATGGCGGAAGCAGCGCATGCCATCGGTCAGCGCCAGGCAAATCAGGCGATTGCGACAGTATTGGAAGAATTGACGGGATCGGAAAGATCGGCATGAAGCATAAAGTAAAGAATATCCATTTCGTAGGCATCGGCGGCAGCGGCATGAGCGGTATAGCCGAGGTGCTGCTGAACCTCGGCTATACCGTATCCGGTTCGGATCTGGGCAGCAATGCAGCCACTCAGCGCCTGGCTGAACTGGGCGCACGAGTCACGCAGGGTCACGCCGCACGCAACATCGATGGCGCGGATGCGATCGTGACATCAACTGCAGTGAAATCGGACAATCCGGAAGTGATGGCCGCGCGCGAAAAGCATATTCCGATCGTGCCGCGCGCAATGATGCTGGCTGAACTGATGCGCCTGAAACAGGGTATCGCGATTGCCGGGACGCATGGCAAGACGACTACCACCAGCCTGGTGGCAAGCGTGCTGGCCGAAGGCGGCCTCGATCCGACCTTTGTCATCGGCGGCCGGCTGACCAAGGCGGGCGCGAATGCCAGGCTCGGCACCGGGGATTTCATCGTGGCCGAGGCGGATGAATCGGATGCATCGTTCCTGAACCTGTCGCCGTGCATTGAAGTGATCACCAATATCGATGCCGATCACATGGAAACCTACGATCACAGCTTTGCGAAGCTGAAGCATGCTTTCATCGACTTCACGCAGCGCCTGCCTTTTTATGGCGTGGCGATCCTGTGCATTGATGACCAGAATGTACGCGAGATCATGCCGTTCATTTCCAAGCCGATCGTGACCTACGGATTTCACGAACAGGCGCAGGTACGGGCGATTGATGCACAGGCGGTGGACTGCAAGATGGCGTTTACCGTGATTCAGGACGGCTACCCATCGATGGCGGTGCAATTGAACCAGCCCGGCATGCATAACGTGCAGAACGCGTGCGCTGCGGTTGCGATTGCGCGCGAACTGGGCGTGACGGATGCGGCGACGCAGAAAGCGCTCAGCGAATTCAACGGCGTAGGGCGGCGATTTACGCGATGCGGTGATATCAGCTTGCCGTCCGGCGGCGCATTTACGCTGGTCGACGACTATGGACACCATCCGGCGGAGACGGCTGCCACGCTGGCGGCCGCACGTGGCGCGTATCCAGGACGCCGCCTGGTGCTGGCTTTTCAGCCACACCGCTACACCCGCACGCGTGACTTGTTCGAAGACTTTATCAAGGTGTTGTCTACTGTCGATGTGCTGGTGCTGGCGGAAGTGTATGCCGCCGGAGAACAGCCGATTGTCGCTGCCGATGGCCGCGCCCTGGCGCATGCGCTGCGCGTGGTCGGAAAGGTGGAGCCGGTCTTCGTGGAAGATATCACCGAGATGCCGGACGCCATCATGCATCTTGCAAAAGAAGGCGATGTGGTAATTACGATGGGTGCCGGCTCGATCAGTGCGGTGCCGGGCAAACTGGCGCACCTGGCAGGGCCGGTTCGATAGCGAGCGTGGACGATATGGATAATGCATTCGGAAAAGTGGGAGTACTGTTCGGCGGCCGCTCCGCAGAACGCGAAGTGTCGTTGATGTCGGGTAATGGCGTCCTGCAAGCCTTGCAGAGCAAGGGGATTGACGCGCACCCGTTTGATCCGGCAACACGCAGCCTGGCGGAACTCGCGATGGAAAAGTTCGATCGTGTATTCATTGCGCTGCATGGCCGCTACGGCGAAGACGGTACATTGCAAGGCGTGCTGGAGCAGCTCGGCATTCCCTACACAGGCTCCGGCGTCATGGCTTCGTCGATTGCCATGGACAAGATCATGACCAAGCGCATCTGGCTCAGCCATGACCTGCCGACGCCGCGCTTTGCCGTCCTCGATGCCAAAACCACCTCGCAGGAGGCGTTACGGCAAGTGCCGGACGAGCTTGGCTTGCCCTTGATGCTGAAGGCGCCGCACGAAGGTTCCAGCATCGGGATCAGCAAAGTCGTTGGCTACTCGGACATGCATGATGGTTTTGCGCTTTGCGCAAAATATGATGACGTGGTTCTGGCCGAGGAATTCGTGACTGGACGCGAATTGACTGTGCCGATACTGGGTACGGGCCGCAATGCGCGTGCGCTGCCGATCGTCGAGATCCGCGCGCCGCAAGGCAATTACGATTACCAGCACAAGTATTTCAGCGATGACACCCAGTATCTGTGCCCCGCGCCCCTGGATGACGCGTTGACCAGCCGGATTCAGTCGCTGGCGGTGCGTGCCTTCAATGCGCTCGGCAGCGCCGGTTGGGCGCGCGTGGATTTCATGTTGCGGGCTTCGGATAACGAGCCTTTCCTGCTGGAGATCAATCCATCGCCGGGTATGACCGGGCATTCGCTGGTACCCATGTCGGCCAAGGCGGCCGGCATCAGTTATGAGGATTTGTGCGTCGAAATATTGCGACTGGCAAGGCTGGACTTGATGCCGTCGCTCGATTGGAAACCGGTTTTTTAAGCAGGGCAAGCACCCATGTGGCAGGACATTAAAATCTTGAACGCAGTCGCTGGCGCCTTATTCGGTCTGGCGGCGCTCGCGCTGCTGTCGGCCAGTTTGTGGTGGCTGGCGCAGCGGCCGATGTTTACGCTCAAGACGATTCAGGTCCAGGGTGCAGCGGAAGCGCCGTTGCGGCATGTCAACCCGTTAACGATCAGGAGTGCGGCGCTGCCGCGCATCAAGGGTAATTTCTTTACTGCCGATCTGGATGCGGTTCGCCTTGCGTTCGAGGCGGTGCCGTGGGTGCGCAAAGCCAGCGTGCGTCGCGAATGGCCGAACAAGCTGGTGGTCACGGTAGAGGAGCACATGCCGCTGGGAACATGGGGCGAGGATGGCCGTCTGCTGTCGGTAAAAGGCGATGTATTCATCGCCAATCTGGCGGAGGCAGAAGAGGATGGCGATCTTCTTGCATTCGACGGACCGGAAGGCACCGAAAAGGAAGTGATTGCGCGCTTCAGGGATTTTCATGACTGGTTTGCACCAGCCAATCTGGTGCCGGATTCGGTGCAATTGTCAGGACGGTATGCCTGGATAGTCAAGCTGAACAACGGCATGACAATGGAGCTGGGACGCGAGCAGAGCAAGTCAACGCTGAAGGAGCGGGTCGATCGTTTCCTTGAGGTCTATCCGCAACTGGCGGCGCGGCTGCACGATCGTATCGAGTATGTGGACATGCGTTATCCGAATGGTTTGGCGTTGAAGGCGAATGGATTGATCGCCGGACTGGATAATAAGAAAACAGGGCAGAAAAAAGTAAGCGGGACGCTATGACAAAAGACGCAAAAAATTTAATCGTCGGACTCGATATCGGAACTTCGAAAGTGGTTGCGGTCGTGGCGGAAGTTCTGCCGAATGGGCGGCACGAAGTGATCGGGCTTGGCCAGCACGAATCCAGGGGACTGAAAAAAGGCGTAGTGGTCAATATCGAGGCGACGGTCGAGTCGATCCAGCGAGCGCTCGAGGAAGCCGAGTTGATGGCGGACTGCAAGATCAAGAATGTCTATACCGGTATTGCAGGCAGCCATATTCGCAGCTTCAATTCGAGCGGCATGGTGGCAATCAAGGACAAGGAAGTCACCGCCGCCGATGTGGCGCGCGTGATCGAAACCGCCAGAGCAGTGAATATTCCAACCGACCAGCAGTTATTGCATACGGTACCGCAGGAATTCATCGTCGATAGCCAGGAAGACGTGCGCGAGCCAATCGGCATGAGCGGCATCCGGCTTGAAGTGAAAGTGCACATCGTGACCGGCGCGGTGTCGGCGGTGCAGAACATTGTCAAATGCGTGCGGCGCTGCGGTCTGGAAGTGTCGGACCTGATTCTGCAGCCGATGGCATCCGCCGACGCGGTGCTGACGCCGGACGAGAAGGAGCTGGGCGTGGTGCTGATCGATATCGGCGGCGGCACCACGGATGTTGCAGTCTTTACCGAAGGCGCGATTCGGCACACCGCGGTAATTCCGATTGCCGGCGATCAGATCACCAATGATATTGCGATGGCGCTACGCACCCCGACCTCGGAGGCGGAAGAAATCAAGCTGCGCTACGGTGTGGCGAAACAGGTATTGGCCGATCCGGGCGAGTCGCTCGAAGTGCCCGGCCTGGGAGACCGCGGTCCGCGCACCCTGTCGCGCCAGGCCCTGGCTGCGGTGATCGAACCGCGCGTCGAGGAATTGTTCGCGCTGGTACATCAGGTGGTGCGCGAGTCAGGCTACGAGGAAGTCCTTTCTTCCGGACTGGTGCTGACCGGCGGTACGGCAATGATGCCGGGCATGGTGGATCTGGCGGAAGATATTTTCCTGAAGCCGGCGCGCCTGGGCATGCCCGAATACAGCGGCCAGCTTGCGGATGTGGTGCGTAGTCCGCGCTATGCGACGGTTCTCGGTTTGTTGTTGGAAGCAAAGAAGCAGTATTTGCGTGGCTACGTCGTGACCAGGCAGGATGGTTCTGTCAAAGCGATCTGGCAACGCATGAAGGAATGGTTTGTTGGTAATTTCTGACGTGTCGCGGGGCCGGATGAACTGTGGCGCGTTCGGTCTCCGATGCATTAAAAAAGGTGTTTTTTAAAATAACCCGCAGTTGGCAGTGGCTAGTCGTCACATCGCGTGAGGATTAATGACTGAGAACTGTTTCATTGAGGAGTCAGCAGCATGGAAATCGATATGATCGATAATGCAACACTGGGCACCGTAATCAAGGTGGTCGGCGTCGGCGGGGCCGGCGGCAATGCAGTACAGCACATGATCAACAAGGGTGTCTGCGGCGTCGAATTCATCGCCGCCAATACGGATGCTCAAGCACTGAAACAATCGCAGGCGCATAACATCATCCAGATCGGTGAAACCGGCCTGGGTGCGGGCATGAAGCCGGCGATTGGCCGCCAACTGGCGGAAGAATCGCGTGCACGCATCGAAGATGCATTGCGTGGCGCGCACATGGTATTCATCGCCGCTGGCATGGGCGGCGGTACCGGTACCGGCGCCGCGCCGATCGTGGCGCAAGTGGCGAAGGAACTGGGTGCGCTGACGGTCGCCGTGGTATCCAAGCCGTTCTCGTACGAGGGACAAAAGTGCATGGAACTCGCCGAGGAAGGGCTGGAGGCGCTGGCGCAACATGTCGATTCGCTGATCATCATCCTGAATGAAAAGCTGGAAGAGATCTACGAGGACGATAGCATGATCGAATGGCTGCAGCATGCCGACGATGTGCTCAACAATGCGGTGGCCGGCATTGCCGAGATCATTAATGTGCCGGGCCATATCAATGTCGACTTCAACGACGTCAAGACCATCATGGGCGAGCAGGGCAAGGCGATGATGGGCACGGCAACCGCACATGGTGTCGACCGCGCGCGTATCGCCGCTGAACAGGCCGTGGCTTCGCCGTTGCTGGACGGTATCGATCTGTCCGGCGCGCGCGGCGTGCTGGTCAACGTCACTGCCAGCCGCAGCCTGAAGGGGAAGGAAATCAAGGAAGTGATGGCGACCGTGCGCGCGTTCGCTGCATCGGACGCCTCGATTGCACAGGGAATTGCCTACGATGACACGATGGGCGACGATATCCGCGTAACGGTAGTGGCAACCGGTCTGGGCCGCGCGCGCAAGACCGTGCAACTGGTGCAGACTCCGATGCTGCGCACGGGCACGCACAACGAACCGATGATGGCGAATACCGGCATGCTGCAAGGCGCAGCGCAACCGGCGCCATCGTTTGGCGGACTGAAGGCGCCGGCGGTATGGCGTCGCGAGTCAGCCTCCGAAACCGTGCGTGCGCTGGAAAAAAACGGAATGGAGACGTATGACATTCCGGCTTTCCTGCGCAAGCAGGCTGACTGACCTGGTGTTCCGGCGAAGGCCGGAATCCAGTGTCATCATCGCCATTCGTTATTCGTCTACAGCGTAACCGGATTCCGGCCCGACTCGTTGTGACGGTCGTCTGCAGAAACAGGCAGAACAAGGCATACTGCGGTTTATACGCCGCGCCCGGTGGCGCGGCGTTTTTGCTTGGCGTTACCGTTAATCCATATAACAAGGAGTCAAATCCCCATGACCATCAAGATCGGCGATCGCCTGCCAGAGGGCGTACTTTCGGAATTCATTGAAACCGCAACGGAAGGATGTTCGCTCGGACCGAACACATTCAATGTCAGCGATCTTGTCAAAGGCAAGAAAATCGTCATTTTCGGCTTGCCTGGCGCCTATACGCCTACCTGTTCCGCACAGCACGTACCCGGTTATGTCAACCATGCGGACGCACTGAAGGCAAAGGGCATCGATGAAATATGGTGCGTCTCGGTCAACGATGCATTCGTGATGGGCGCCTGGGGCCGCGATCAGAAGGCAACCGGCATTGTGCGCATGATGGCGGACGGCAGCGCGACCTTCGCCAAGGCGCTCGGACTGGAGTTCGATCTCACGACCAAAGGCATGGGTATCCGCTCCCAGCGTTATTCGATGCTGGTCGAAGATGGCGTTGTGAAGCAATTGAATGTGGAACAACCAGGTGGGTTCGAAGTATCGAATGCGGAGACATTGCTGGCACAATTGGGATGAATCGAGTGTTTGCATTGGTCACGGGAAACGGCGCTTGGGCGCCGTTTTTTACTGTTGCGAAATAGTTCAGTGCCGGTTTGGCGGATACGCAACAGATAGTTAACGCCAATAAACAAAATACGCCGATGTTACCGCTTGTAACAGGTGACGAATGGGGAGGTTGTTATAATTTGCCGATGCTTAAGCAACGCACTATCAAAAGCCTCGTCAGGACTATTGGCGTCGGCCTCCATTCCGGCACCAAGGTTGAATTGACCTTGCGCCCCGCTGCACCCGATACCGGCATCGTTTTTCGCCGCGTCGACCTGACCCCGGCTGTCGATTTGCCCGCCACCGCCACCGGCGTTGGAGATACGCGCATGGCATCGACCCTGGACAAGGACGGCATCAAGGTGTCGACGGTTGAACATCTGATGTCGGCGTGCGCCGGACTGGGTATCGACAACCTGTATGTCGATGTGACCGCCGAGGAAATTCCGATCATGGATGGCTCTGCCTCCTCATTTGTTTTTCTGCTGCAGCAGGCGGGCCTGGAAGAACAGAACACGGCAAAAAAATTCATTCGCATCAAGAAGCCGGTCGAGGTAAGCGAAGGCCAGGGCGATCAGGTGAAATCGGCAAGGCTGGAGCCTTACAATGGTTTCCGGCTCAAGTTCTTCATCGAATTCAATCATCCCGCAGTGGACGGCACCGGACAAATTGCCGAGGTGGATTTCGCAGTGCAATCGTATGTGAAGGAAGTCGCCCGTGCGCGCACTTTCGGCTTCATGCAGGATGTGGAAACCCTGCGCGGCATCGGTCTGGCGCGCGGCGGATCACTGGAAAACGCGATCGTGATGGATGAGTACCGCATTCTCAATCCTGATGGACTGCGCTATGAAAATGAATTTGTGCGGCACAAGATTCTGGATGCCATCGGCGATCTTTATCTGATCGGCCATCCGCTGCTGGCCAGCTATGTCGCGCACAAGTCCGGGCACACCCTGAACAATCAGTTGCTGCGTGCATTACTGGCGCAACCCGATGCATACGAAATCGTTACCTTCGATACGCTCGACACGGCACCATACGGTTATGCGCATCAAATCGGACAGGAATGGGCGCTTAACTAAGCATTTTCCTTCGGCTTGGCCCCGGTCGTGATCCGACAAGCCATCCCATGGAAATTCTATGCCATGCTCCCTTCAAAAGAAGTAAATATGGGGAGTATGCAAAGAAAATATGCCATCTCCCGCAAAGAACAAGCGTGCTTAAAAATACCCTGTAGAGTATTTATCTGTCTACAAAGGAGGCCTGCAGGAAGAAATGCGCCTGCGGCCACTGTCTCACTCGCTCTTACGATGCCGTTGCACCATTGCGTGAATGGCCGCTTTCAAGACGTCATTGCGTGGTGAATTCTCCAAGGCGTTGCCAAGCTCCGCCAGCGCCGATACTGCTTGCTGCGGCAATGTGATCCGCTTGGATGCTGCGGCTTTTTCAACAGGTTGCGCAACTTGCACTTTCAGGCGGATTGCGTTAACCTGCCAGCCCCGCTTCAATAATCCTTCCTGCAACTTTGGCAGTTGCTGCTTGAGCTTGGCAGCCAGCGCGGCATTCGGCATGGCCAGCGTCAACTGGCCTGCGTCCATATGCAGTACGGAACAGAATTCGAACATGGCGGGGAGAATGGCTGTGCAATCCTTTTGCAGTCCAGCCATGCGCATCACTGCGGGCAGGAGCGCTGACATTTTGTCGTGCGCGCGCAGGAAGTCGGCAACATCCCGGGCTTTTTTTGCAGACCGGGCGCCGGGTGAATGGGAAACGAATGTGGATACGCGCATTTTTAAACCATATCACACCTGATTCACGACAAGCCAGCAAGAGGAGTCCGCATGCAAATTATTCTGCTGCATCCCCGGTTTTCGACGAAATCGATCACGTTGCGTTCCAGGCATCTTGTCCTGATCACATTGATGTTTGCCGCCGCCGTTATCATGGCTGCATCGTTGTTATATTACCTGACGCTGCGTTATGCCGCAGAAGTCAAGCTGCCGATTGTGCAGGATATGGTCACAGCGGCGAACCGGGACGACGCCGGTAAAAAAGACCGGTATGTGAAGGAAAATCTTGCTGCAATGGCGATCAAGCTGGGTGAAATGCAGGCACAACTGATGCGTCTGGACGCCTTGGGCGAGCGGGTACAGGGTCTGGCAGGCGTCAAGCCGGAAGAATTCAATTTTAAGGAAAAGCCGGGCCGGGGCGGAATGGAATCGTCCGCCAGTGGCGAAAGAGCCGCGCGGGATCTGAGCATGACTGAATTCCAGCATGCGCTGAATGCGCTGGCCAGGGATGTCGAGCATCGTGCCGATTACATGAACGTGGTCGAAACGGCATTGATCACGAACAGGGTTCGATCCAGGCTCCTGCCGACCATCCAGCCGGTCAATGTCAGTTATAACGCATCGAGCTTCGGCTGGCGGTTTGATCCGTTTACCGGGCGCAATGCATTTCATGAAGGCATCGATTTCCCCTCTCCGGTCGGTACGGCGATAGTCGCGGCAGCCGGCGGCGTCGTGATTGCAGCGGAATATCATCATGAATTTGGCAATATGCTCGAAATCGACCATGGCAACGATATCATCACGCGCTATGCGCATGCCTCCAGGCTGCTGGTGAAAGTCGGCGATATCGTCAAGCGTGGCCAGCATGTCGCCGATATCGGCTCGACCGGACGCTCGACCGGCCCGCATTTGCATTTTGAAGTACTGGTGAAAGGCGTGCCGCAAGATCCACGCAAGTTTCTGTCAGCGGGTGCAAATCAGGCATACCTTGCTGCGTTGACCTTGAAATAACCTGCAGTTCCAAGTTGCATCTGGCGTGAATCCAGCAGAATACGCCGGGTCGCATGATAAAATCCAAAATTTAGTCAAAATCCCGGCCCGATGCGTGCAATGGAAGCCGCATAGGCGTTTTTACGGCGCATTCTTTAGAACCCAAGCATGTCATTACTGACCCAGATTTTCGGTAGCCGCAACCAGCGCCTGCTCAAGCAGTATCAAAAAACCGTTCGCCAGATCGGCGAGCTGGAACCATCGATGGAACAGCTCTCCGATTCCGCATTGCAAGCCAAGACATCTGAATTCAAGGAACGTGTCGCCAAAGGCGAAAAGCTGGATGATATTCTGCCGGAAGCCTTTGCCGTGTGTCGTGAAGCAAGCAAGCGCGTGCTGAAGATGCGGCATTTCGATGTTCAGATGATCGGTGGCATGGTGCTGCATTATGGCAAGATCGCTGAAATGGGCACCGGTGAAGGCAAGACCTTAACCGCGACCCTGGCCGTATATTTGAATGCCCTGGCCGGCAAAGGCGTGCATGTGATCACGGTCAACGATTATCTGGCGCAGCGCGATGCCGAATGGATGGGCAAACTGTACGCATGGCTGGGGCTCAGTACCGGCGTCAACCTGTCGCAGATGGAGCACGATGTCAAGCAGGCCGCCTATGCCTCCGACATCACTTACGGCACCAACAACGAATTCGGGTTTGACTACCTGCGGGACAACATGGTGTATGAAGCGGGCGACCGCGTGCAGCGTAGCCTGAATTTTGCGATCGTCGATGAAGTGGACTCGATCCTGATCGATGAGGCCAGGACGCCGCTGATTATCTCCGGGCAGGCGGAAGACCATACCGATCTGTACTTGAAGATCAATGCGGTGCCGCCCCTGTTGACTCAGCAGATTGGCGAAGAGACGCCGGACGGCAAGGGCAAGGTCGAAGTGCCGGGCGACTACACCAAGGACGAGAAAACGCATCAGGTGTTGCTGACCGAAGCCGGTCATGAAAAGGCCGAACAAATCCTGACGAAGATGGGGCTGCTGCCTGAAGGTGCATCACTGTACGATGCTGCCAACATCACCCTGATTCACCATTTGTATGCTGCATTGCGCGCGCATTCGCTGTATCACAAGGATCAGCATTATGTGGTGCAGAACGGCGAAGTCGTCATCGTCGATGAATTTACCGGACGCTTGATGACGGGCCGTCGCTGGTCGGATGGCTTGCACCAGGCAGTCGAGGCGAAGGAAGGCGTCAAGATCCAGAACGAGAACCAGACGCTGGCATCGATCACGTTCCAGAATTATTTCCGCATGTACGCCAAACTGTCCGGCATGACCGGCACAGCGGACACCGAAGCCTATGAATTCCAGGAAATCTACAGCCTGGAAACCGTGGTCATCCCGCCGAACCGGCCGAGCCAGCGCAAGGATCGTCACGATCAGGTGTACAAGACGGCACAGGAAAAATATAACGCCATGCTGGCGGACATCCTGGATTGTCATGAGCGCGGCCAGCCGGTACTGGTTGGCACCACGTCGATCGAGAATTCCGAACTGCTGTCCGGCATTCTCGACAAGGCCAAGTTGCCGCACAATGTGCTGAATGCAAAGCAACATGCGCGCGAGGCGGAAATCATCGCGCAAGCCGGCCGGCCCAAGATGATCACGATTGCGACCAACATGGCTGGTCGCGGCACCGATATCGTATTGGGCGGCAATGTCGAAAAGCAGATCCAGATCATTGAAGCCGATCTCAATCTCTCCGACGCCGACAAGCGGCAGAAAGCGCAACAGCTGAGTGATGAATGGCAATCGCTGCACGATCATGTGGTTGCGGCGGGCGGGTTGCACATCATCGGCACCGAACGGCATGAATCGCGACGGGTCGACAACCAGTTGCGCGGCCGTTCCGGGCGTCAGGGCGATCCAGGCTCGTCGCGCTTTTATCTGTCGCTGGATGACCAACTGCTGCGTATCTTTGCCGGCGACCGCGTGCGCGCGATCATGGATCGCCTGAAGATGCCGGAAGGCGAGCCGATCGAAGCAGGCATCGTGTCGCGCTCGATCGAATCGGCACAGCGCAAGGTTGAGGCGCGCAACTTCGATATCCGCAAGCAACTGCTGGAATACGATGATGTTGCCAACGATCAGCGCAAGGTCATTTACCAGCAACGCAACGAATTGCTGGAATCGCAGGACATTTCCGAATTGATCGCTTCACTACGCCACGGCGTATTCACTGAAACTTTCCGTACTTACGTACCGAAGGAATCGATGGAAGAGCAATGGGATATCAAGACCCTGGAATCCGTGCTGGCCAACGAATGGCAACTGGCAGTGCCGCTTTCCCAAATGCTGGAAGCGGAGCCGGATCTGACGGATGAGGATTTGCTGGCGCGCGTATTGAAGGCGGCTGATGATGCTTATGAGGCCAAGACCGGCATCATCGGCAAGGAAGGTTTTGCCGGTTTCGAGCGCAGCGTGATGTTGCAAGGCATCGATACGCACTGGCGCGAGCACCTGGCTGCGCTCGACCATTTGCGTCAGGGCATTCACCTGCGCGGCTATGCGCAGAAAAACCCGAAGCAGGAATACAAGCGCGAGGCGTTCGAATTGTTCGGCCAGATGCTCGACATGATCAAGAATGAGGTGGTCCGGATTGTGATGACGGTGCGCATCCAGTCGCGCGAGGAAATCGATGCGGCGGAAGAGGAACTGGCCCATTCACATGTTGAAAATGTGCATTATCAGCATGCCGACTTCAATCCGGGAGCGGAGCCGGAAGATTTGCTGGCGCCTACCGCAAATCCGGAAAGCCCGAAAGCGCAGCCGCTGGTCAATGCCGTGCCGAAGGTCGGCCGCAACGATCCCTGTCCATGCGGCAGCGGAAAGAAATACAAGCAATGCCACGGTCGGCTGGTGTAAGGCCGGCTGGCGTAATCCTGCCATCCCGGCGAAAGCCGGGATGCAGCGTCTTTTGTTGATCGAATCTGGAATATTCCCGTTATGCCCGTCAATCTTCCTCTTCCCGTTGCCGCCGGCCTCCATCCTGTCGCCGGCATCGAACTAGGCCATGCCGAAGCCGGTGTGCGCAAAGCCGACCGCAAGGATTTGCTGGTCATGAAGCTTGCGCCGACCGCGACGGTTGCCGGCGTGTTTACGCTGAATCGTTTTTGCGCCGCGCCGGTGCAGGTATGCAAGGCGCACTTGGAACAGGTGCGGCTGTCGGGCGAGCCGATCCGGGCACTGCTTGTCAATACCGGCAATGCCAATGCCGGGACCGGCGAGACCGGACTGGCGGATGCCAACGCAACCTGCGTTGCATTGGCCGAGTTGCTTGGCTGCAAAGCGGCGCAGATTTTGCCGTTTTCCACCGGCGTGATTCTGGAGCCATTGCCAGTCGATCGCATCCAGGCTGGCTTGCCGCAGGCGATTGCCAATCTGCAATCGGATAACTGGTATCGTGCCGCCGAATCGATCATGACTACCGATACGCAACCCAAAGCGGCGTCGCGCCAGGTCACGATCAATGGCCAGACCATCACGCTCACCGGCATCAGCAAAGGCGCCGGCATGATCCGGCCGAACATGGCCACCATGCTGGGTTTTGTCGCGATCGACGCGAAGGTGGCGCAGCCGGTGCTCGATCATCTGGTGAAGCAGGCGGCCGACCAGTCGTTCAATTGCATCACGATCGATGGCGATACATCGACCAACGATTCCTTCATGCTGATGGCTACCGGCGCAGCCGCGCTGGAAGTGACGGATACGGCATCGCCCGAATATGCCGCGCTGTCGGCGGCGGTGATCGAATTGTCGCAAGCGTTGGCGCAGATGATCGTGCGCGATGGCGAAGGCGCAACCAAGTTCATTACGATCACGGTGGAACAGGGCGCCAGCGTCGAGGAATGCCGCAAGATTGCTTATTCGATCGGCCATTCGCCGCTGGTCAAGACGGCGTTCTTTGCGTCTGATCCGAATCTCGGACGCATTCTTGCCGCCATCGGCTATGCCGGCGTGGCGGATCTCGATGTGGCGAAGCTGGATCTGTATCTTGACGATGTCTGGGTGGCGAAAAATGGTGGGCGCAATCCCGCTTATCAGGAAGCGGATGGACAGCGCGTGATGCAGCAGAGCGAAATTACCGTTCGTGTAAGACTGGGGCGTGGCGAAGCCATGGCGACCGTGTGGACCTGCGATTTGTCGCATGAGTATGTGACGATCAACGCCGATTACCGATCGTAATGTCCGGTGCTGCGTGCTTGCGTTACAAACCGCCCTCGCGCACGCCGGGCCCGACTGTTGCGTGGAGGATGGTAGCTTGCCATGAATGATGCATTGGACAAATTTCTCGTGCGCGCGGAAGCGCTCCTCGGGCGTCTGGAAGCGATTCTGCCGCATGCCGACGCAGTACCGGACTGGAGTGCCGCCATCGCTTTCCGCTGGCGTAAACACGGCGGCAAGGATAGTCGCGGCTACTTGCAGCCGGTGACGCATATCGCGCCGATTTCGCTGGCGGACCTGCACAATATCGCGGCGCAAAAGCAGCTGATCGATCAGAACACGCAGCAGTTCGTACAGGGTTTTTCGGCGAATAACGTGTTGCTGACCGGTGCGCGCGGCACCGGCAAATCCTCGCTCATCAAGGCCTGTCTCAATCGATATGCGGAACAGGGATTGCGCCTGATCGAAGTCGACAAGGATGACCTGGCCGACTTGCCCGATATTGTCGACCTGGTGGGCGGAAGGCCGGAGCGGTTCATTATTTTCTGCGACGACCTTTCGTTCGAAGAGGGCGAGGGTGGCTACAAGGCGCTCAAGGTAGCGCTGGATGGCGGTATTACCGCGCAATCGGATAATGTGCTGATCTACGCGACATCGAATCGCCGGCATCTGATGCCGGAACGCATGTCGGACAATGCCACGTATACGCATACCGAGGATGGCGATCTGCATCCGGGCGAAACGGTCGAGGAAAAGATTTCATTGTCCGAGCGTTTCGGTCTGTGGGTGTCGTTTTATCCGTTCAGGCAGGACGATTATCTGGATATCGTTGCGCACTGGCTGGAGCATTTCGGCTGCGATGCCATGCATATCGAGGCGGCGCGCGCGGAGGCATTGCGCTGGGCCCTGCAGCGCGGATCGCGCTCCGGCCGCGTCGCATGGCAGTTCGCCAGGGATTATGCGGGCAGAATGAAGTAACGTTGTTCCGGTAGACTTTCAGGCAAATATCTTTTCATGTCACAACCTGCTCTTGCCCCGATCGATGTGGCTGTCGGCATTCTCATGCGTCCCGACGGCGACGTGCTGCTCGGCCAGCGACCGGCCGGCAAGCCTTACGCGGGCTACTGGGAATTCCCGGGCGGTAAAGTGGAGCCCGGCGAATCGATCTTCGATGCGCTCAAGCGCGAATTCGTCGAAGAGCTGGGCGTATCCATTCTGTCCGCCGAGCCCTGGTGCGGCGTTGAACATAGATATCCTCATGCGCATGTCCGACTGCACTTCTATGTCAGCCGCGAATGGAAAGGCGAGCCGCAAAGCCTGGAAGGACAGGCATTCGCATGGCAGGGAAACGTTGGCGTCAAGCCACTTTTGCCGGCAACCATTCCATTGATCGTGTGGCTGGACAAACTGCGTTACGCGTCCTGAACAGGCCAGCGGAAGCGCGACCGCAATGACATCACTAGCGGGCCGAGTTAAAAACGATGCCTGCGCACACAGGTAGGACACGTCATGGTTGCCTGGTTGGCCATTGTCATTGCCATAGGGGTGCCATCATACTCCAGGTGCCAGTCCTCATTATCGTAGGTAGAATCTACGTATTCATCACATACTCTTGCTGTATTTCATTGTGTCGGCAGGAACGCGTGGCGTGATCGGCTGCCTCGCCCTTTCGGCAAAGGCATGGTATCCGGCTGGCAACAATATGTGTAACGAATTAAATACAGTGTATTCTTTTTGTTACAGTATAGCTGTACCAAGGCCTGCCACCCCTATTTCCTTAAAATCCTGCCGCTGGTAACGGCGTGCTGTATTGATTTATATACAGTTATGCCGGCGCAGTATATTGATGTGCAGCTAAGTCCATGAATTGCATCATGTTTTTCGTTGGCACGAATGTTGCAAAATTCTTTTCAAATGCAATACGGCAGCATTGTGCCGGGCATGTCAGGAGCCATTCCGGCAAACAAGTGCCGATTGGCCTGCGCGATGCGATCGGTCGACAAGGTCGACGAATGCGATTCACGTATGACATTGGATCACTTGGAAAGGGTTTTATGAAAATCATCGTCCTGGGCAGTGGCGTCATCGGCACCGTATCAGCGTATTACCTGGCACAGGAGGGGCATGAAGTTACTGTCGTGGATCGCCAGCCTGGCGCCGGCCTGGAAACCAGCTATGCCAATGCCGGTGAAGTATCGCCAGGCTATTCGGCGCCCTGGGCTGGGCCGGGCATTCCGCTCAAGGCAGTCAAATGGCTGATGATGCGTTACAGCCCGCTGGCGATTCGCCCCAGTGCCGATCCGGAAATGTGGCGCTGGGTATGGCAAATGCTCCTGAATTGCACCGCCAGTCGCTATGAAGTGAACAAGTCGCGCATGTTGCGCCTGGCCGAATACAGCCGCGATTGCCTGGCCGAATTGCGCGCTGCAAGCGATATCCGGTACGACGAACGCACGCAGGGTACGATGCAGCTGTTTCGTACGCAGAAACAGCTGGATGCGTCCGTCAGCGATACCGCCATCCTGGATCGCTACAGCGTGCCTTATGAAGTGCTCGATCCGGCCGGCTGCATCAAGATCGAACCGGCGTTGGCGCAGGTGCGCGAGAAATTCGTCGGCGCGCTGCGATTGCCGGGCGACGAGACCGGTGATTGTTTCAAGTTCACCCAACGGGTTGCCGCAATGGCGGAAGGGTTGGGTGCCCGGTTCGTATATGGCGTATCGATTGACCGGCTGGTTGCCGATGGCAGGAAGCTGACCGGCGTCATGACATCGGCCGGTGAAATGAAGGCGGACGCCTATGTGTTGGCGCTGGGCAGCTATTCGCCGATCCTGCTGCGCGATATCGCGGTGCGCATCCCGGTCTATCCGATCAAGGGCTATTCCATCACGGCACCGATTACCGATAGCGCATGCGCACCGGAATCGACCGTAATGGACGAAACCTACAAGGTAGCCATTACGCGCCTGGGCGACCGCATCCGCGTCGGCGGCACCGCTGAAATCGCCGGCTATGACCTGCACCTGCGGAATGACCGACGCGCGACGCTGGAGCATTCGCTGTGCGATCTTTTTCCGAATGGCGGCGATGTTGCCAAGGCAGAATTCTGGACCGGCCTGCGGCCCATGACGCCCGATGGCACGCCGGTAATCGGACCGACGCCCTATCGCAATCTGTTCCTGAATACCGGACATGGCACGCTGGGCTGGACCATGGCATGCGGCTCCGGCCGTGTGCTGGCCGACCTCGTGACGGGAAAGCGCCCGGAAATCGAGATGAGTGGATTGTTCATGGACCGTTACGGCAAGATGAACCGTCCGATCGCAGCACCGCAAGAGATCCGTGTG
The DNA here is from genome assembly GCA_035255485.1 of Burkholderiaceae bacterium. GTDB lineage: Bacteria > Pseudomonadota > Gammaproteobacteria > Burkholderiales > Burkholderiaceae_D > DATEZO01. The sequence continues at coordinate 24,864 of DATEZO010000190.1, forward strand.
TGAGGATGCATGCGACGGGCCAGCCGGCTGACGATGCGTTCATCCTGGGCGACCGGATATTGCATGTCCGGTTTCTGGCCGCGATCCGGCTGCTGGTATGCATGATGCGGGCGATGCCGCATGCCATTGCCGCATCCGGGTTGGCGCAGGATATCGAACAGCCGTTGCGATTGGTGCGGGCCTTGCTGCGCCGGCTGCATCAATCCGGACTGATTGTCCCGGGTGGCGCGACCCGGGAGACATGGCGCTGCGCGCAGGACTTGCGTGCGGTCACGTTCGCCGATGTTTTTCGATCCATATCAGTCTCCCGGGCGGGTGCGGCGGCATCAGGCATGGAGGAGCGCGGAGCCAGGGCAAGCTCGGCGCAACAGAACGTTGATTTGCTGCTGATGCAGGTGACGATGACAATCAATCGAGTCGCGCTGCAGCAGTTGCAGCAGTTTGATCTGGGACGTCTGATGATGGTTACCGCTCCCAATCCATCCGGAACGCCGCCGTATGGCATTCCCTATCTTGCCAAACCCGGCCGAGCGGCATGATCCATTCGCTGTCGGGCGCTTTCTTCTGATCAGTGCGCCAGAAAGGCATGGGCATGCTCCTGTCCCGCAGCGGTTTAAGGTAAAGTGGCATGGCCTGCAATGCAGGTCGCCTTTTGCACCGACGCCCCGCCAGGGGCGTTGCCCTGATCCAGCCCACTCGAAAGCCATGCGGATAGATGTACAGTTCACCGATCGCGTCGGCATCGCACATGAAATTCTTGCGGTGTTGGCGCGTCGCAACATGAATGTGGTGGCGGTTGAAGTGGAACCGCCCCATGTCTTTATCGATATTCCGGATTTCGACCAGCGCGTGCTGTCGTCGCTGCGGGCCGATTGCCTGGCGGTGGCGGGCGTCAACGCGGTCGAGGTGGTGGATATTCTGCCGGGCGCCCGGCGCCGCCTGCATCTCGACACACTGCTGGCGGCCATGGCCGATCCGGTCATGACGGTCGATGCGCATGGCAGCATCGTGGTGGTGAATGCAGCGGCGGCGGCGGTTGCCAACATGACCGAGAGCGCAATGCAGGGCAAGAGCCTGCATGCCTTGTTCGGTGAAGCGGAACTGGCGACCGAGCTGGTCAGCAATGGCTTTCGCGTGCCGGCGCGTGAAGTGCTGCTGCATGGCGAGCCTTTCCTGCTGGAAGTCATGCCGGTATCGGAGGCGGCGGATTCCAGCCTGGGACAAACCGTGGGCGGGGTCATTACGCTACACGCGCCAAGACGGTTGGGAGAGCGGATTCATGCCCTGCAACATACCGAAGGCGGCGGTTTCCATTTTATCCTCGGCGAGTCGGCACCGATAACCGTACTCAAGGCGCGTGCGGCCCGGGTAGCTGCGGTCGATGCGCCGCTCCTGATCCTGGGTGAAACCGGCACCGGCAAGGAGCTGGTTGCGCAGGCATGTCATGCCGCAAGCTCCCGTAGCAACGCGCCGTTCCTGGCGCTGAATTGCGCCGCCTTGCCCGAGAGCCTGGCGGAGAGTGAGTTATTCGGCTATACGCCGGGCGCGTTCAGCGGCGCGCAGCGCAGCGGCAAGCCGGGCTTGATCGAAATGGCGGATGACGGTACCGTTTTCCTCGATGAGATCGGAGAAATGTCGCTGTACCTGCAGGCGAAACTATTGCGTTTCCTGAACGACGGCAAATTCCGCCGTATTGGTGGTGATCGTGAAATCAAGGTCAATGTTCGCATCATCAGTGCGACGCATCGGGATCTGGCGGCGATGGTGGCAGAGCGCAGTTTCCGCGAAGATCTGTATTACCGGTTGAATGTACTCAGTCTTGAAGTGCCGCCGTTGCGTGCCCGCCCGGATGATGTATTGCTGCTTGCCCGGCATTTCATCGAGCGTGCCTGTGCCCAGGCGCAGAAGCCGATTCGCCGGCTCAATGCGGCGGCCAGTGCGGCATTGCTCGCCAACAGCTGGCCGGGCAATGTGCGGCAACTGCAGAATGTCGTGTTCCGGGCGGTAACGATGTCGGATGCGCACATTATTGATGCCGCCGATCTGGATCTGGCTGAAAACAGCATCATGATCAATGCTGCTGAACCGTTCCCTGTCGATGACTGGGAAAAAGCCATTGCGTGGTTCGAGCGCACACTGCTGGAGCGCCTGTATCCTCAATTCCCCTCCAGCCGCAAGCTGGCAATGCGGCTCAAGACATCGCATTCGATGATTGCCAACAAGTTGCGTAAACACCGGATTTCGAAATCATCCGGCGATTAGCATTGCTTTCTTGATGCTGGGAGTATGCGCTAAAACATATCGAATCTCGCAATGAAAATGCGGGCTTTCAAATATACAGCTGGGTGTATTAAATATATAAAAAACAGGCAAATGTCATTCTGTTGCGCCTGCATGAACGTGCCAACCGCTACTGCTGCGCAGGCCTGTCGTCGTCATCCGATGGCTCGGATGGATTGACTGCCGGGATCACGTATTTTTCCTCGGCCCAGGCGCCGAGATCGATTTGCTTGCAGCGTTCGGAACAGAAAGGACGGAAAGGATTTTTTTCCGACCATTCGACTTTTTTGCCGCAGGTAGGACAGTCAACAATTGCCGGCATGGGAATAGTCTTGCTTAGAAATTACAAAGGGTGAGTTCAAAAGGGACATCGTTTTCAAACGGCCTGGGTTTCATGTCGCCACCCTGCGATGTAAACCTGACCCACAACATGTACTTGTTGGCGGAAATTTCGGGAATCACCTCCAGTGATTCATCGATCGCCAGGCGCAGCATCTGATAAACCTTGCCTTGCAGCATTTGCTTGTACCCACCGGCTTCCGCAATCATTTTTGCGGGACGGCCGGATTCGCGCAACAGGCGCAGCACCAATGCGATGGCGTCGAACAGCGGCATCAATGGCGCAAACCAGTTCGATATGTCGTTGAATCGCTGCTTGGCGGAATGGTGCTGCCACGCATAGTAAGAAGGCAGGTCGAATTCGCATGCGCCGCCCGGAATGATGGTGCGGCCCCGTATGCTCATCAGCCATTCATTTTCGCGCACATGCTGGCCGGTCTTGCCCTGCGCCGCCATGAGCGCCGTGCTGGCGCGATCGATGTCAACAAGAATTGCATCAAGTCGCTCCACTTCGACATTCGGGTGGGACTTGAAGCCGAGCAGCGCCTGCTTTTGCCGTTCCAGCTCTTGTAGCAGATCGGATTTGAGATCGGCGCGACCAGCGACTTCCAGCATTTCGAATATGGTCGATAAGGCGACATGATGCTGGTGCGGATGTTCCTGGTACAGGAAGTACAGGAATTTCTCGTAGAGGTCTTCCAGCCGCAGTAGCGTGCGAATACGCTCGTTGAAAGGGTATTCGTAAACGATCAAGGTGGCATCCCCGTAAAGTTGTGCTGGGCAGTAGTTCGTGATTCTGACCGAAGCGGCAGGAAATTACAAATCCTGCATGCATTTGTTACTGTTTGATGCAGCCAGTGCGCTATAAAGCGCATGCAGGCGTTCGACTTGCGGCACCAATGCGGCTGTGTCGCCATCATTGACAATCACGTCATCTGCCGCCGCCAGCCGTGTCGCGCGCGGTACCTGCGCCGCCATGATCGCCTGTACCTGCGCTTCAGTCATGCCATTGCGACGCATGACGCGCTGCACTTGGAGTGCTTCCGGACAATCCACTACCGCGATGCGCGATACGCGCTTGCTCCAGACGACCGACTCAATTAACAATGGTACGACGAATATCGGATACAAGCCTTGTGCTTGTTGCGCAGCACGATTGGTTTCGGCCCCAATCAGCGGATGCAAGATCGATTCCAGGCGACTTTTGGCGAGTGGATCGGCAAACACATGCGCGCGCATTTTCGCACGGTCCATTGCCCCTGTCGGCGTAATGAAAGCGTCGCCGAATTCGCGGCGGATGGCAGGAATGGCGATGCCGCCGGGAACTGTCAATTGATGCGCAATCAGATCAGTATCGATTACCGCAGCACCAAGCGCGGCAAACATGTCGGATACCGTGGTCTTGCCGCAGCCGATACCGCCGGTCAATCCCACCGAGAAGGGGGCCGGAGATGTATGGGCGGAAGTGGAATGATTCATCGCGTTAGAGTGCATGGCCGAGATACGCTTCCGTGATTGTCTTGCCGTAGACCAGGGCAAGCATACCGGCCGCAGCCAGATAGGGTCCAAAGGGAATCGGGTTATCACGTCCGCGTTTTGTAAAGGCGATCAGCGTGATGCCGACAATGGCGCCAACCAGCGACGATAGCAGCACGATGACCGGCAGCATTTTCCAGCCGAGCCAGGCGCCCAGCGCAGCCAGTAGTTTGAAGTCGCCATATCCCATGCCTTCCTTGCCGGTTGCCAGCTTGAATAACCAATAGACCGCCCACAGGCAAAGATATCCGGCGGCGGCGCCGATTACCGCTTCGTTGAGCGGGACAAATACGGCATGCAGGTTGACCAGCAAACCGCCCCACAGTAGTGGCAGCGTCAAATCGTCGGGCAGCAGCTGTGTATCGGCATCGATGAATGTCATCGCAATCAGCACATAGGCAAATGCCAGCGACGCAATGCCGGCAAGCCCGCTACCGAAATGCCAGACCAGGAAAACGGACAACATGCCGGTGATCAACTCAACCGCCGGATAGCGCGCGGATATCGGCGCCTTGCAACCGGCGCATTTGCCACGCAGGACCAGGTAACTGATCACCGGCACATTTTCCAGGGCGGTAATCCGGTGGCCGCAATGCGGGCATGCGGAGCGCGGCACCATCAGGTTGTAGCGGTCGGCGTGCGGCATGGGAACACCGCTCTCATGCGCGACATAGTTGTCCGATTCGCGTTGCATCATTTTCGGCATGCGATGAATCACGACATTCAGAAAGCTGCCGATCATCAAACCGAACAGGCCAGCCAGTGCGGCGGCGAGTGAGCTTCCGGGCGCTGCAGAAAACAGAAAATCATCTAGCATTTCAATAGAACCTGCATTTACCGACATTGATTACAAAAGTTTTTCTGGAACGGCACATCATTTATCCTGCCGTACATTGGTGCGGACCGGCTTGCACAGCATGAACATCCACATGCGGATAAATCTCCGACTTGCGGTGCCAAAAGCATAGTATCCGGCAACTTTCATTAACGCAAACCTGTTTAGCCGAAAAGCGCGAACCGATGTGTTGACCATGGCGGGCAGTGATATGCAAGAAATGATTGCGTCAATCAAAAAGACAGATAGAAAAGGACAGATAGCAAGAGAGATAGGGATGCAGAAAAGCACCGTGCAGGGACGTGGCATTGCAGTTGCGGATTTCCCCTTGCATATGGCTGTCCGGGGAACCATTGTGCAGCGCCACCAAGCAGCTCAATCGCCGAAACAGATCCCGAGATCGCGCCCGGTCTGCAGTGTGTCGCTATCCATGGGCACCCCTTTCATGCGACCTGCCACTTCTTCCAGCGCGACGTAAACTACATTCGGAAACGCCAAAGACACCATGATGCCCGTGTGGCCCTCATCCAGTGCGCGCACGGCGGCAGCGCCGAAGCGCAAGGCTGCAAGCCGGTCGAAGGACGTTGGGCTGCCGCCGCGCAGCAAGTGGCCCAAAACGACTACCCTGGCATCTTTGCCAGTACGTTCCTGGAGTATTTTTGCGACTTGTTCCCCGATGCCGCCGAGGCGCTCGGCGTGGCCGAGTTCGGCCGGCCCCAGGACTTCCCGGTGACCACCGACCGGCTTGGCGCCCTCGGCCACGACAATGATGGAATACATGCGGCCCAAGCTGTCGCGGGTGCGAACCTGGTCGGCTATCTTGTCTGCCTCAAACGGGATTTCCGGAATCAGGATGGCGTGGGCACCGCCGGAAATGCCCGCATGGAGCGCGATCCAGCCCGCATAGCGCCCCATGACTTCCACTACCATTATCCGCTGATGGCTTTCGGCCGTGCTGTGCAGGCGATCCAGGCACTCGGTGGCGAAAGTTACCGCACTGTCGAAACCGAAAGTCGTAAAGGTCTTGTCCAGATCGTTATCGATGGTTTTGGGTACGCCTACCACGCGCAAGCCTTTTCTATGCAGTGCGTTGGCAATCGTCAGGGAGCCGTCGCCACCGACCGAGATGAGGGCATCCAATCCTTCTTTGGCGAAAAACGCCAGGATGTCGTCCGAACGATCCACCTCCTGCGTGGTGCCATCCGGCATGCTGACTGGAAAATGCAGTGGGTCGCCCTTGTTGGTGGTGCCTAGGATAGTACCCCCCAGATGGGCAATGCCGCGCACCTTGTCCCGCGTGAGTCGGAGCACGCCTCCCTCCGGATAGCGCTCGGGACAGAGGATGCCGTTAAAACCATCCCGGATGCCGAAGACTTCCCAACCCCGGTTGGCGGCGGCGGTGAATACCGCCCGGATAACGGCATTCAGGCCCGGGGCATCACCGCCGCCGGTGTTGATGGCAATGCGCCGGATCGGACTAGTCACCGGATCTCCTGTCGTGGACTGAAAATGGCGCGTGAGTGGCTTGGCAAATCAGATATCAGACCACCGCCCCCAGCTTGAAGATCGGCAGATACATCGCAATGACCAATCCGCCGATCAGCACACCAAGGATGACCATGATAAGCGGTTCCATCAGGCTCGAGAGCGACTCCACTGCCTCGTCGACTTCTGCCTCATAGAAATCGGCAACCTTGCCCAGCATTTGATCCAGCGAACCGGATTCTTCCCCGATCGATACCATCTGCGTCACCATGTTGGGAAACACATCGGCATTCTGCATTGCCACGGTCAGACTGGTCCCGGTGCTGACTTCAGTCTGGATTTTCTTCGTTGCATCGAGATACACCGCATTGCCGGATGCGCCGCCCACGGAATCGAGCGATTCGACCAACGGTACGCCGGCGGCAAACATGGTCGCCAGGGTACGGGTCCAGCGCGCGATCGTCGCCTTGCGGATCACGGCGCCGAAAATCGGCGCCTTCAGCAAGGTTTTATCCATGAAGCGTTGCACTTTCAGCGAACGTTTCCACGACTGGAAGAAAAAATACAGTGCCGAAAAAAGACCGCCAAAGATCAGATACCAGTTCGCCACGAAAAAATCCGAGATTGCCATCACGAACAGCGTGGGTGCAGGCAAGTCGGCGCCAAAGCTCTTGAAGACGTTCTTGAATGCGGGCACCACCCAGATCATGATGACCGAGGTCACGACGAACGCCACTACCAAAATCGAGACCGGATAAAACAATGCCGACTTGATCTTGCCCTTGATTGCCAGGGTTTTTTCCTTGTAGATGGCCAGGCGTGTCAATAAATCTTCCAGGATGCCCGCCTGTTCGCCGGCCGATACAAGATTGCAGAACAGGGGATCGAAATATAGCGGAAATTTGCGGAATGCCTGATTCAGGCTGGTGCCGGTCTCCACGTCGGAGCGGATATCCTGGATCAGTTTGGACACCGAAGGATTGGCATGTCCCTTGGCGACAATATCGAACGATTGCAGCAGCGGCACGCCGGCTTTCATCATGGTTGCCAGCTGGCGCGTAAACAGGGAAATATCCTTGTCGGTGATTTTTTTGCTGCTGCTAAACGATTTCTTCCTTACCTTGGTGACCAGAATGCCCTGTCGCCGCAAGGTGACGTTAACAATCGTTTCGCCCTTGGCGCGCAGCTCACCCCGGACCTGTTTTCCAGTACGGTCCTTGCCTTCCCAGGTATAGATGGTTTCTTTTTGCGCGGTATTGCGTACGGCTTTGGGGGATGCAGTAGCCATGCTGACTGTCCTTTACTATGTGTTTGTACAGCCAAGAACTTCTTCCAGGCTGGTTAACCCCTGCTTGACCTTCACCAGTCCCGACTCGCGCAACGTCCTTACGCCATCAAGCCGCGCTTGTGCCTCGATTTCAAGCGCGGTGCCATGCGCCAGGATGATGCGTTCGATATTTTCGGTAATCGGCATGATCTGGTAAATGCCGACGCGGCCCTTGTACCCGCTGCCATTGCAGCGTTCGCATCCTACGGCCTTGTAAGGCAGCCAGGTGCCGTCCAGCTCCTCTTCACTGAAGCCGGCTTCGAGTAGCGCTTCGTCCAGAATCGAGGCGGTCTGCTTGCAGGTGCACAACCGGCGTGCCAGTCGCTGTGCGGTAATCATGATGACGGATGAGGCGATATTGAATGGCGCGACTCCCATGTTCATCAGACGTGTCAAAGTCGCGGGCGCATCGTTGGTGTGCAGCGTGGAAAACACCATATGGCCGGTTTGCGCCGCCTTGATGGCAATATCGGCGGTTTCGAGATCGCGGATTTCGCCCACCATGATGATATCGGGGTCCTGTCGTAGGAAAGCCTTGAGCGCCACCGGGAAGGTCAATCCGGCGCGATCGTTTACGTTGACCTGATTGACGCCGGGCAAGGTGATTTCTGCAGGATCCTCGGCTGTTGAAATATTGATGCCGGGCTTGTTCAGGATATTCAGGCAGGTGTAAAGCGATACGGTTTTGCCCGAGCCGGTCGGTCCCGTGACCAGTACCATGCCGTACGGGCGCTGGATGGCGCCCATCAGCAATTCCTTTTGCTCCGGTTCGTAACCCAACGATTCGATCCCCATTTGCGCCTGGCTTGCATCGAGAATACGCATGACGATTTTCTCACCGAACAGTGTCGGCAAGGTGCTCACACGAAAGTCGATGGAACGGGTTTTCGTGATGACCAGTTTCATGCGGCCGTCTTGCGGCACCCGTTTTTCGGAAATGTCGAGTTTGGAAATGACCTTGATGCGAGAGGCCAGCTTTTCCTTGATTGCCAAGGGTGGTTGCGCAATTTCATGCAAGACGCCGTCAACCCGGAAACGAATCCGATAGAATTTTTCGAACGGCTCGAAATGCAGATCGGATGCGCCCATGTTGATCGCATCCAGCAGGATTTTCTGCAAAAATTTGACCACCGGAGCATCGTCAATATCGCTACTGCCCGCTTCTGCTGGGACAGTAAGATCTTCACCTGCGAAATTAAGTTCGAGTCCGTCGCCGATCAGTTCCTTGAGGTTTTGCTCTGCACTTTGCCCAAGTTTTTCAACGATGCTTAACAGCACGGCGTGCTCGACAATAATCGGTTCTACTGTCAGCTCGGTCTGGAACTTGATTTGATCCAGCGCCTGGCTATTGGTCGGGTCTGCAATGGCAACTGCAACCTTGTTGCCGCGTTTGGATAACGGCACTACACGCTGACTTTGCATCAGCTTCAGGTCGATAATTTTTTCCGGCAAGAATTGCAAATTAAACGCCGAAAAATTCAGGAGAGGGTAACCAAAAGTCTCTGAACAGAAAATGGCAAGGGAGCGTCCGTCAATTGCGCCATTCAACAGCAAGACATCAATAAAAGGCAGTTTTTCGCTGTTGGCCTGTTTGCTCAGTGCGTCGACTTGCTGTGAAGAAAGGCGACCCGCCTGGAGTAATGCGCGAGCAAGACCGGACACTGGTGTACCTGATGCCAAGCTGGGAGGAACAGCAGCCATATTTCTATACGGAAGGTTATGCCGAAAATGTTAAATTGACGTTAGATAATGCCTTTGGACATTTGAATTGTAAAGATATTGACGATGAATGTGATTTGTTGACAACTTTTATGCAGACAAAATTGCCCGCTTTGTATGTAGTTAGTGTTGTTTTACATGAGGTCGGATTAACTTTACTATTTTAATTGCTTGATTTTGCACTTGAATGATTTCAATAATGCAATTGTCTATCTTCAGGCAAATATTGGCTTCCGGAATATCGCGCAATACTTCCAGTAGCAAGCCATTGAGCGTTTTTGGTCCGTCCAGCGGAAACTTGAGGTCAAGTCGCTTGTTGATATCGCGCAGCGTAGTGGCCCCTTCCAACAGGCATTCCCCCTTCTCGTCCCAGTCAAAACTGTCAGCACGTGCGGCGCCCGGCATGGATGTCGTGAATTCACCGATCATTTCTTCAATGATGTCTTCCAGCGTAACCAACCCTTGCACTTCGCCATACTCGTCCACAATAATCGCCAGGCGCTCGTGATTTTCCTGGAAATACTGAAGCTGTGTGAATACGTCGGTATCTTCTGGAATGAAATAAGGCGCAGTCAGCAATGCGCGAAAATGCTCAACCGTTAATTCTTCTTCCTGATTGAGCAGGCCGATTGCTTTTCGGACATGCAGGATGCCGACGATTTCATTGATTTCGCCTGCATGCACAGGTAATTTGTTGTGATAGCAGGTAGTGAGCTGGCGCTTGATTTCCTCTACCGGTACCGACAGGTTGAGCGCTTCGATCTGCGCGCGTGGCGTCATGACGTCTTCGACGGAAATTGCTTCAAGGTCGAATAAATTCAGCAAGATGCTTTTGTGTTTTTTCGGAATGAAATTGCCGCCTTCCAGCACGATGGAGCGCAATTCCTCCGGTGACAGGCGATGATCGCGTACTTCCCCTCCCGTTTTGACATGCAGGATTTTTAAAAAGCCGGAAACAAACAGGTTGACGAACCAGAGGACCGGTTTTGCCAAGGCCATCAAAGGCTTGAGAGCCAGGCTGGCAAAAAGTGCAATCCGTTCCGGATAAGTCGCACCAATCACTTTAGGCGAAATTTCGGCAAAGACGATCAGTACGAATGCCACTGCCGCGGTGGCAATCGTGATTACGCGCTCATGGTTGCCGAACATTGAAATTGCAATCGCTGTGACCAGTGCGGTTGCCAATGCATTCACCAGGGTATTGACGATCAGGATCAGCGACAGCATCTTGTCGGTTCGGTCCAGCAGCCAAAGCGTGGTTGCCGCGCGTTTGCTGCCGCGCTTGGACAAATGACGTAGCCGATGACGATTGGCCGCCATCAAGGCCGTTTCGGTCATCGCAAAAAAAGCAGAAAGAAGAATCAGGAGAATGAGTACAAGCACTTGCACCCATAAAGGCACGGTATCCACCGGGTCAATGTAAAGAATTTTGCATAAGCGTCATCTGAAAGCGTCTGCACGCATGAAAGCCCGTTCTTGAGCCGTGCACAACGCTGGTCAAACGATTTATGGCAAGAATGGTCGGGGTGAGAGGATTCGAACCTCCGGCCTCTACGTCCCGAACGTAGCGCTCTACCAGGCTAAGCTACACCCCGATTGTCGGGCCGGCCATCCCTGAGTGATATAGCATGCTCAATGATTACGGTCGACCGCGAAAGCGCATAATTGTAGCAAAGAATCCCTAAATTGGCTATGGTGTAAACTCGAAACCGATTCGGCGGCGCGACGAGCTGCTTTTTCAGCTTCGCGCCTGGTGTAATCAAGGGCGCCGGAACTGGTGATCGCCATGAGGATTTCATCAAAATGCTGCTCATCTCCATGCTCTATGCAGGCGCGCACCAGCTCACGTTGCTGCGGCGTGCCGTTCTGCATTAAATAAATCAAAGGCAGTGTCGGTTTGCCTTCGCGCAGATCGTCCCCCACGTTTTTGCCGATGGTTTCTGCATTGCCTGAGTAATCCAGTACATCGTCCACCAGTTGGAATGCGGTGCCGAGCGAGCGCCCGTATTCGGCGGCGGCTGCAATTGCAGTGTCCGGCGCGCCCGCAATCAACGCGCCGAGTTCGGCGGCGGCTTCGAACAACTTTGCGGTCTTTGAGCGAATCACCTGCAAGTAGCGCAATTCGGTCACATCCGGATCGTGCATGTTCAGTAATTGCAGCACTTCGCCTTCTGCAATCACATTGGTCGCATCAGCCAGGATTTGCATGACGCGCATATTGCCGATCGATACCATGATCTGAAATGCGCGGGAATAGACAAAGTCTCCAACCAGCACCGAAGCAGCATTGCCGAACAGGGCATTGGCGGTTTTCCGACCGCGCCGCAGCGATGATTCGTCTACTACGTCGTCGTGCAGCAAGGTGGCGGTGTGGATGAATTCGACCACGGCAGCCAGTTTGTGATGATGCCCGTTGCGATAGCCGTATGCATTGGCCATCAGCAGCACCAGCATGGGGCGAATACGCTTGCCGCCAGCACTGATGATGTATTCGGCGATCTGGTTAACCAGCGGCACATCGGAATGCAATTGATGCCGGATTACCGCATTGACCGCATCCATGTCGGTGCTGATAGGCTGAATGATGGCATTCTGTGTGGTGTGAAGGGAGTCGGCAGACAAGATATGAGGCCCGCTAAAATTCATGAACTGTTCGAATTATACGATGGACAATGCGCTGTGCAGCGATCGTGCTCATGCCCGGCTGGGTGAGTACTGTATATCCATACAAATTTTGACCGGGATGCTAAGTGCATGTATGATTAGGGGTTTTCCAGATTATCGGCAGCATTTATTGTCGTGAATCAGGCAAAAATTTATCAATTTATTCGATGAGGTTTCACATGTACGCGGTCATAAAAACCGGTGGCAAGCAATATAAGGTTGTCGCTGGTGAAAAATTCAAAATAGAACAGATACCTGCAGACATTGGCTCCGAAATCACTCTAGATCAAGTACTCGCAGTGGGTGCTGGCGATACCATTAAATTTGGTGCGCCGCTGGTCGAAGGTGCCAAGGTCCTGGCTACGGTATTGGCGCACGGTCGCCACGATAAGGTCAAAATTTTCAAGATGCGCCGTCGCAAGCATTACCAGAAGCGCCAAGGCCATCGTCAGAATTACACCGAATTGCAAATCGTTTCGATCAACGCTTGAGCGTTGCGAACTAACCGGATACCAAGGAGTTTCAAATGGCACATAAAAAAGGCGGCGGCACTACGCGTAACGGTCGCGATTCCGAGTCGAAACGACTCGGCGTCAAGGTTTACGGCGGCCAGGCCATCAATGCAGGCGGCATTATTATTCGCCAGCGCGGCACCCGCGTGCATGCTGGCGAAAACGTCGGCATGGGCAAGGATCACACTCTGTTTGCACTGGTCAACGGCAAGGTACAATTCACGACCAAGGGTGCATTGCAGCGCCATACCGTGATTGTCGTTCCGGCCTGATTACGGCCTGACATAACAGCACGAGGCGCAAGCCTTTCATCAAAAGGCTCTGCCGACGGTAGGGCCTTTTTTAGTTTCTAGCGTCAGATTCGGCGGCAAATATGAAGTTCATCGACGAAGCAAAAATTGAAGTCATCGCGGGAGATGGCGGCAACGGCGTCGCCTCGTTTTGTCGCGAAAAATTCAGGCCGTTTGGCGGTCCGGACGGCGGTGATGGTGGTAAGGGTGGCAGCATTTGGGTCGTGGCTGACCGCAACATCAATACGTTGGTTGATTACCGGTTTTCCAAGTTGCACAAGGCCAGAGATGGCGAAAATGGACGCGGCTCCGATTGTTACGGCAAGGGCGCGGACGATATTTTCCTGCGCATGCCGGTTGGCACCCTGATCGTCGATCAGAACGATGGCGAAATCGTTGCCGATCTGACTGAACACGGCGAGCAGGTATTGCTGGTCAAAGGCGGGGAGGGCGGCTGGGGCAACATTCATTTCAAATCCTCCACCAACCGCGCGCCGCGCCAAAAAAGCGACGGCAAGGAGGGCGAGCGCCGCGAGCTGCGTCTGGAACTGAAGGTGCTGGCCGATGTCGGCCTGTTGGGCATGCCGAATGCTGGCAAGTCGACCTTCATTACTGCGGTATCCAATGCGCGTCCAAAAATTGCTGACTATCCGTTTACCACGCTGCATCCGAATCTTGGCGTAGTGCGCGTCAGTCACGAAAAAAGCTTCGTGATCGCCGATATTCCGGGCCTGATCGAAGGCGCAGCCGAAGGGGCCGGCCTTGGCCATCAGTTCCTGCGCCACCTGCAGCGCACCCGCCTGCTGCTGCATATCGTCGACCTGGCGCCATTCGAAGATACTGTCGACCCGGTCAAGGAAGCAAAAGCCATTGTCAAGGAATTGAAGAAATACGATGCCTCACTGTTTGACAAGCCGCGCTGGCTGATACTGAACAAGCTGGATATGGTGCCCGAGGACGAGCGCAAGAAACGTGTAAAAGACTTCGTCCGGCGCTTTGGCTGGAAAGGTCCGGTATTCGAAATTTCAGCGTTGACACACCAGGGTTGCGGGGAACTGATTATCGAAATCTATAATTACCTGGCTGCGCAACGCGAGCAGGAGCAGCGCGGGGAAGAAAAGCAGATGACCGAGGAAGCGCGCGGAATTGCATCGATCGACCCGGATGATCCGCGCTTCAAGGTAATCGAGTGAAGGATAAAAGCGTGCTTCTCCCGATATTTTGGGGAGTATAGGTAATATTGTAGCAATATACGCAATGGAATTGCTGCAATTTAAAAATACATGCGGGTGTATATAAAAATGAATATGCGCCCTGATGGGTGTCACCCGGCACGTTATCTGCGTGAGTCCGGGATGTACAGGATAAAAAATGGATTCCGTCATTCAAACCGCCAAACGGATTATCATCAAGGTCGGTTCTTCGCTCGTTACCAATGATGGCAAGGGTCTGGATGTCGCGGCGATTGCGAAGTGGGCGGCGCAGATTACGCAATTGCGCGCAATGGGCAAGGAAGTTGTGCTGGTCAGTTCCGGTGCGATTGCGGAAGGCATGCAGCGGCTCGGCTTCGACAGGCGTCCAACCGGCGTGCATGAGTTGCAGGCATGCGCCGCTGTCGGCCAGATGGGCCTGGCGCAAATCTACGAAACCAGTTTCCGCAAGCATGGCGTGCATACCGCGCAGGTGTTGTTGACGCATGCCGACCTGGCAGACCGGGAACGGTATCTCAACGCGCGCTCGACGCTATTCACGCTACTGCGCCTGGGCGTAGTGCCGATCATCAACGAGAACGATACGGTAGTGACGGATGAAATCAAATTCGGTGATAACGATACCTTGGGCGCACTGGTTGCCAATCTGATCGAAGGCGATGCGCTGATCATTCTGACCGATCAAAGAGGGCTGTTTTCAGCCGACCCGCGCAAGGACCCGCAAGCCGCGTTCGTGCATGAAGCGGCTGCCGGCGACCCGGCACTGGAGGCCATGGCGGGCGGCGCCGGCACTGGTATTGGCCGCGGCGGCATGCTGACCAAGATTCTGGCAGCCAGACGCGCAGCGACTTCCGGCGCGCATACCGTGATCGCATGGGGCCGAGAGGAAAATGTATTGATACGCCTGGCGGACGGCGAAGCGATTGGGACCCAATTAACCGCGCAGACTGCTCAACTGACCGCGCGCAAGCAATGGATGGCGGACCATCTGCAAACTGCAGGCAAGGTGGTGCTGGATGCGGGCGCCGTACAAAAACTGACTACCGAAGGAAAGTCGCTGCTGCCGATTGGCGTGATTCAGGTGACAGGCGAATTCGGTCGCGGCGACGTGATTACCTGTATTGACCCGGAAGGCCGGTCGATTGCCCGCGGCATGACAAACTATTCCAGTTTCGAAGCGCGCCGCATCATGCGTCACGCCTCTTCGGAAATTCTGCCGATCCTGGGATTTGTGGAAGAGCCCGAGCTGATTCACCGGGATAATATGGTATTGCTTTGATTATGGTGCTTTTTGCGAGAACGCCTGCATCTTGCGGATTCTGTCAATAATATCGCTCCCATTGCCGGCGATGGTGAGTCCCTGGCAAAAATAGTCGCCCGCCAGGGCCGCATGCTGACGATTGGCCGCATTACTTCTGATTGCTTCCCATTGATTGCGCCGCGAGCGCGACCAGGATCCATCCGGATGGCCGAAAGCATAGAGCTTGTGTTCCCATGACTGACAGCGGATACCCTCGTAACTGATGTTTTTGACCCCCGCAGCGCTGGTCGTGACCAAGGTGTAGCGTACCACTCCATCGGAGCCGACAGACAGGGATTTTGCGTCAATGGCGAACGTCTGGGTCGCAATCGGGCTGACATAAAACGGCAACAGATTTTCAGCCACTGGCACGATGGGGAGCTGGACTGCAATTTCCTGCCAGCTCTTGTTGCCGCTGTCAAAATCCTCTTCGAAATTTGATTCGGCATGTACACCACCTGCAAAAAATGCACATGCGATCAGTGACATGGCAATCTGTAAACACCGCTTGCTTATGGTGCTCGCCCGGTATGGAGCATTGTCGACTGGGAAATGTCCGAAAAGAATCATGGTCTTCATTTTTTATCCTGTTCGGTAGCGAGCGATCCTGCATCGTCTGCAGAACGTGGCGCATGGGTTTGCCGCAGATAGCGGGCGACATGGCGCTGCGGTCCGCTGCGCGTCGGTCGTGACAGGAAGCGAGATAATTCCTGGAGCGCCTTCAGATAGACTTCGCGTTTGAATTCAATCACGACATCCAGCGGTACCCAATAATCATGCCAGCGCCAGGCGTCGAATTCAGGATGCTCGGTGACACGCAGATTGACATCGCAGTCGCGGCCGGTCATGCGCAGCAGGAACCAGATTTGTTTTTGTCCTCTGTAATGACCGCGAATCTCGCGCTTGATGAAACGGTCCGGGACCTCGTAACGTAGCCAATCCCGCGTACGGCCAATAATTTTGACATGACTTGCAGTCAGGCCGACTTCTTCCTCCAGCTCGCGAAACATGGCCTGCTCCGGCGTTTCGCCGAACTTGATTCCGCCTTGCGGAAACTGCCACGAATGTTCGCGTACTCGCTTGCCCCACCACACCTCATTGCGCGAGTTGAGCAGAATGATGCCGACGTTCGGGCGAAAGCCTTCACGATCCAGCATGTTGCACCTCAAAACTTTCTGCGGCTAGACGACCCTTATCGTGATTTCAGCACGTTTTTCGTTATGCGACCGACCATATCCGCCGCGGCGGATAAATGACAGCCTGAATCAATTGTGCGAAGAAGTGGGTGCATCAGCCAGCTAATCCTTTAAAATTGAGTTGATTATAACTCTCTCTTTTTAAAAAGAATTCACCGTCATGCGCGCCTCACGATTTTTTATTTCCACACTCAAGGAAGCTCCGTCCGATGCCGAGATCATCAGTCACCAACTGATGTTGCGCGCCGGGATGATCAAACGGGTTGGCTCCGGCATTTATACTTATATGCCGATGGGCTTGCGCGTGATCCGCAAGGTTGAATCGATCGTGCGCGAAGAAATGAATCGCGCCGGTGCAATCGAGTTGCTGATGCCAGTGGTGCAGCCGGCGGAATTGTGGCAGGAGACCGGACGCTGGGAAAAGATGGGGCCGGAGCTGATGCGAGTGAAAGACCGCCACGGTCGCGACTATGCAATCCAGCCGACTTCGGAAGAAGTCATCACCGACGTCGTGCGCACCGACATTAAATCGTATCGCCAATTGCCGATCAATTTTTATCATATCCAGACCAAATTCCGCGATGAACGCCGTCCGCGTTTTGGGCTGATGCGCGGGCGCGAATTTACAATGAAGGATGCGTATTCGTTTGATCGTGACGCAGCCGGCATGCAGCAGTCGTACCGAATCATGTACGACGCCTATGTGCGCATCTTTAACCGCTTCGGCCTCCAATTTCGGGCGGTGGCTGCGGACAACGGCGCAATCGGTGGTTCCGGCTCGCATGAATTCCATGTGATTGCCGATACCGGTGAGGATGCATTGGTGTATTGCCCGACATCTGATTACGCCGCGAATGTCGAAGCGGCGGAAGCCGTTGCGCTCTCCGCGGAGCGCGCTGCAGCTACGCAACCGCTGGTAAAGACATCGACACCGGGCCAGGCGAAATGCGAGGATGTTGCCAAATTCCTGAGCTTGCCGTTATCGAAAACGGTAAAGTCGATCGTGTTGACAGTGGAAAAGGATGGAAACGGCGCCTTCGACAAGGAAATCTGGCTGCTGTTGCTACGCGGTGATCACGAGTTGAACGAAGTAAAGGCAAACAAGGTAGCGGGTCTCGGCAATTACCGTTTTGCAACGGAGGCGGAAATTCTGGAATGGTTTGGCACCAAGCCTGGGTACCTTGGCCCAATTGGTGCCAAGAAGCCAATTAAAGTGGTTGCCGATCGTACAGTAGCGAACATGAGTGATTTTGTATGCGGCGCCAATGATGAGGATTTCCATTACACCGGCGCCAATTGGGGCCGCGATTTGCCGGAGCCGGTTGTCGCCGATCTGCGCAATGTGGTTGCTGCCGATCCTTCGCCTGACGGTAAGGGCGTGCTGGCGATCCAGCGCGGGATTGAGGTTGGCCATGTATTCCAGCTCGGTACGCGCTATTCGGAAGACATGAAGGCTACTTATCTGGACGAGACCGGCAAGCCGCAACTGATGCAGATGGGCTGCTACGGCATTGGCATTACGCGTATTCTCGGTGCGGCGATCGAACAGAATTTCGACGGCAAGGGCATTATCTGGCCGGCGGCGATTGCGCCGTTCGAGGTTGTGCTTTGTCCGATGGGGTACGACCGCAGCGAAGCAGTAAAAGCTCAAACCGATGCGTTGTATGCCGCTTTGCTGGCGGCTAATGTGGATGTGATCGTCGATGATCGTGGCGAGCGCCCCGGCGTGATGTTTGCGGATTGGGAATTGATCGGTGTACCGCATCGCATTGTAATTGGCGAGCGTGGCTTGAAAGACGGCAAGCTCGAATATCAGGGGCGCCGTGATTCGGAGGCGACTCCAGTGCCAGTGGCTGAAATGGCGGCTTTCGTCAAGGGTAGATTAGCGGCGTGAACGCGCACATCGAGTCCTCGGGATATCGCATGCTTTATGTATTGCTAATGCAGTGCATGGCTGTTTTGCTGACCGGATATTGTAGCCAGGCCATTGCGGGCAATCAAAAGGAGGAGGCGCTTGCTGATTCGGTGCGCATCGCGTTGTCGCGTGCTATTGCAGATACGCGCCCGCCCAAGGCGCAATTCGTTAGTATTGATGAGCGCATCAAGTATCTGTACTGGCTTGGTGAAATGTCCTGGCGGCTGAAGAAAAAACTACCCGATATTCAGGTGCGACTCGAATTTCTGCAGACTGCATGGTACGAGGCGAAACGGGCTGGGCTCGATCCTGGGCTGGTGCTTGGACTGATTCAGGTGGAGTCGGATTTCCGGAAGTATGCATTATCGCCGGTCGGCGCACATGGTTACATGCAAGTGATGCCGTTCTGGGCGCGTGTCATCGGTGATGGAGATCCGTATAAATTGTTCCATATGCAGACTAATTTGCGTTACGGTTGTTCGATTTTGCGCATGTATCTTGATATGGAGGGTGGTGACCTTTTTCTCGCGCTTGGACGCTACAACGGCAGTCGCGGTCAGCCGGCATATCCCAATGCGGTATTGGCAGCATGGAAGAAATGGGAGCATCGAACTTGATTTCATTACGAAACAACCTGCATTGTCGCTGCTTTGGTATTTGATGCGATGCCGGCCTCGGGCACCATTTCCCTGATTCAACCAGTCTTGTCCCATTTCAAAACCCGCATGGTAATTGGCTTTGCTGGTTTTTTGTTGTTTTGTCACGTATCTGGCGATAGCATGGGATGCCAACAAATTGATGGTATTTTTGTCGGTACTTTTAGCCTTGTTGGCACTTTCTTTTAGCCAACCTTAAACAGTGACATCGGAGGGTGGCATGGGACTGGTCGATACCTTCATTCGACAGGTAAAGTACAGTGGCGCCATCGCTGGTGACAGCACACCAATGGGTAAGGCCTTTTTCTGCTGGTAATGGTTATTGGCAAATACTGGCGCCAGAGTTACCGCTTTGGCAGCAAGGTGTTCCCTCCAATAAACAGAAATGGATAAAGGCGAGCTCAGGATCTAGTCCCATATATTCACCCCATGTACTCGTGTGGCCCCATCTATATTTGCGCTGGCACCATGGCTGACCGCTTAAGCCCGTCCTCTCTTCTTTGCGGGGACGAAGATCCGCTCACACCGCATTTGAACTTTGCCACATGGACTGAGCTCCAAAGAAAGAGCACATAGCTAAATTAGGAATGTGCCGCAGTGTCGCGATGGGATATGAGCAGTGATTTCACAGAACTATGTTCGTACTGCGCAATCTTGCGCAGTAGACGCGCGCACTGCCGTGCGTGAATTTCATGCCGGTATTCAACAACCCGATACCGAGCTGGTCATCTTCTTTTGTTCGAGCCTCTATGATCTCGATGCCATTGCCGATGAAATGAGCTGGTTGTTCGCCGGGCTGACGGTCATCGGCTGCACGACAGCCGGTGAAATCGGACCGGCCGGCTATCAAAACCATAGTATTACCGGTGCCAGTTTTTCCGCCAGCATGTGTTCGGCAGTAATCGGGCGCATCGGCCAGTTGCAGCAGTTCGAGATTGCCAGCGGGCGCCGCTTCGCACAATCATTGCTGCAGCAACTGGAAAGCCATGCACCGGCGGCCGACACTGGTAACAGTTTTGCGTTTCTGATGATCGACGGCATGTCCCGGCGCGAAGAGGCGGTGGCGCGTGCGTTGCAGGATGGATTGGGACAGATCCCGCTGTTCGGCGGCTCCGCCGGCGACGACTTGGAATTGGCGCGCGCCTGGGTTTTTCACCAAAACAAGTTTCATTCTGACAGTGCCGTGCTGATGTTGGTCAGCAGCACACTTCCCTTCAAGCTTTTCAAGACCCAGCACTTCGTTAGCGAAACTGAACGGCTGGTGGTCACTGAAGCAGACGCCAGCCGTCGTATCGTCAAGGAAATCAACGGTTTGCCGGCAGCCAAGGAATACGCGCGGATGGTCGGCGTCCATGTGAGCGACCTGAACCCGCAACGCTTCGCCGCATCGCCGGTGGTGGTGGCGATCGATGGCACCGACTATGTGCGTTCGATCCAGAGTGCGAACCCGGACGGCAGCCTGACTTTTTATTGCGCGATCGACGAAGGTCTGGTGCTGCGCGTAGTACGGGGCGTGGACCTGCTGGGTAACCTGGAGCACGCGTTCGATAACCTGCGCGCGTCCGTCGGTCCATTGCAACTGGTGATTGCCTGCGACTGCGTGCTGCGCAACCTGGAAATTACACAAAGCGGTTTGAAAGAGGCGGTAGGGGCCGTATTGCATCGAAACAATGTTATCGGCTTCAGTACTTACGGAGAACAGTTCCGTGGCGTGCACGTCAACCAGACGCTGACCGGCATCGCTTTCGGCTGCCCGCGCGATGGCTGAAGTGCTGGCATCCGCCGCTGCCGACGAAGAGCAGCAGCTGCGCAATGAAATTGTGCGCCTCAACAAAGTGGTGCAGGCGCTGATGAACCGTGCCGAGCGCAGCATGAATGCGCAGGGATCGGATTTCGGCTTGTTTCAGACGGCCATCATTCTCGAAGACCAAGTGCGCGACCGGACCCGTGAACTGGAGGCGGTGCTGCGGGAAAATGAAAAGATCAACCGCGATCTGCAACGCACCAAGGAGCAGATGGAGCGTGAAATCGAAGAGCGCAAGCGGGCGCATGCCGCACTCGAGCGCGAGCGCGAAGAGCAGAAAGTCCTGATCGCCCGGCTGGAACAGGCGATGAACCAGCTGGTACAGGCCGAGAAGCTGGCAGCGCTCGGCAGCCTAGTGGCCGGTGTAGCGCACGAGCTCAACACGCCGCTGGGCAACTCGCTGACCGTGGCCTCGGCATTGAACGAGGTGATCCGCAATTTCATGGATCGATTCCATGCCGGTAATCTGAGCAAGCAGGCACTGCTCGATTTCACCGCGCAGTGCCGCGAAGCCGCGCAGCTGATCGAGCGCAACTCGCAGCGCGCCGCGGAAATGATCGGCAATTTCAAGCAGGTGGCGGTCGATCAGACCAGCATGCGTCGCCGAAAATTCGACCTACGCCAGGCACTGGACGAGGTGCTGTCGACGCTGCAGCCGAATCTCAGACATACCCGGCATCGTCTGGAAGTCGAGGTCGAGCCGGGCATCGAACTCGAGGGTTACCCCGGGCCGATCGAGCAAATCATCGCCAACCTGTTGACCAATTCGCTGCTGCACGGTTTTGAAGGTATCGACGAGGGGACCATCCGCGTCAGCGCTGAGCAACGCAGCCAGGATCAGATCGCACTGTGCTTCAGCGACAACGGTATCGGCATGACCGAAGCAACCGCACGGCGTGCGTTCGATCCGTTCTTTACCACCAAGCTGGGAAAAGGCGGCAGCGGCCTCGGGTTGTATATTGTCTACAACCTGTCAACGGTCGTGTTGGGCGGCACAATCGGCCTTGCCAGCAGCCCAGGCCAGGGCGCACGCTTCGAACTGTTGCTGCCACGGGTAGCGCCGGAAGCGCCAGCCGCCAAAGGGGATGGCCATGCGACCCGACGATGAACCGCTTGATTTTCTTGACCAGGAACCCGAGCAAACCGATGCCGGCGGCGCGGCATGGAAGCTGCTGATCGTCGACGATGATATCGAGGTGCACGAAGCTACCCGCTTTGCGATCCACAACATGCATATTTCGGGCCGGCCGCTGCAGCTGATCAACGCCCGCTCCGCGGCAGAGGCCGCTGTCATCCTGAAAGCGGAACCGGAAATCGCGGTCATCCTGCTGGACGTGGTGATGGAAAGCCCGAACGCCGGCCTGGATCTGGTGCAACGCATCCGCCATGAACTCGGCCTGACCGATGTGCGCATCATCCTGCGTACCGGCCAGCCCGGACATGCGCCGGAACTGAAGGTGATCCGCGACTACGACATCAACGACTACAAGACCAAGGCCGAGCTCACCCATACCCGGCTGGTGACGGCATTGATTGCCGCGATCCGCTCGTACGACCAGTTGCGCACGATCAGCGCCAACCGGCGCGGGCTGGAATTGATCGTCACCGCCACGCCGAGCCTGATGCAAGCGCAGGAATTGGGCAGCTTCGCCAACAATACGCTGCAGTTGATGATGTCGCTGTTACACCTGCGCAGCGACGGCATCGTCTGTGTCCAGGGCAGCGTCGCCGGCAACGACAGCGAACTGGAACTGCCTCATGTCGTTGCCGCCACCGGTCAAGTCGCCGCCGCCGTCGGCCGGCCGCTGGAACAACTGGACGATCCGGAACTGGTCGCTGCCATCCGGGAATGCCTGGCGCGCCAGGCGCACTGTTTCGCAGCAAGCCATACCGCCTTATACCTGCAAGGGGGCCATCGCCAGGCCGTGATGCTCGTCAGGAACGAAAGGGCGCTGACAACGGTCGAGCGCCAATTGCTCGAAATTTTCGCGGCCAACCTTCTGACCTGTTTCGACAATATCACGCTGGTCGAGCGTCTCAACTACATTGCCTACCACGATCCGCTGACTCGACTTCCCAACCGGACCCGGTTCATCGAGGAGTTGAACAACGTCGTCGCCAGCGCGGCACAGGATCAGGTGGCTTGCATGATCGATATCGACCGCTTTACCGATATCAACAATGCGCTCGGCCATGCCGTCGCCGACGAGCTGCTGATCGCCGTGGGCAAGCGCATGGGTCTGTCCTATCCCGACTGTCATCTGGCGCGGATAGGCGCGGATACCTTCGGTCTGATCGGACCGGAAGCGCAGCTGGTCCCCGAACGCCTGCAGGCGCTGCTGCAGGAGCCGTTCGCCGCCGGCGACCAGCAATTGCCCATCAGCGCAACCATCGGTCTGTGCCGCATTACCGGGAATGAAAACGGGCATACGCTATTCAATCGCGCCGACATGGCATTCACCCAGGCCCGCCTCAATCCGCATGCCGGCCCGCTCTATTTTTCGCCCGACATGGAGCAGCACATATACTGGCGTCTCGAGGTGCTGCGCCAGCTGCGTCGCGATTTTCACGACGGTCGCCTGGCCGTCTGGTTTCAGCCGCAGGTGTCGCTGGCCGACGGCAGCGTGATCGGCCTCGAAGCGCTGGCGCGCTGGCCGGACACCCGCGGCTTCACGCAGCCGCCGGGCGTATTCATCCCGCTGGCCGAGGAATCCGGCTTGATCGTCGATATCGGCGCCTGGATACTCGATCAGAGCTGCGCCGCATTTTCCCGGCTCGCGGCGTCAGGACATGCGCCGCGCCGCATCGCGGTCAATGTCAGCATGCCGCAGATGCGCCGGCCCGATTTTCCCGAACGCGTGGTACGCACGCTCGCCGCACGCGGCATGCCGGCCTCTGCGCTGGAACTGGAAATCACCGAAAGCCAGCTGCTGGATGAACCGCAGGTGGTATTGCGCAATCTGCACGCGCTGAAGCAGGAGGGGATCCAGATCACGATCGACGATTTCGGCACCGGCTACTCATCGCTCGGCTATCTGCGGCAGTTGCCGATCGACTGCATCAAGATCGATCGCTCGTTCGTCGTGGAGATCGACCGCGGCCGGGGTGACTTGTTCGCGGAAACCATTATCACGCTGGCTCACAAGCTCGGTGCCGAAACGGTAGCCGAGGGCGTGGAAACTGCGGCGCAGGTGCGCTGCCTGCGCCATCTCGGCTGCGACACGGTGCAGGGCTTTCTGTATGGCAGACCGATGCCTGCCGATGAACTGGCCGGCTGGATTGAACAGCGGGCGCTGCATTGAAGAAGTCCGGGGCTACGCGACACGTTGGCTCTGGGCCTATGATCGCGAACGCCCCGACATCGCCACCGGCGGTATCATACCGAAACAGAAATTGGCCTTGGCCGCATAGCATCTACTTTCGGGCCGCTTCAAAATTGGGGGGATTACCCTTGAGTACGATCGACGAATCTGATCGTTCTCGCTGATCCCGCAAGCGACAGGAAGGATTCGAGGTAAAACGCATCGCGCGCGGCGTGCGCCAGCAGCAGATCATCATCCTATACGCGGTTCGGTCACGATACGCTGCCTCGACATCGTCGAAGGTCTCGAACGGTGAACTGCTCCAGCAGGTGCGCTTGCCGCGCAGTCCATCAAGGCAATCCGCCCAACACTGCAAAAGCGGCGTATCCATAGCGTTCGGTAAACGCGGACGGCGTCCATGCCTGGCCGATGACGCTCCACCACAGACGCAGATAGCGTTCGGGCGTGACGGTTTCGCCGTTGATACGTAGCGTGCCGCCCACGGTACGGATGGTGCGGTCGCCGCACAGATGCGAAAAAACCTCGTCAACGGCAAGGAACGGCAGGCTGCGACAGGAGACGCCGAGAATCTCGTGCGTCACGCCGCCAGCGGTGGCATCGAATGTGGACGCGATAAATCGCCGATCGCGGTAGAAGGATGTGTCTTCGGCAAGCACGATGGCGATGCGCCCGCAAAACACTCGGCCACCGAGCAGGAGGCGCGAACGAAATCAATCGATTCAATTCCAGGCTTCTTCCCGTTGCAACAGGTGCGTCACGGGATTACCCCTCTTTGCATGTCCGTGCCGATCGTCGCCAAACTGGATCGCGGCTATCGGAATGCGGAGGGTGTCATTATTTTGGCCGAACTAAAGACGCGGCACCGGAGCCGCCCCTATCTTACCGACGTCATCGAATTGTCCGCGCAGCGGCTCGCGGTGGAAGCACAAACGGGGGAGCGGGTTGCCGACTATGGATTCGTTTTGGTCAAATTGACTGAAAGCAAGCGCAAGATGGCGTATCGCGTTGAATTGTTATCAGAAGAGAAAGTTGTTGCATTGACGCGCAGACGGAAGGTGATAATGATGGGAGAGGCGTTACCGAGGTACGCGGCCGTGTGAACGCTTGCGTACGCGGTGTGCGTTTAGACGCAAATGCGATTCGGCACAACAGTGAGCAACGTGGACCGAACCGGTGACACGCTTACCTTTGTTGGTGCTTTATGATGTCATTTTTTGAAAAATGACATATTCATGCGGATTAGCGAGCGCTATTCGATGCCTGACTCTCAGTAGAAAAAACAAAAACGCCCGCTGTGCGCGGGCGTTTTTGTTTGGCATTTGGAAAGGAATTTATTTCAAGTGATCGGAGACCAGTTTGGTCATCTCGAACATCGATACTTGCTTCTTGCCGCCAAAAACAGCCTTCAGCTTTTCATCCGCATTAATCATGCGTTTATTCAGTTCATCCTGCAATTTCAGCTTTTTGATATATTCCCAGATTTTTTTCGTGACTTCCGTGCGTGGTAGTGGATTTGCTCCGATAACCGCAGCCAATACAGTAGATGGTGTCATTGGCTTCATGAACGCAGCGTTGGGTTTGCGGGCTGCGGTCTTCTTTGCTGCGGGTTTGGCTGCCGCTTTTTTTGCAGGAGCTGCTTTCTTTGCTACGGGTTTGGCTGCGGATTTAGCAGCAGCCTTTTTTGCCGGTGTTGCTTTAGCCGCAGGCTTCTTTGCTGCCGCAGCAGGTTTTTTTACAGCGGGTTTCTTGGCGGCCGGTTTGGCCGCTGGTTTTTTGGCTGTTGCCATCTTCGAGCCTCCTTCACAAAATGTGTTGGGAAATTGCGTCATCTACGCACCGCTAATAGTGGTGCGGTTTTTCCAGTGATGCAAGTGTTTTTTGCATGTTTTTATGTCATTTGTGATTGAGGAGCGATCTTGCTGCTACAACAAGCGATTGGCGTATCTGAATAGTCTTGGCAACAGTATGCCGGCGATACTTGCATGTGCTGCCTGCCGGGATGAGATGCTTCGAATAGTCGTCTGGCAGCCTGAATTTGAAGTGTCTAATGCATGCCGCCAGGTAGCATGCCTTTCATGCCGCGCATCATTTTCATCAGGCCCCCGCCCTTGAGCTTTTTCATCATTGCTTGCATTTGCTCGAACTGCGACAGCATCCTGTTGACTTCCTGCACCTGCACGCCGGCGCCTGCAGCGATACGACGCTTGCGTGAAGCCTTGATTAATTCTGGCTTGGCACGTTCCTGGGGGGTCATGGAATTAATGATGCCTTCCATGCGGCGCACCTGCTTTTCTGCCTGATCCATGTTGGCGCCGTTAGCGCTCTGCTGCAACTGCGCCGGAAGCTTATCCAGAAGGCTGGACAGGCCGCCCATCTTTTTCATTTGCGACAACTGTCCCTTGAAGTCATTGAGATCGAATTTGCCGCCTACCTTGATTTTTTGCGCAAGATCCTGCGCGGCCGCAGCGTCTACGCCTTTTCGGGCTTCTTCCACCAGCGCCAGGATATCGCCCATGCCAAGGATGCGGCTTGCCATGCGGTTTGGATCAAACGCTTCCAAGCCATCTAGTTTTTCCGCTACGCCAGCAAACTTGATCGGCTTGCCTGTGATATGGCGGACCGATAATGCTGCACCGCCGCGTGCATCACCGTCAAGCTTGGTCAGCACGATGCCAGTCAGCGGTAAGGCGTCGTTGAACGCCTTTGCGGTATTGATTGCATCTTGCCCAAGCATGGCATCCACCACAAACAAGGTCTCGATCGGTTTGACTGCTGCATGTAGGGCAGCAATTTCCTGCATCATTGCTTCATCGATACCAAGACGGCCAGCGGTATCGATGATCAAGACATCATGGTAATGCTTCTTTGCATAATCCAGTGCCGCCAGTGCGATGTCGACTGGCTTGTCGGTTGGTTGCGATGGAAAGAAATCCGCGCCGACCTGGCTGGTGACGGTTTGTAGTTGCCCAATCGCAGCCGGCCGATAAACGTCTGTTGAAACCGTCAATACCTTTTTCTTTTTCTGCTCGCGTAAATATTTTGCAAGCTTGCCGACCGTCGTGGTCTTGCCTGCGCCTTGCAAGCCGGCCATTAGAATAATCGCTGGCGGCTGTGTGGCGAAATTCAGTTGAGACGACTCTGGACCGAGGTCGGCCCCCATGATCGTTGCCAGTTCCTGTTGCACGACACCAACCAACGCCTGACCTGGCGTCAATGAGCCAATCACATCGGCACCTAGCGCTTTTTCCTTTACGCGAGCAATGAATTCGCGCACGGCAGGCAATGCGACGTCTGCTTCAAGGAGCGCTAGACGCACTTCGCGTAGCATGTCTGTGGTGTTGGCTTCAGTAAGACGCGCTTCGCCGCGCATGGTTTTGACGACTTTGGCGAGGCGTTGGGTAAGATTGTCAAGCATGGGAATAAGGTTTCAAGAGAAAGCGCAAAAAAACGAGGTCGAAAAATTGGTGGGCATCAGGCGATATATCGCTCGCAGCCTTGCATTTTACCCGATGCCGGACGCTTATCGGACGGCATCTTGGCGTGATGGGAGCTGGGAAACTTGTTCACTGCATCATTCCCGGAAACACTTTCTTCCCGAATCCAGGCTGAAACAGGATGCGTGCAGCAAATATCGCAAATGGCGCACAAAATCGTACTGGGTATTAGTGTGTTGTCGAAATGGAATGGCGGTGCAGTTGCACATGCAGTTCAATCGTGTGTATCCGAAAGAGCGCAATGCGGCAATAGCTGAAATGTCCGCTTGCAATTACTGTTTGGATGGCGACTAAAGCCAAATGGCAATATATGAGCAGCAGCGCATGGTATAAACTATTAGATAATTAATGATTATCTTGAATGCGCACTTTTACCAAATATATTTTCTTGATAATTCATGCACTAATGGTGGTAGTTTTAACCAAGCTTGAAAGAATCAGCAGTATCGGCACAGTTTTATAAAGTTTAATACCTGCTGCAGATAGCCTGTTATGCGTTGGATACCGTTGTAGTGCGTGCAAGCATAATGCAACAACAGGTAGTCGTATGTCCCTAAATATATATGATCCATTCGCACTCTCGCGCGACTATTGGCGATCTTTGATGGAAACCTATTTTTTTGTTTTGGCGGCACTATGTTACATGGCCTGCGCGTTTCTTCCTGCAACGCGTCGAATTGCAATTTCCATCGGAACCGTGGTTGCCTGGATCATGCATGGAGGCGCATTATGGGCCGATGTTATTGCGCCCGGTTCACTGCGTCTCGGATTTTCAATCATGCTGTCGGCCGCTATGTGGATTTCGGTGAGCGCATACTGGCTGGAAAATCGCAACTTTATGCTGGATAGCTTGAGAATACTGGTACTGCCCTGTGCTGCTGTTGCAGTTGTATTGCCTGCGATATTTCCCGGGAGTATCGTTCCGCTCGGAGGGAAATCCACGCTATTTTCATGGCATATCGCGATTTCAATGCTGGCATACAGTACGTTGACCATTGCTGCATTTCATGCAGTGCTAATGGCGTTGCAAGAGTCGCAGTTGCATATGGGGCGCAATGCAAACCAGGATAGCTGGTTTGCATCCGCAATCGAGCGCTTGCCTGCATTGCTGACGATGGAAAAATTGCTGTTCAGATTAATCGCATTCGGATTTGTGCTTTTAAGCTTGACTGTATTATCCGGTATCGTATTTTCGGAAGAGTTATTCGGCAAGCCATTCAAGTGGGATCACAAAACCGTCTTTACGATGCTGTCATGGGTGTTATTTGGATTGCTGCTAGCTGGCCGCTATTGGCGTGGTTGGCGCGGCAAGATGGCCCTCAGATTTACACTTACCGGATTTGCCACGCTTTTACTGGCCTATGTCGGCAGCCGTTTTGTGCTTGAAGTAGTGCTGCATCGAGGTCTGGCATGAAAGTCATACTCTGGCTTGCAATTGGCTATGCAGTATTCTGGTTGTTGCGCAAAAAGAAGCCAAGCTTGAGAGCCGATATACCACAGGCTGATGATGGCAGCCATGTCGGGCGTGGTGAGACAATGGTGCCCTGTCTGCAATGCGGTGTATATGTTCCCACATCAGAGGCCGTTCGCAATTCTTCTGGCAGCGTATTTTGCTGTGAAGAGCATGGTTGTAAGCATGCATCCCTCTGACACATGATGGGTGCGCAATTATGTATTTAGCTGAAACGCGCCAGACGTTTTGGCGAACGCTGCTCACCTTCACAATTACACGCATCGTTATTACGGTTGTATTGCTGATCTATCTGATTTTCAACACCGGCAAGGACACAGAGCTGGGTAACTATACGATGTACTGGTGGAAAACCTGCATCATTTATTTAATAATCGCAATCGCGTTTGCAGTTTTTGCTTTACGTTACCGGCATCACTTTTTACTTCAATTAATATCGCAGGTATTGGTCGATATTAGTGTTATTTCGATTTTATATGCAACTACAGGTGGCGTGAAGAGTGGTCTGGCTATTTTGTATTTATTTCCTTTAGCCGGAAGCGCAATCCTCGTTCCGTTAAGTTTGGCATTATTCCTTGTTTCTATTACGGCAATATTTCTGCTTGCCGAAAGCGGTTATGAAGCATTGATATTATCATCCGAGCCTGTTTTTTTTCAGGCTGGATTATACGGAGCCGCATTTTTTTTCGCCATTTTTGTTATTAACCGTTTAGCTGCCAGACTCATTAAACAGCAGGAACTGGCTATCCAGCGCGGAATCGATCTTCAGTTACAGGAGGCAATTAATCGTTTGGTTATTGCTGATATGGGGGACGGCATTCTTGTAGCAGGACCAGATAGCGAGATATTGACGGCGAATCCGGCAGCGGAACGGATGCTTGGATTATCTATCCCTTACGAAAAACCATACTATCGGTTGACCGATATTGCTTCGTTGACGCCCATTGCAGATGCTTTTTTTGCGTGGGCAGCACATTTGCCTGATGCCAGCGGAAAAGACGCTACAGCATCGACTTTTGTCGTTGTTAAGCCTGGTGATGAATTAACCTTGCAGGGCGCAACCACCGTATGGGGCGGACGTAAGGAATTGGCCGCACATTTGAAACTACGTTTTGCCACCGTAAAGAGGTTCGGTTTGCTTGAAGATAGAACCGTGATTTTTTTGCAGGACGTTACAGAAATCGAAAATCAGGCGCAGCAGTTGAAACTTGCTTCCATGGGACGGCTGACTGCGAGCATCGCACATGAAGTACGTAATCCGTTATCTGCGATTTCATACGCATCGTCGCTGTTAGGCGAAGAGATATCGGATGCAGCGCAGATGCGTTTATTACACATCGTTAGTGATAATGTGGGTCGTCTCGATCGGATGATCGAAGATATTCTTAAATTGTCACGCAAAGCACAATTACATAGTGAGCCGCTTTTATTGGCTCCATTTTTAACCGAAATTCTGGGAGAATTCAGGCAAATGCATGCCATGCCTTCCAACATGGTGCGATTGGGTGACATGGAACAGTATCGTGTATGGTTCGACCCGCTGCATTTGCGCGAAGTGATGATGAACCTGCTCACAAATGCATTGCGTTATGCGAGTGGACGTCCTGGCAGCATAAGCGTCTATGTGATGCCGGATGCTGCTCATCGGCTGGAATTGCATGTGCAAGATGATGGCGCGCCAATTACTCCAGAAGTGCGCGCACATCTGTTTGAACCGTTTTATACAACATCCAGCAAAGGGACCGGCTTGGGTCTCTATCTGGCGCGTGAATTATGCTTGAATAACGGAGCGATGATCGATTACGAATATCGTACGGACCTGTCGAATGAAAATCTGGGTCATGCCAGTGGCAGGTTTGTAATTACCTTCGCACTGACCAATCCAATTTGATTCTTTGAGCTGCCACATTTTTCATGACCTCACCCCGTATCCTGGTTGTTGATGATGAAGCAGATCTGCGTGAACTGCTTGAGATTACGCTTGTTAAAATGGGGCTTGATGTGGATAGCGCCGATTGCCTTGCGGAAGCACGTAATCGCTTGGCTAGTGGTGACTATGCACTGGTGCTAACCGATATGCGGTTGCCAGACGGCTTGGGAATTGATCTGGTGCGCGAAGTAACGGCGGAACGCAAAAATACACCAATTGCGGTGATTACCGCCTTTGGCAGCACCGATAATGCAATTGCCGCCTTGAAAGCAGGCGCATTCGATTATTTATCCAAGCCGGTCAGCTTGGACCGATTGCGCTCGATGGTGCAATCGGCGTTGCGCATGCATCAACCATTGGAGGCGGAGTGTACTGGAACTGCTACTGTTCCTGATGCTTCTTTGCGCTTAATTGGACAGTCTGCTGTAATGCAGGATTTACGTGCGCAGATTATTCGTCTGGCACGCAGTATGGCGCCAGTTGCCATTACGGGTGAATCCGGGAGCGGTAAGGAATTGGCAGCGCGTGATATTCATGCACAGAGTGCGCGCGCCGACCAACCATTTATCGCCGTCAACTGCGGCGCAATTCCGGAAGCGCTGATGGAGGCGGAGTTTTTCGGCTATCGCAAGGGAGCTTTTACCGGTGCTATAGAAGATCGGGAAGGTTTCTTTCAGGCAGCCAATGGCGGTACGCTGATGCTGGATGAGGTGGCTGATTTGCCTTTGGCAATGCAGGTAAAGCTATTGCGTGCAATCCAGGAACGCAAAGTTCGTAAAGTAGGCGCAACTATCGAGGAGCCGATTGACGTACGTATTATTAGCGCGACGCACCAGGATCTTGCCGAGTGTGTAGAAAAAGGGAAATTTCGGCAGGATTTGTATTATCGGCTGAACGTGATTGAATTGAAACTGCCACCTTTACGTGAACGATTGGATGATATTGATTTACTGGCGGATATGATCTTGCGCCGACTCGTGTCCGGATCGAAGACGGTACTGGCGTCGCAAGCGCTCGACGCCTTGCGAGGATATCATTTTCCAGGTAATGTCCGCGAGTTGGAAAACATTCTTGAACGGGCGCTCGCGTTTGCGAATGGTTCGACCATAGAAGTAATGGATCTTGCATTAAAGGGATATGCCATCGACAGCAGCTCTTTGGTACCGCCGCAAACAGAACCTTTTCTGGAGCCGGCTATATTACCCCCAATTGCGAGCACTTCCACCGATTCAACCGCTGGATCGCTGATGGTGCATTCGGAGCCGGATTTGCCGCATTCGTTACCAGATCATCTGGATGAAATAGAACGCCAAGTCATTTGCCGCGCACTCGCGAAAACGCAATTCAATCGCACCCAAGCGGCCGAATTGCTTGGTATTAGTTTTAGACAGCTGCGGTATCGCATGCAAAGGCTGGATATCCGTGAGCCGGAATGATCTGGGGGCGTATCATCTCCTCATCGATAGCTACGGCTGGTGCAGTGGCGCACAGCGCATGTCATCACCCAATTTCGATGCACGCCCACTCGGTGCGGCAGTTGAACTCCTGATCGTACATAACATCAGCCTGCCGCCCGGTCAGTTTGGCGGTCCCTATATTGCTGACTTGTTTGCGAAAAGGCTTGATTGCGATGCGCATCCATATTTCGATCGGCTGCGTGCACTACAGGTATCCGCACATTTCCTGATACGACGCGATGGCGCACTACTGCAATTCGTATCGACCAATGACCGCGCCTGGCATGCCGGCGTATCATCATTTGGAGGCCACGAAAGATGTAACGATTTCTCGGTCGGCGTCGAGTTGGAAGGTTCGGATTCCACGCCATTCAATGGAGTTCAATATGAAGTACTGGCGGCGCTGACGGCCAAGTTATACACTCGCTATCCGCTTACCGATGTGGTAGGGCACGAGCATGTCGCGCCTGGTCGCAAAACTGACCCCGGCCCCCATTTCGATTGGATGCACTATCGCGATATGTTTGATCAATGTAAGTCGATGTCATCGTCCGGGCGGCAGTTGCGTTTTCCGATGTTGACCTGAAAAGACAGCCGGTTGGCGGAAAAAGAATTTTGCAATGAAAGCGATGCCAATGCCAAACAGTTCCGTGCGCTGTGCACAGCAGCAAGTTTTCTGGTTAGCCGTAGTGTTGGCGTAATCCCATGTGATCATTTCCGCCGGGATCGATTTAGAGTAGTCGGGCTTGAATACAGCCGTGGTGCGCCCACGAAGGGATGACAGAATCAACGTTTGACTACTGGCGGAAGCAGCTGCAGCTGTCGATAGTGTCTTCCCCGGTAACGCAACTGATTACGCTGCCACTTCCCGCTCGGCGGGCCGATCCGAGGCTGGAACTGTAAACGCCGCACGGCATGGTGGGCCTAGCCACCGGGCACCATGACATGCGCAAGCCCATCAATGGTCTGGCTCTGCTAGTCGCTGAAACGGTGGGGTTCCGCCCGGTTGGCGTTCACTGGCTCGTGCTTTGCAATCGCGAGCGCCGGCACAACTGGCCATGGTGCTGGCCGCCAAATATGCCGACGGCCTACCCTTGTATCGTAGCATGCGGCCTTGCTGCGCGGCGAAGTGGACATTGCCCGCGGCACGCTGGCGCAATGGTGCATCAAGTCGGGCGATCTGCTGTCACCTCTATTCCTGGTTTTGCAGCAGGCATTGATGAAGAACCCGTTCATCCATGGTGATGAAACGCCGGCGCAGGTGCTCGAGGAGGATGGCCGTCGGGCGCAAAACCGATCGTATATATGGGTCTGCCGCAGCGTCATCGGCAGTGAACGGCAGGTCGCATGACTGGCGCATCACGAACGCGAGGTCATGCCGCAATCTCTGAATCGGCAAAGCCATCAGCCATGCGCTCATCGACATAATCTCATCGCACGCGATATCCGTCCCTTCACTACTGAACATAGGAATTGGCTGTTCTCAATCTGGTTGCCGGTGTCGATGCCAGCACGATCATCTACAGCCTGATGTTGACCTGCCGCGCCTGCGATGTAGAGCCACATGTCTATTTGTTGCGTCATGTCTTGACGGAACTACCGCAATGCAAGGCCGGTGGCTATGTGGCTGACTTGCTGCTACTCAACTATGCTAGCCGCTAAAAATCCCAGTCCACGACATGCACCGCTGTCGGCAGGTTTGCGGTGGGTTGAAACTCGCCCTTACGATCAACTGGGCAGCAATCGATTGAGTGGCCTGCGAGACATTCCTGCCAAGTCGGCTACCCGATCTTGCGGCCGCACTTCATCACGGGGCTGCTGTACCTCCAGCATGCGTTTCCAACTCTCTGATGAGCCGATTGTGGCGGACTGGCTCGCCAAACCCATACTGGCAGGTTTTTCTGGCAAGAGCCATTTGCAAAGCGAATTACTTATTGAACCGCCAAGCCTCCCGCGCTGGTACAAGCAGCTGGATGGAATTGATATGGAGAATTACTGGTACGACGCATCGAGGCGACCAAACGGAATGAGGAATCAAACCGTCAAGCATATGGTGTGTAATTGTTGATGCGGCAGCCATGAAAAAAGCGATTGTTTATCCCAATCGGTTCCGTGTTGCCAGAGTATGGCTGCGGACGTCTGGTGAAAGTAGTGCGGCAATGCACTCTGCCCTTGAGTCAGAATCACAGCCGTGAAGCGCCCCGGCTGGTTCGACAGATCGGCCGCTATGTCCATGCGGAGCGGTAGCGACGCATGCGCGCTGCATTGTGCACCCTGCATTCATGTGCGGGGTGGGTACACCGGGATATCCAACCCCAACAGAATCATGTTCCAGCCCGCCAGCGCGAGGCGCTCAATGCTTGCTCGCGCGGACTGGCTTGCATCCTGATCCAACGGCAAAGATGAAAATAGCTCTACTCTATACACCGCACGCGCCCGAAGTGGAATGTATTGCCAAGGGCAAGGCCCGAATACCCTATGAGTTCGGCGTGAAAGTGTCGATCAGAGAGTGAGATATTCAATGCTCTCGTATAGTCAGATCGATCCGTGGCAAGTATGAAGCGTTGGTACGCGCGTCAATCTCAGGCTCGTCGCCAGCACATTGAAGATTGAGGAAAGGTTGGAAATTGCTTATACCAGTGATTGCTTTTGCTTGCCTGATGGAAGGTCTGTTTGTCCACGCTGGATTTACACAGGCATTTACTTTCGACTGTTGGAACAAGACGCTGGGTACAGCAGATCCATATCAATGATCTTGTACCACGAGTCGATGCGATGCAGCTTCGGTATCGACTTGATCAACCCGATCAAGCTTGTGAATACGCATTTGCAGTGGCAGAATTTTGTGATGAGATTAAATCGTTGTTTTTGTACTCGGTAGAGTTGGAATATCGGTACGCAGAGGATACAATGCCGCGTAGAGCGTCTGTCTAAATATGCCAATGTTCGAGTGCTATTTGTGATCCATCTTGAATCGCTGTGCACACAATATCGATCGCGCTTCAAAATTTACGCATGAAGGAAGTCCTTCCTTCTAGATGTTGAAATGGACGATTTGAAAAAAAGAGCGCAACTTTTTCGCGACATGTGTAATCGAATACCAAACAAGCTGAAAACCCTTGATTGGAAATATGCAGAATGACCCAATGGTATGAGTCGGATGCAGTGGAGTCAGGTAAGTCGCAGTCGATCAAATCTGAAAATAGAGACTGCAAACATAGAAAGGCAATAATCAAAGTTAATGAACAGTAGAAGACTGGATCTATCTCATCTGCTTGCGCCGCTGCGTCTGATTTTATCGGGCAAGGCGGCGTTTTCTTTGAAAAATATATTGGCATTTCTGAAATAGTATTCCAATGCTGGCGTTGCTGCCGGCATTTTTGGGCTATCACCGCAAGGTCAAGACGAGAATCGCCATTGCACTGGTTGCGTAAATTTGGATGGACCTCGCAAACCGAAAACCCCGTATTAGCGATTTCTTGCAAGCTGATAGTCAATGATGGCTGAAGTGCTGCATACGCGAGGAGGTGCAGCAGTTCAGCTGGTGCCGAATTCATTAGCGTAAGCAGAAGTTTGCTTGCGCCGATGAATAATCCGTTTGAGTCATCGCGATGGCTCACGCGGGTTTCAATCATGAGCTTGATTTTTTCCATCACGTGAAGGAGAAACAAATGGCAACAGCCGCGAAGAAAACAGCAGCGAAACCCGCTGCGAAAAAAGCCGCCGCAGCGAATAAGTCGGTAGTCAAGAAGGTCGCTGCAGTGAAAAAACCGGTGGCCAAGAAGGCTGCTCCGGCCAAGAAAGCCGCTGCAGTGAAAAAGCCGGTGGCCAAGAAGGCTGCTCCGGCCAAGAAAGCCGCTGCAGTGAAAAAACCGGTGGCCAAGAAGGCTGCTCCGGCCAAGAAAGCCGCTGCAG
>DATEZO010000191.1:0-7209 GCA_035255485.1 Burkholderiaceae bacterium
AGCAAGACGGCGGGATGGTAAGACGGCCTGCCAGTCCTGGCCGGCGTCACACCGTCGAAACCCAGGGTCGCCAGATCGAGCTCCTCGACGAACGCATCGACCACACGCACAGGATTCTCTTCGCTGATGTAGTCGTCCAGCCGCTCCGGCAGCAACGTGCTCTGCGTCCGATGTTCCTCTTGAATGAATCGCTTCATCGATCCTCCGGTGTCTTCAGCCCGACAGCCTATTCAACACTCAAAAATTAATCGCGGTGTTCGAGAGGATCAACAATGAGTAAACAATTTGCGCAACCGCGTTTTTACACACTCTGGGCCAACAGCGGTCATTCTGTCCTAACAATTGATTTAAGCTGTCGCTCGTTTTACTCCTAACCGCTTTGTGACAAGTCGCACATAAGAATCATTGTCAAATTGATTCTCGACATTTGTGCTGGTCAATGTGTAAACGTCAAATTAGAATTCGTTCGGTTCGAAGGTCGATTTTTCGGAACATGTCGTTGATGAAGAGGTAAGGTCAAATCGTACAGAATAAGACTTGCAGCCTCGGAGCTTGAAGTTTGCCTTGCAAATGAACAAGTAAATTCCGGTACGTTCTTTCTGCCTTCTTATATGCCTCCCATAGAGGCTCGCACCTTCAAACCCATATCCAACCCCGTCTTATGAATTTCGACGAATTTGCAGATGATCCTGAAGATGCGCAATACACGTCCGCAAAACGCGCGGCAGCTGCATCCCGTAGTACGTGGGTCAGCGTTGGCGTCAATCTGGTCCTGACCATCACGCAGATTGTGGTCGGCGTGATTTCCAAGTCACAAGGACTGGTTGCCGATGGCATCCATTCGCTGTCTGATCTAGTAGCGGACTTCGTCGTACTGTTTGCCAGCCACCATTCCAAGAAGGATGCCGATGAAGATCATCCCTATGGGCATCAACGATTTGAAACAGCTGCCTCGTTAGCACTAGGAATTTTGCTGCTTGT
Organism: Burkholderiaceae bacterium; assembly: GCA_035255485.1. Classification (GTDB taxonomy): domain Bacteria; phylum Pseudomonadota; class Gammaproteobacteria; order Burkholderiales; family Burkholderiaceae_D; genus DATEZO01. Next base: position 982 of record DATEZO010000191.1, read on the forward strand.
CGTCGGCGTGGGCATGCTGTGGTCAGCATTTCTTAAGCTGGAGTCGCCGGATACTGTACCAAGAGTGCACGTCGTCGCACTCTGGGTAGTTGGTGCTGCGATCTTTGCAAAGGAAACCCTATTCCGCTACATGCTGGCAGTGGCACAGCGCGTTAAATCCAGCATGCTGGTAGCTAATGCTTGGCATGCGCGCTCAGACGCGGCATCGTCGCTGGTGGTAAGCATAGGGATTATCGGCAACATCGTCGGCTATCCAATCTTGGACCCAATCGCAGCACTGATCGTCGGTTTCATAATTGCCAAGATGGGATGGGAATTTGGATGGGATGCGCTGCACGACTTGATGGATAGGTCGGTAGATGAGCTTGAGGTTGATGCCATCCGTCGCACCCTAATAGAAACGCCAGGTGTCAATGACGTGCACGACGTCCGCACACGCAAGATGGGTGACATGATTATGGTCGATGCTCATATTGAAGTTGATGCCATGCTTACGGTCGAGGCTGGGCATGATATTGCGGTTGCTGCGAGACAACGCGTATTGCAACGTCACCGTGTGCTTAACTTGATGACCCATGTGGATCCATGGCACCGCCCAGACCTGGACCATTCACCACATACCATCGCATCATCACCGCAAAAGAAGAGAACATCTCGGTAATGCACATCGAGACTAATTTCTATTCTTCCTCCTGGTCAGGAAGTTTCAGCCGACCGGTATGAAAGTCATATTCATAGGCTTCGCCGTAACGTCCCCATTCAATGGCAATCTCCAGCACACGCTTAGCTTCATCGGCTTTTAAAAATTCTTCCAGCAACTCAAGGAATTGCTTCTCTGGCAGCGCGCCGCTGGGCTCTGCTTCCAGTTGCTGCCGGATGTGTGAAGCCAGCGGTACGTGCGTCAGCAATTGCTGACCAAAGATCTCCTGCCTGAGCGTGTGCTCGGCTTCCACATAGCGAAAACCAAGTGGCGTAAGTGTAATGTCTCCCTTTTCGACTTGTGCCAGCCCAAGCATACCGAGTGCCTCATAAGTGGGGAACAGCTCTTCGTCCGGCAGTTCCGATTCCTCTGCAAGATGCGGAAGGTCAGCTCGACCGTTAAAAGGCGCATCGGCCAGCAGGTCGAGCACGCCTTCAATACGGGTGACATCGGTATCGGGCAAACGATAACCGGGATGCGTGATGGGTGGCGCGGCGCCGGTGACCGGCTCTTGCGCCGGACGCATCGTCATCAGTCCATACACCTCGTCGATCAAGGCACGGACTTCCAGCGAATCGACGTTGCGAGGCCGTAGAAGCCCGATGTTGATTTCGTTGCGTATGCGCCCCGGCTCGCTCGACAGAATGATAATCCGGTCCGCCATCATCACCGCCTCCTCGATATTGTGAGACACAACCAGGATCCCCTTGGTCGGAATCCGGTTGCTATCCCACAGTTCGAGAATGTCGCTACGCAGCGTTTCTCCCGTCAGCACATCCAGAGCCGAGAATGCCTCGTCCATCAGCAGAATGTCCGGGTTGGTTACCAGTGCTCTGGCAATACCGACACGCTGCCGCATCCCGCCTGACAGCTCCCTTGGCAGCGCGCCGCCAAACCCGGCTAGGCCTATCAGTTCAAGCATGGCGTCAGCCCGCCTGGCGCGCTCTTCCGGCGCAATGCCTTGTGCTTCCAGGCCCAGCTCGACGTTTTGCTGTACTGTCAGCCAAGGGAATAACGCGAATGACTGGAATACCATCGCAATGCCAGAGGCCGGACCGTGAATGCGATGTCCTCGATAGGCTGCTTTGCCGACATCGGCGGGAATCAATCCTGCAATAATGCGCAGCAAGGTCGATTTGCCAGACCCTGACTTGCCGAGCAAGGCGACGATTTCCCCTTCGGCTAGGGAGAAGTTGACGTCGTCAAGTACCTTGCGTGGAGCGCCATCAGCGCTGCGGAATGACTTGGCAACGCCGTTCAATTCAACCAATGGGCTCTTGTTGTTCATTACGCTTCCCTCAATGACTACGGTCTTCGGCAAGCAGGTACAGCTTGCGCCAGAAAAATCGGTTCAACAACATCACAAACACGCACATCACACCAATGCCCAGTGCAATTCGATGGAAATCGCCGGCGTCCGTCATTTGCTTGATATAGCTTCCCAGTCCGTCTGCAACCAGCGAAGTTTTGCCCCAGGTTACATATTCAGCGACGATACTGGCGTTCCAGGAGCCGCCGCTGGCAGTGATGGCGCCGGTGACGAAACTCGGGAACACCGCAGGCAAGTACACCCGTTTCCACTTTAGCCAGCCTTTCAGTCCCAGGTTGTCGGCTGCCAGCCGCAATTCATTAGGTAATGTAGATGCACCGGCCACGACATTGAACAGGATGTACCATTGGGTGCCGAACACCATCAGTGGGCTGAGCCAGATGTTGGGATTTAGACGATAGGTCACCAGCACATAGACCACGAGCGGAAACATCAGGTTGACCGGAAACGCCGCTAGAAACTGTGCGACGGCCTGTACTTTTTGCGAATATTGCGGGCGCAAGCCGATCCAGACAGCGATGGGAACCCATAATGCGGAAGCCAGCGCAATCAGCAGCAGCACACGGACCAGCGTAATGAAGCCAAGCCCAACAACATGCGCGGCCTCGCCCCAGCCAACGTCGCTGTGCACGAAGACCACAAAGCGCCACGCAGCGAGCACAGCGGCAGCCAATATCAGCGTATCCCATGCCCTGGACCAAAAAATGCTCTGGAGCTTCGATTCACGTTGCTCGACTGCGCTATCCTGAGAGCTGCCGAACCAGCCAAGTGTACGACCGAGCATCGCCCAGAAGCGGTCAGTCAGCGTACGTATCCACACACTGCGCCGGCCCCAGTCGAGCAGCCAGGACTGCTGCGCTGTCTCGCCCTGTGACTCCTCGAAACGGAACTTGTCTGCCCATGCTAGTAAGGGGCGGAAGAACAATTGGTCGTACAGAATGATTCCAGCCAGCATGGCGCCAATGGCCCAGGCAATGGCAGCGCCACTTTTTCCGTCGATAGCGACAGCAATGTAAGCACCGATACCAGGCAGCTTGATGTCCTGATTGGCTACCGAAATCGCTTCTGCTGCTACAAGGAAGAACCAGCCGCCAGACATCGACATCATCATGTTCCAAAGCAGGCCCGGCATTGCATAAGGTAGCTCCAGTCGCCAGAAGCGTTGCCAGGCAGACAGGCGAAATACGCTCGCTGCTTCATTCAACTCTGGCGGAATTGTCCTGATGGACTGGTACAGGCTGAAAGCCATGTTCCACGCCTGTGAGGTAAAAATGGCGAAAATCGCCGCGCATTCGACTCCAAGCAGGTTGCCGGGGAACAGCGCGATAAATGGTGCAATTGCAATGGCCTGAAAGCCGAGAATTGGGACCGACTGCAACACGTCGAGCAACGGAATCAAGACCTTCTCAGCAGCACGGTATTTTGCTGCAAGAGCCGCAAATGCAAATGTGAACAGCAGTGCGAATCCCAGCGCCGTAAACATACGCAGCATGGTGCGCAACAGGTAATAAGGCAAATACACTGGAGCAAGCGAAATCGGCGTCGGCTGTCCTACCGTAAAGGGCCGGCTCATTTGCATCGCACCGAAAGCGAGGGCGGCCAGTACCGCCAGCACCAGCGGCAACAGTGCCCAGTCCCAGCGGTTGGGCGTCGTTGTCAGGAAAGACCGGCCCGTACGCCCGGGAGTGAAGAGCTCGAACATGATGTTGCTCCATTTTTCTTAGTATTGGGCGTGCAGGCGGACCGAGCCGACATTCACCGGTCCACGGTCGGCGTTATAGGCCGGGTTCACGATGTGTTGCGCATCCAGCGACAAGGTAACGGCTTTTGCCAACTTGAAGCTGTAATAGGCCTCAACAATCGATTCCGGCCGGTAATTCAACTTGCCGTCACCAATAAACGCGCCAACGCCCCCAGCAGCCAGATAATCCCGATGCGCCTGCGATAGACCGTTGCGGACCCACGCAATTCCGAAGGTGTCGTCGGCCCGATTCCAGGCGCCTCCTTTGACCGCTGTACCGATAGAGAACGAGCGCTCGATTTCAGTAAAAGCATACGTCTCCGAAGCGCCATCGTTCCAGCTCGCCCGTGCAAAGACACCGATTTCGGAAGTCAAACCTTGCTCTGCGCTGATACCGAATCCAATCTTGGTCCGCTCCTTGCGAACGCGAGCCACATCCGGCGCGCCTCCATTATTCGCGGCGTCCACCAGTGCGTCACGGAAGCCCCCCATATTGGCGCGATTGCTAAAGGCCAGTACACGCACCTTGCCCGGCTGGCCTTCCCAAGTGTGCCCATGCTCGATTTCAAGCTGGTCGCCATAATGGGTGAAAATTTGCTTGTCTAGGGGCAGCCCGTTGGATTCGGCCGGCTGCATGAAACGGCCGGCGCGCATAGTCCAGTCATCGTAAAAGTATTCGATGGCCGCGCCCCAGGAGTAACCACGGGCATCGGCGGCAAAATCATAGGCGCCGTGCGCGAGCAAAGCCCAGTTCATGAACTGGGTGCGCGCGTCATGCGCATAAGCGCTATTGTCGAAGATGTCGGTGACAGAGAGGTTGCCGGCGGTGAGGACGATGCGCCGCTTGCTCACCATGCCTGCCATCTGGTTGAAATCCGATTCGACCGCTTCCTTTTCCCCTTCCAGGCTCCAGGTTTGGCGCAAAAACAGGCGGGCGCGGTACAACGTGGGATTCGGTCCGCTGGTTTTCTGCTGCTCGCCATTTGTCATGCCGCCCAGCCCGCGCAGCTTCGACAGCGGCACACCCTGGACAACCTCCGGGTCGAAATAGAGCTCACCGCTGCCCCAGGGGCGAAAGCCAAGGGCTGCCGTGGCGCTGAAGGAATAGGCCTTTTCGCGCTCGGGACGCAGGCTGAATTCGCCCGAATACGGGGCAGAAAACGAAGGTTTCGACTGCCAGATGTACGTCGTCTGGACGTGCGCGTTCCAAGCCTCTTCCTGGACCTCATCCGCATAGGACAAGAGCGGCAAACCCGCGAGGGCAGCCAGCCAAAAAGTGCTTGCTGTCTTGGTCTTCAGTTGAAACATGGGTAGCTCCGTCAAGGTGAACGGGAGTACCTTTCATTTTCGCTCGCCAATGCCGTCGATGCCGCAAACGCGGCAATACTGCTCCGCGGCGGTTGCCCTCAGCAAGGCCGCACGGAGAAAGCAAGCACGACCACTGGTGATGAGAACAGCGGTCCTGGCACTAATGAATTGTTTGTTGGTACTCAAACTAGCCGGAACGGGACCGGACATCGGGATACCATCATCCGCCTATGGCGCGATGACGGCAGGAGGAAGGATACCCTGCGTTATCTTGCCGAGGCAGAACCGGATGAAATCCGACAACAACTACCACTCGAACAAGTGCCCATGAAAGGGGCTCCATAAACATAAAAACAGGCGGATTCTAAGTGCGTTGGCTCTTTTACGTCAAGGAAAACAGTAATCACCTAAAAAATGTGTCGTCAAAAACAAAGAACATTTAGAACCCACCGCCTTATCGCCCCGAATTCATGGTTAGTACGGTTGGCGCTCTTACAAACGGCGGATTTCGGGAATATGCTACTTCTCTTAGGGTCGGCTGTTCTCCTTCATCCCGCTCTAGCGGTCGTCTGAAAGGCAGCCGATAGCTGCCGCCTCCTCTAGCGTACCGGCCAGGCACTACCGGCCAAGAGCTGCCATCAGACGTTTTCGATGACTAGAAATGATTCGGTCACTCGGTACTATGCGCAATGCGATACCCACGTCCTCAGTCTGCTTTTCCTAAAGAAACAATTCTTTACTAACTCCTCTTTTTTTTGTGGCTGCGTTCAAATATGAATGCGGCTAATCAAGAGCTGTCTGCAAGGCAATCCATGGAAGTGAGCCTATATTCAAGCGAAATGGTGTTTACAATTTTTTTACACTCCACGGCAATTTCTCTACGCTCTTTTTTCTCCGCTTCCATTAAGCTCTGTACCCTGGACTAAGGGGTAGGACATGAACTACGGGGCAAAAACGAAAGCGCAGTCATATGGCGTGGCGGTTGCCGCATGTGTCGCTACCGCCGCTATCGCGTCACTGCTACAGGAGTTTCTCGATTCGGCCAACATCGTGATGATTTTCCTGCTCACGGTGTTTCTCACTGCGCGCTGGCTCGGGCGCGGACCCGCGGTAATGGCAGCCTTTCTCTGCGTTGCGCTGTTCGACGTG
>DATEZO010000192.1:0-13043 GCA_035255485.1 Burkholderiaceae bacterium
CTCGATCACCTTCGATTCTGCGGTCCGCACCTGCTCGACGAAATCGCTGTACTGCCTGGCGTAGCCGGCATTCTGGTAGGCGGTCAGGAAGTCGATGCGCGTCTTCAGCAGGTCGCCGAGCACCGGCGCACGCTTGAATTCGATGACTTGCGCCGCGCCGTCATTGGCTTTGGCCAGTTTGTCGACCGCGGCGAAATCGTGCGCCGCCATGCGGCCCCAGGTGAACGCCTGCTGGTTGAAAGCAACCGATACCGCATTCAGTTCGATCGCCTTCATGATTGCCGCTTCCGATAGCGGCACCCAGCCTTGTTGCCATGCATAACCCAGCATGAACATGTTGGTTGCAATCGCGTCGCCCATCAATGCGGTGGCCATTCTGCCGGCATCGATGCTCTCGACCCGGTCGCTGCCGCAGGCGCTGCGAATCTCCTGCTCCGCTGCCGCATCCGGGAACTGCCAGTCCGGGTTTTTCACGAAGGCCGCTGTCGGCGTCCTGGTCGAATTGACCGCGGCATGCGTGCGCCCTTCCCCCATGCGCGACAGCGCATCGCGGCTGCCGGTCACGATCACGTCGCAGCCGATCACGAGATCCGCCATGCCGGTGCCGACGCGCGTGGAATGGATCTCGTCCGGATGGTCGGCGAGACGCACATGCGACATCACCGGCCCGCCTTTTTGCGCGAGGCCGCTCATGTCGAGCACCGAACAGCCCTTGCCTTCGATATGCGCCGCCATCGCGAGGATCTGGCCGATCGTCACCACGCCGGTACCGCCGATGCCGGTCACCAGGATGCCGTAGGGGTGTTCGGTCGTCGGGAGCGCGGGCGCGGGCAACCGGCCTGCATGGTCATTTGCCTGCGGCAATGCAGCCTGCGTGCGCTTGGGTTTTTTCAGCTGGCCGCCTTCAACCGTGACGAAGCTCGGGCAAAAGCCGGTGACGCAGGAAAAATCCTTGTTGCACGAGGACTGGTTGATCTGGCGCTTGCGGCCGAACTCGGTTTCCAGCGGCTCCACCGACAGGCAGTTCGACTGCACGCTGCAATCGCCGCAGCCTTCGCACACGGCCTCGTTGATCACGGCGCGTTTGGCCGGATCGGGATACTCGTTGCGTTTCCTACGCCGGCGTTTTTCGGAAGCGCAGGTCTGGTCGTAGATCATGGCCGACACGCCTTTGGCTTCGCGCAGTTCGCGCTGTACCGCATCCAGCTCGCTGCGATGGCGGATCGTCACGCCCGGCGCCCAGTTGTAGCCGGCGGGATATTTGTCCGGTTCGTCGGTCACGACGATGATCGGATTGACGCCTTCCGCCGCGATCTGGCGCGAAATCATGCCCGGGTCGAGCGGGCCGTCGAATACCTGGCCGCCGGTCATCGCGACGGCGTCGTTGTACAGGATCTTGTAGGTGATGTTGACCTTGGCTGCGACCGCGGCGCGAATCGCCAGGATGCCGGAATGGTAGTAGGTGCCGTCGCCCAGGTTGGTGAAGACGTGCTGCTCGCTGGTGAACGGCGCCTGCCCGACCCAGGTCACGCCTTCCGCGCCCATGTGCGTGACGGTCGAGGTCTGGCGGTCCATCCACAGTACCATGTAGTGGCAGCCGATGCCGGCCAGTGCGCGGCTGCCTTCCGGTACCCTGGTCGAGGTGTTGTGCGGGCAGCCGGAACAGAAATGCGGGATACGGTCCTTGTTCGGATCGGGCTTGGAACCCTGCACGTTCAATACCGCTTCCTTCGCTTCCAGATAGGCGATGCGCTCTTTCACGCGCTGCTCGACCGGGTGGCCGGCGAAGTATTGCGAAATACGGGATGCGATCGCGCGCGCGATCTGCGCCGGGTTCAATTCATAGGTCGCCGGCAGCAGCCAGTGGCCATGGCCTTCACGATGGGTATTGCTCCACTCGCCGGTGTCATCGAACTTGCCGACCACGCGCGGGCGCACATCGTCGCGCCAGTTGTACAGTTCTTCCTTCAGCATGTATTCCAGGATCTGGCGCTTTTCCTCGACGACCAGGATCTCTTCCAGGCCTTGCGCAAAGGTGCGCACGCCTTCCGATTCCAGCGGCCATGTCATGCCGACCTTGTACAGGCGAATCCCGATATCGCGCGCGACATGCTCGTCGATGCCGAGATCGGCCAGCGCCTCGCGCGTGTCGAGATACGACTTGCCGGCGGTAATGATGCCGACCCGCGCATGCGGGCTGTCCCAGATGATCCGGTTCAGATTGTTGGCGCGCGCATAGGCCAGCGCCGCATACCATTTGTAATTGTTCATCCGCGCTTCCTGCTCCAGCACGGCGTCCGGATAGCGGATGTTGAGGCCGCCCGGCGGCAACTCGAATTCGGCGGGAATGACAATCTGGATACGCTCCGGATCGAGATCGACCGACGCGCCGGATTCGACGATATCGGTAACGCATTTCATCGCCACCCACAGGCCGGTGTAACGGCTGATTGCCCAGCCGTGCAAGCCGTAGTCGAGGTATTCCTGCACCGACGACGGATACAGCACCGGAATGCCGCAGGCATTGAGGATATGCTCGCTCTGGTGCGCAGTGGTGGAGGATTTCGCCGCATGGTCGTCGCCGGCGATCACCAGCACGCCGCCATGTTGCGACGTGCCCGCCATGTTGGCATGCTTGAAAACGTCACCGCAGCGGTCCACGCCCGGTCCCTTGCCATACCACATGGCAAACACCCCGTCGTATTGCGCGCCCGGAAACAGGTTGACCTGCTGCGTGCCCCAGACCGCAGTCGCTGCCAGATCTTCGTTGATGCCCGGATGAAACTTGACGTGATGCGCATCGAGATATTTCTTCGCCTTCACTGCGGTCAGATCGACGCTGCCCAATGGCGAGCCGCGATAGCCGGTAAGATAGCCGGCCGTATTCAGGCCCGCCCTGGCATCACGCTGGCGCTGCAGCATCGGCAAGCGAACCAGCGCCTGCGTGCCGGTGATGAAGGCGCGACCGCGCTCACGCGTGTATTTGTCGTTCAGGGAAATATCGTCCAGCAGCATCGGCTGATGGGATGGAAGCGGTGCGTTCATTCAGTCTCCAGGCCAAAAATCATGTCTTTGGGTGCGGTGTTTACACAGATAAACCGACTCGCCTTATGGGCGTATCGTTCTCTTTTTACATTTTACACTTCACGGCTAAACCCATCGTAAAGTGTAACAAGGCGTAAATGCCTTGGAGTAAGTTAACGGACTGCCTTTTAATGGAGCCAAGAAATGACTCTTTCTCTATTCTTTTTTAAAGAGAGCCCATGCATTCCAGAGCATTATTCCTTATCGCAATAGCAGTCTTGCTGATCTCGGGTATCGTCTTTGCACAATCATCCTTGACCGCATCCGCAACACCCAAGGGCTTCGAACGGCATTTTGCCCGGCTGGATACGGATCGGGATGGCGCCATTAGCCGCGACGAAGCCGCCACCAGCAAATGGTTGTCCCGGCAATACGACAAGGTCGATGCCAATGCCGATGGCAAGGTGACGTCGGATGAATTGTATGTGTACATGAGACGCCATCTTCCTGCCGGCCCGATGTCCTGATTACGGACCGGTATTGCACACTCTCCTCCTAAGGTGGCACATTGCCATTTCCGGGTTTTGCCGTAACAGGCAAAACCCGTTTTTTTCATGCCGGCGCCAGATTCGTTTCGCCTGGCAGCAGGCTATTGGCAGGCAGTATCTCAAGCGTCCTGAGCTTCTCGTAGATCGGCGTGAAATCAGGCGCGGTAGCGTCGAACAGTTGCTGGAAACTGTCAATCACGAAATACGTTTCCTGATACGAGTCGATCTTGTATAGCGTGCGCATGACGCGCTCGATATCGAGCGCGATGCGGTGCGGCTGCGGACTGGTGAGGCAATATTCCACTTCACCGCCGGAAGACAGGATGCCGGCGCCATAGGCACGCAAGCCCTGCGGGCCCTGGATCAACCCGAATTCGACGGTGTACCAGTACAGGCGCGCCAGATACGTCAGCGCATCGAGTTTCAGCGCCTGCAATCCGCCCTTGCCGTATTTTTGCAGGTAATCCGCGAAAACCGGATTGAACAGCAGGGGCACATGCCCGAAGAAATCATGGAATACGTCTGGCTCCACGATGTAATCGAACTCGTGCGGCTCGCGCAGCCACACGGTGATCGGGAAGCGGCGATTGGCGAGATGCTCGAAGAAGGTCAGGTCCGGGATCAGCCCCGGCACTGCTGCCAGTTCCCATCCGGTCGCCTTGAACAGCGCCTCGGAGGTACGATCGAAGCACGGAATCTGCTCCGCCGCATCCAGCCTGGCAAGACTGTCGATAAAGACGTCGCATGCGCGGCCCGGCATCAGCTTCGCCTGGCGCTCGTACAACTTGCGCCATAGCGCATGCTGTTGCGGCGTATACGCGGACCAGTCCTGCCTGACATCGTAATTCTCGTCGCACCGGCTGTAATCCCCGCGCAGCTTGCCGCCATCCGACTTCTCTTCCAGCGTCTTGAAAAAATCCGCCTGGTCGACTGTGGTTCCCACGATGTTTCCTCCTCGGGCTTTACACGGAAACGCTGTCATCCTTCAGTACGCCGCGACGGACCTGATCCAGTTCGATCGACTCGAACAGCGCACGGAAATTGCCCTCGCCGAATCCCTGGTCGCCCTTGCGCTGGATGATCTCGAAAAAGATCGGCCCAATCAGGGTTTGCGTGAAAATCTGCAGCAGCAATTCGCGATGCGTTGCATTGCTGTTACCGTCGATCAGAATGCGCAGACGCTTCAGATCCTCGAGCCGCTCTCCATGGTCAGGCAAACGGCGATCCACCAGGTCGTAGTAGGTCTCGATCGTATCCTGGAACGCCACCTGGCGCGCCTTCATGCCTTCCACGGTGGCATAGATATCGCTGGTGCCGAGCGCGATGTGCTGAATGCCTTCGCCATGATAAAGATCGAGATATTCGGCGATTTGCGACCTGTCGTCGGACGATTCGTTGATCGGAATGCGGATCTTGCCGCAAGGCGATGTCATCGCCTTCGACTTCAGGCCGGTCAACTTGCCTTCGATGTCGAAGTAGCGAATCTCGCGGAAATTGAACAGCCTTTCATAGAACTCGGCCCACTCTTTCATGCGGCCGCGATGCACATTGTGCGTGAGATGATCGATATAGGTCAGGCCATCGCCTTTCGGATTCGCTTCTGCGCCGGGAATCGCCACGAAGTCGACGTCGTAGATGCTGATATCGCCAATGGCGCCGGAGCTTACGCCTTTCGCACTCTCCTTGCCGCGCCAGCGATCGACAAAATAGACCAGCGAATCGCCGATGCCCTTGATCGCCGGAATGTTCAGTTCCATCGGGCCGGTCCGGTTATCGAATCCCCACGCACCCAATTCCAGCGCGCGACGATAAGCATATGCGGCATCGTTGACGCGAAATGCAATGGCGCAGATCGACGGTCCGTGCTGGCGGGCGAAGCGTTGCGCGAACGAATCCTGCTCCGCGTTGATGATGAAATTGATCTCGCCCTGCCGGTAAAGCGTCACATCCTTGTGCCGATGCTTCGCAATGGCGGTAAATCCCATCTGCTCGAACAGGGCGCCAAGCGCTTTTGGATCGGGCGCTGCGTATTCGATAAATTCGAACCCGTCGGTTCCCATTGGATTATCCCAAGGTTCAAAGTCCATGCCTGTCTCCTGTAAGGTCTGTCATGCGCGCCAAGCCAAATTGATCCATATCAAGAAAAGTGATATTGTCGGCATAAGTATAGGCGCACAGGGCTAGCAGAAAATCGCAAATATTTCCTTGTTTTTCAATGTAGAGACAATAATATTGCTTGAAAGTTTATATTCAGGGTGATTTATGACTGGAATCGAATTGGACAAGACCGATCGCAAAATTCTCGCCATCCTGCAGTCCAATGGCCGCCTGAGCAACCAGGAAATAGCGGAGCGGGTCAGTTTGTCGCCATCGCCTTGCCTGCGCCGCATCAAGCGACTGGAAGAGGCTGGCGTCATCCGTCAATACGTCGCACTGCTGGCGCCGGACAAGATCGGACTGGGGTTGCTGGCCTATGTGAACGTGCGGCTGGAAAAGCACAGCGATGGATCAGGCCCGGGTGGAGCGCACTCGCCGCGCGCGGATTTTTCAGTTGCAGTAGCCAACTGGCCGGAGGTGGTTGCCTGCTATGCAATGACCGGCGAAATGGATTACCTGTTGCGCGTCCACGTCGAAGACATGGATCATTTTTCGCAATTCATGATGGAAACGCTATTGCGCCATCCAGCGGTGCTGGATGTGAAATCCAGCTTTGCGCTGCAAAGAATCAAGGATACGACGGCATTACCGCTGATTTGAGAAGGAGGGAGTCAATTAGTCTTTCTTCAATCCGGGGAAATTTTTCCCCAGCCACTTGCTCGCCGCCCGCGTATTGGCCTTGATGGTGTAGTCGAACGTGGCAACCTGTTCTTCGACAGCTTCCTGCAATACCGTCGCAGGATTGGCGGGCAACAGCTTCAGATAGGCATCGGCCTCGCCGTATTCGCGGTGAATTTCCATCCCGGCTTTCTTGGCAATGTGAATCATGGTCTGATTGGTCGCCAGACAATGCATGTACAAGGTATCGACATCCGCATTGCGGCAATGGATTGCCGCGCGCTCGAACAGTTTGGAGCCAACACCCATGCCGCGCACCGATTCCAGCACCGAGACGCCGAACTCGGCAACACATTCCTTTTCAGTTGCGTTCATGACGGCGGGCACCGTATCACGCGGTGCAAAGGCCAGATGGCCGACGCCGACCAGCCGGAACTCGCTGTTGTAGACGCCGTATATGGTGTCGCGCGCAAAGTCCAGGCGCTGGACGTATTTGGTGATTAATTCATCCGGCAACACCGATCCGAACCGCAGCAACCGGTCGTTATCGTCCAACGCCAGAAAATGCATCAGCAAGCGCCGGCGATCGCGTTCGGATAATTCCTTGACGCGTACTATGGACCGGCTGGACGGCTGATTTTCAGTAATATTTTCGCCGGAAAATATATGCATGAGCTTGTCGTCGAAAATCATGGATTTTCCTTTCATTGGATACACCATTTTGTGCAGTGCACAATACCATTGTAGGTGATATGTTCCATGAATTCCAGAATCGCCCTGTATCTGCGACTTTATTACGACAGATGAATGTCAATAAACTAATTTTTAAGGGAAGTACTTGGCAATTTGACTGCTTTTTGGCATGGCAATCGAGTTCAACATTTTATGGGGCAATGCATCATGCCAAATCTGACGCGCTCTTGCTGGTCTGGGGCTCTCAGATGCTGATGTAGTGTCTTTGTGGAACAAGGCGGGACGGGCTTGGCGAGGACAACCCGTGGTGCGCCGAGCCGGCGATTTGCACGTTGAACATGGGAACTGTTATTGCCGGTCAGCCTTGACGATAACGCTGACTGCGGCGATGCGCGCTGCGCGAATCGCCTCCGGAATGCGTTGCGGCTGCGCCGGATAACGCTGTGCCGTCTCGGCTGCGATCGCTCCCGCATTGACGGTTTGCGCAGCATGCAGGGCGGATTCCAGATACGCTGCCTGTGGAAAGGCGCGATCGGCAAAACCGGTGCGCCCACGATGGTCGCATTCCGAAGCGCGCAGCATATCGACAAAACGCTGCGGCTTGCGCAATGCATCGCAACGCTCCAGCAGCGACACAATCGTATCGGCGCGCAACTCCAGCGCGCGGCCGACATTGCCGTGGTCGCGCGCAGTCATGACGGCGAGATCGCGGCATTCGTTCGGGACGCGCAAGCGTTTGCATACCTGCTCCACCAGCCTGACGCTGCGCGCTTCATGCCCGTAATGGCGCGGCCACTCTGCCGGCGGCGTGGCTCCCTTGCCGAGATCGTGCGTCAGCGCCGCAAAACGGATCGGCAGGCCGTAGTCCTGCCGTGCGGCGCAATCGAGCACCAGCATCACATGCACGCCGGTATCGATTTCGGGATGGTATTGCGCCGGTTGCGGTACGCCCCATAGCGCATCGAGCTCCGGCAGGATGCGTGCCAGCGCGCCGCAGGCGCGCAACACCTCGAACATGCGCGACGGCTGCGCTTCCATCAGGCCGCGCGCCAGTTCCTGCCACACGCGTTCCGGCACCAGCGCATCGACTTCGCCGGCATCCACCATCTGCCGCATCAAGGCGTTGGTCTCCGGCGCGATAGTAAATTCCGTAAAGCGCGCGGCGAAGCGCGCCACCCGCAAGATACGCACCGGATCTTCCGCAAAAGCGGCCGAGACATGCCGGAAGATTCTTGCTTCCAGATCCTGCCGCCCGCCGAACGGGTCGACGATGGCGCCATCTTCTGCCTGCGCCATCGCATTGATGGTCAAATCGCGCCGCACCAGGTCGTCTTCCAGCGTGACATCGGCTGAAGCATGAAACACGAATCCCTTATAGCCGGGCGCGGTCTTGCGTTCGGTGCGCGCCAGCGCGTATTCCTCATGCGTGACAGGATGCAGGAACACGGGGAAATCCTTGCCGACCGGGGTGAAGCCGCGCGCGATCATTTCTTCGGGTGTTGCCCCGACGACGACATGATCCCGATCCTGCACCGGCAAGCCGAGCAACGCATCACGCAACGCGCCGCCGACCGTATAGATTTTCATGCATCCACCTGTCGAAGAGCGTGCCGCAGGCTCTTGCTTTGCTGTCATTTTCTGCTGCCTGCCGGGGTGGCGGTTCAATCCGGATAACTATCGTATTTCGACGATGCATCGGTTTCCGCATGCGCTTCGGCAATCCATTGCGCCACTGCCGGATGCGCGGCAATACGACTGACGTAGGCATCCAGCGCGGGAGCAAGCGCCACGGCATAGGTGCGAAAGCGCATCACCACCGGCGCATAGTAGGCATCGGCGATCGAGAAGTCGCCGAACAGGAAGCGGTGCGCACCGGAACGCGCAAAACAGGTTTCCCAGATTTCCGAGATCCTGCCGATATCGGCTTGCGCATCGGGCGTGCGGCCCTTGCCGGGAAATTGGGCACGGATATTCATCCACATCGCCGAACGCAAGCCGGTGAAGCCAGAATGCATTTCCGCGCAGATCGAACGCGCCATCGCGCGCGCGGCGGTATCCTGCGGCCACAGGTGCCGTTCAGGGAACTGCTCCGCCAGGTATTCGCAAATCGCCAGCGAATCCCATACCGCGACTTTATCCGCAAGCAGCACCGGCACCCGGCCTGCCGCCGAATAATGCGCGATATTCATCGAAGTATCCGGCTTGTTCAGGGCAATGCGGATCTCTTCGAACGGGATATGGAACGCCTTCATCGCCACCCACGGGCGCATCGACCAGGAAGAGTAATTCTTGTTGCCGATTACCAGCTTCAGGCTGTTTTTTCCAGCACTGCCGGCTGGCGATGAAAGAGTCGGGTCGAGTTCGGTTTTCTGCATGAATGATCCAGTCTGTGAAGGTGTTCTCAGCAATTCTAATGCCGCGTCTTGTCGCGCAGCTGTTCGGGCCGGGTAAGCGATTTATCCCTGGACAAATACTGCGGCGCCAGCGCCTCGAGTGCATCCGGCACGATGCCGAGTTCGGGCGAGATCGGCGCCGATGCGACATTATCCGTCTTCATCGAATCGAGATTATCGCGGCTCATCAGCGGATCGCCCGGCAGATGCTCCAGGAACCACGCCTGCATGCGCGACAAGGTTGGCGGCAGTTCGATCACGGGGCGCGAATGGCCGGAATAGACGCCGGCCAGTTCGACCAGCTCGCGCAGCGTGTAAATCCGCGGTCCGGCCAGCTCGTAGGTTTTCCCGATCGTATGGTCATCGTCCAGGGCGTTGACGAATGCCTGCGCCACATCCTGTACGTAGACCGGCTGGAATCGGGCATGTGCGCCGGCCAGCAGCATGACCGGCATGAACTTCTGCATCGATGCGAACAGATTGAGAAAATGATCGCCCTCGCCGAACACCACGGAAGGCCGGAAAATGGTGGTCGCCACGGCAGGATTCGATAACGCAGCCGCCTCGCCAGCGCCCTTGGAACGCAGATACATGGACGGCCCGTTGACATCGGCGCCCAGCGCGCTCATGTGCAGATAACGCCGCACGCCGTTGGCGGCGCAGGCGGCGACAATCCTGCGCGGCAGTTCGACATGCGCCTTTGAAAACTCGGGACCATATGGCTGCCCGGGGCGCGAATGCAGCACGCCGACCAGATTGATGACCGCATCCATGCCGATCATCAGGCGGTCCAGCACGGCGTCATCGTGGATATCGGCCTCGACCACATCATCGATCGCCGGCAATACCGCCAGATGCTTCGCATGTTCGTAGTGCCGGGTTACGGCAATGACGCGCCGGCCGGTCTGGGACAGCTTTGCAATCAAATGGCTGCCAATAAAGCCGGAGCCGCCCAGCACCAGCACAAAAGGATATTCCATGGCCGACCTCCAGCATGAAATTGACAGATTAACAGTCTATCCCATTGCCGTGCGATGCGGTCAAGGCAAATCGGTTGACACAGCGCTTCGCGGCGATATGTTGCCGAGACGGGCTTTCAGCGACTGCGGCTTGCCTTCGAACAATGCCGCATAGTAAGTGGCGTTCGCCAATACATTCTTGACGTAGCCGCGGGTTTCCGAAAACGGGATCGATTCGGCAAAGATCGCGCCTTCGACCGCCTGCGGCAGCGTCGCGCGCCACGCGCGCGAACGGGACGGCCCGGCATTGTAGGCGGCGGTCGCCAATGCCTGCGAACCATCCAGGTCTTTCAGCACCATGTTCAGATAATTCGCGCCCAGCTCGATATTGACATTGGTGTCGTTGACCTGCCCCGGACTGAAATGATCCATGCCGATCTTGCGCGCAACGAAATGCGCGGTCGCCGGCATCAATTGCATCAGGCCCGATGCGCCGACATGCGAACGCGCATTCATGATGAAGCGCGATTCCTGCCGGATCAGGCCGTACACCCAGGCCATATCGAGGCCCAGTGATTTGGTGGTGGCGTACATGAAGTCGCGAAACGGCGATGGATAACGCTGCGTGAAATCGACTTCCGAGCGGGTGCGGTCGGACGTGTTGACCATGCGGTCGAGCAGATTGTTTTGCCGCGCGAATTCCGCCGCCGCCAGATGCTGGCGCTCGCTCAGCTTGCGCAATTCCCAGTTCCACTCGCGCACGCCCTCGAAGCGCAGATTCATGTCAAAGAACTTGAGCGAACGCTGGAAACCCGGATTGGCTGCGATCGGCGCGATTTCCTCCGCCGACACCTGCTGCGCACCCTGCGGAATCACGATCTGCCGCCCTAGTTCTTCCTGCGCCAGTTGGCCGTAAAAGTGCAATCGGTCGGCGATCGACTGGAACAGCAGGTCCGCTTCTGCTTGCAGGCCCTCCGCCTTCAGCGCACGTCCCATCCAGTAGACCCATTCCGGTCTGCTGCGCAATGCGGCCGGCATGGCGTCGATGCCGGCCTTGACTCGCTTCCAGTCACCCGCGCGCAACGCCATGCGCACTCTCCATTGATAGCCTTCGGCCGACAGCGGCGTATTACCGGCCTTGCTCCAGTAGGCATCGAGCGCTTCCGGCGCGAGCTTGATCGATGCCTGCAAGGCGATCTGCGCCCAGCCGAGCGCGCGCTCGCGCGCCGTCAGGCTGGCAGATGCGCCGTGCAATGCGCGCACCGCCTGCTCCGGATTGTTTTTTGCCATGCGACCCAGCGCGATGACGAACAGTTCATGTCCGTCGCGACCCTTGCCGACGCCTTTGGCGAGCACGGCGGCCGGTTTGTCAATCGCCTGTTCGAGGCTTTTTTGCGGAGTATCGATCAATGCCGACATGCGGCGCGCAGCCGGTGTGGCGCCGGCTTCCGCGGCTAGCCGGATCTGCGACCAGACATCATCCGCGCCAAATTGCCCATTTTGCACCAATACCACAATCAGGGAATTGCATGCATCGCCATAATCCTTCGGCGACATCAGCAGCGCGCGCGCATCATCGGCCACATTCCAGCCCTTGTTGGCCTGCGATACCAGCGCATAGCATTTCAGCTGGATATCGTCATTCAGCACAAACTGCGAATACTGCTCGTCAAACCTGGGCCAGTCGCGCCGGTGGCCCAGTTCCAGCAACCAGTCGTTGCGCAGGCGGTCGGCGATCGCCGAACCATCGTAGCGTGCAAGAAAATCCAGAATCTCGGATTCCGAAGCGATTCCGAGACGCGGCTTCAGCCGATAATAGTCGACATACGAGGGAATGGCATAATTCGGCAGTCGCGCCGCGAGTTCTTCGGCCTTTGCCGCATCGTTGCGAAAGGCGGCATCGCGCAATGCCTGAAAGACATCGTCATCAGTGATGAAAACCGCCTGGCGTTTTTCCGCGTGCGCGCCCGGGGACATGCAGACTGCCGCGACAAGCATCAGCATCATGCCGATAATACGTTTCATTGAAACCATCACTTTGTAACCTGATCCGAATCACACCGTTTGTAGGATAGCATGCGAGGCCGCAGAATTCGCGTGAAAACCATGACTGAAATCATGTTCGATAAAACCGTCTTGCGCCAGTCGCTGCTTGCTGCCAGAAATGCAATTCCGGCGCAACTGCGCAGCGAGTGGGACAAGGCAATCAGCGCACGCGTGATTGCATGGTGGCAGGCCCATCCGGTGCAGACCCTGGGCGTCTACTGGCCGATACGCAGTGAGCCGGATCTGCGCGAGGCCTATGCGGAACTGGCGCAGCGCGGCGTGCAGATGGCGCTGCCGGTCGTGACCGAGCGCGCGGCGGCCCTGGCATTTTTCGCATGGCGTCCGGGCGACCGCCTGGCGCAGGATGCATTCGGCATCGCGATACCGGCATCGACCACCACCGCGCTGCAGCCGCAGGCATTGCTGATTCCCTGCGTCGGCTTCAATCCGCTGCGCATTCGTGTCGGATACGGTGGCGGTTACTACGACCGCACGCTGGCGGCTGCGCCGCGACCGCTGGCGATCGGCATCGGCTATGACTGCACGCTCGCCGCATTCGATGGTGCGCCACATGATGTCCCGATGGACAGGATCATTACCGAGAC
>DATEZO010000193.1:0-6791 GCA_035255485.1 Burkholderiaceae bacterium
ATATAATCTATAGTTACTCAGACAACCATTACCATTCAAAACAATAATGGCGCGTATCCATACGCATTACGATAATCTGAAGGTGGCGCGCAATGCACCTCCGGAAGTCATCCGTGCTGCCTATAAAACCCTGTCACAGAAATACCATCCCGACCGCAATCCCGACAACCCCGACGCGATCCGCATCATCAAGATCATCAACTCGGCTTACGAAGTGCTGTCCAATCCCCGCAAGCGCCAGGAACATGACGAATGGATCGCCAAGGAAGAAGCGGCGCAGCTCAGGAAAGCCGATAGTGGGCCGAACTTCGGCTTCATGGCCGACGCCGATGACCTTAACGCGATGCGCAACGCCGCAATGCAGCATCGGCCCGCTACCAGCCACCGTTCGCGCAACCGGCAAAAGGGAGCGTTCAAGCCTTGGGACATCATCGTGCAGTTATCCCGAGTGATTGCGGACCGCTTCTCGAAATACCGAAAGGTGTGATGCACCGCGCGCGACTTGCCAGTCTCAACGTTCGACGTAGGTCAGGAACAAATACGCGGTAACGAGAACTGCGATGACGATGCAGGAAAATGCAAACCCGATCCCGGCGCTGACGCAAAAAACCGTCGCGCACAAGTGATCGGCGCTTTGCGCTACTGTTTTTTCCATGAAGTCTGAAAGCACGCGCGTCAGCTGCATCATGCATGCCGCGATACCTGCCCACTTCCCCATGTAGAAAGGCAGGACTTTACGCTGCGACCGGTTATAGCGATAGTTGGCGGCACGCTGTTCGACCGAGCCCCGACCGGCATCACGAAAAATCCAAAATGGAATAGCCAGACGCCAGAAGTATTGAAGTCGTGAAACAAGCCTTTTCAGCCACAACCGGTTGTTGCTGTCCATGAAACCGCTCCCTCCGATTACTTAGTCGCGCACCACGCACCTGCGTTCCGCAGGGCCAAAGGAATGCGTCTGCGATGTGCCGCGCTATTCCGGCACCGTCCCCGGATAGGCGGCGTCAAATGCCTCGTCGAAGGTTTGATAAATGGTGCCGTTGGCGGCAAAACCAGCCTTTGCCTCCGATTGTGCTTCCAGTTGCGCCTTCATCCTGAAGTAGCGTTGTGCAGCTTGCCGCAATTCTGCCTCCACCTGTTCGAGCTGCCGGATCCGTTGATCGCGCCGATCCAGCTCTGAACGTAGTCGTTCGATAGTTTCTGCGGCATTTTCGGCGAGACTGACGATCTGATCCAAATGAATGTCTTTTTCGTCCGGCTGTTGTAAAAATTCGTGCATTCGTGGGTCCATTTATTTGCCTTATGGAATGCTTAGGCCGGGTAATGACGCCCGAGTTCCTGCGCACCTCGATTTCAAGCAAAAGGCGAAAGCTTACTCCGAAATCCGCTGCAAATCGGCCTATGCTGATAGCGTCGTCAACGATTTATCGCATTCCCCGGCCTGGTTCGTAGTGTTTACCGAATGATTCTTGCCGATGAACCGCATGTTGCAATGGATTCTTGCCGCGCTGAGCCTGCTGTTACCGCAGACGGAAGCAGCGACACAAGCGAGTGCTTCCCGAGCGCCCGTGATCCGTCTCGCGTCGTCGGAGTGGCCGCCCTACGTGGGAAAGGCCCTGCCCGCCTTAGGCGCGAGCACAGCGGTGATACGGGCGGCACTGGCGACGGCGGGCTACCAGCTGCAGGTAGAATTTTTCCCGTGGCGCAGGACGATCGCGGCAGCCGGTCACGACTCTGACTTTATTGGCTACTTCCCGGAATACATGTCCGCCGAGGTTGCACGCAACTGCATGCTGT
The DNA here is from genome assembly GCA_035255485.1 of Burkholderiaceae bacterium. GTDB lineage: Bacteria > Pseudomonadota > Gammaproteobacteria > Burkholderiales > Burkholderiaceae_D > DATEZO01. The sequence goes on from DATEZO010000193.1 coordinate 1,798, forward strand.
CGATGCCCATTGGCACCGGCCCCCTCGGCTTTGCAGAGCGGGCCGACATGCCGGTCCGCTGGCAGCGCCTGGACGAATTGTCCCGCTACACCATTGGCGTTGTCGATGGCTATATCAATACTCGAGAGCTGGATCAGCGTGTGCGTGAACACAAGCAACCGGTCGATACTGCGCATAACGATGTACAGAATCTGGTCAAGCTGGCGGCCGGCCGGGTTTCTCTGGCAGTGATCGACCGCAGGGTTTTCGAGTACTTGAGGCGCAACGATCCGCAGATCCGGAAAATTGCGTCGCAACTGCGGTTCAACAGTCATTTGCTTGAAGAAAAGCCGCTGTTCGTCTGCTTCCGACGCGACCGGGCGGGTGAGCAGGCACGCCGGGCATTGAACGAGGGCTTGAAAACCATCGATATTGCTGCGGCCATGGCTACGGCACTGCGCTGAACCATCGCCACTCGCGCTTGCGTATCGGCCAGCTACAATGAAGAGCGACACGGAGGTATGACATGGATATTGAAGAATTCATCGAGGCAAAGCGCACGCTCGATCAAAACGTCGCGATCTCTATTCAGGCAGAAATCGACAAGTTCGAGCGCGCTACCGGCAGAACGCCGAGTTACATTGATGTGGAAATGATCGCCATCGAAAAAGAAGGCACGCCGAAACGACGGTTTACGGTCGGCACGGTCCGTAGCGAAGTGCCGCTCGACTAGCCGTGAACACGCATCAGGGCGGCACGCTGCTGGCTGTCTGGCTGGGCGCGGCCGTCATACAAACGGCTTTCGCCGAAGACATATCGAGCTTCGCTTTCGTGCAGCCGGACGGTTCGCTGCAGGTTGCCGGCAATATCGTTCATTTGTACGGTATTTATATCCCGCCTACCGAGCAGACCTGTTATTCATTCATCCGACCGATGCCATGCGGGACGCGGGCATCGCTTGCGCTCGAATTCCAGATTTCAGGCGACTTCGTGCATTGCTCGAAACGATCCGCCAATCCGGATGGCAGCATCATCGCGAGCTGTCGTGCAAACGGCCAGGACCTGAGCGAATGGATGCTGCAGAAAGGATGGGCGATCGCGCTACCGGATGCACCGTTCCAGTATGCAGCGATGGAAAAAATCGCGCGCGCCAAAGGAGTCGGCGTCTGGGGCATTCCGGTCGATGCGATCGGACGGTAGTGGCAGGCTAGTACCTGTTCCCGGTCTGCGCAAGGGGCCGCTTATTTGCCAGGTGTCGCGCGCCTGCTTGCGCAAAGCGTCGCCGCCGGATCGTCCCTGCAACGCTGGTCGATGAGCGCGTTGGCCGCAGCCCAGACGACGATGCCGACGACCAAAAGAATGACCATGACCTGGATAATCGTGAAGCCACCGCTGCGTTTCATCCAAAATACTCCTTATGCCAATCCATTGGCATGGTAGCGTCGGTGACGTCACGGGCGTTGTTCATTCCGCTGGCACAGCGGCGCACCGGTTGATGAAAATCAGGGCATCCCGACGCAAACGAGACAAGCTGAAGCCGATGACGGGAGTACCGCAATGACGGATTCGAACTCTGCGCAGCGCGTGGTCGCCCTGCGCCCCCAGCAGGAAGTCATGACGCGCCAGCTCCTGCCCTACTTTGTCGGCGTATCGGGACAGACAGCGGGCGCGACCGGGCTGTCGATGCACATCGTCGTCATCCCGCCAGGTGCCCGGGCCGAGCCGCACCTGCATGAAGAATATGAAACGGCGATTTACGTTCTGCAGGGACGCGTCGAAACGCGTTACGGCGAAAATCTGTCCCAGTCCGTCGTCAGCGAGGCGGGTGACTTCCTGTTCATTCCACCCGGCATGCCGCATGAAGCGATCAACCTGAGCGAAACGGAGCCGGCACGCGCCATTGTGGCGCGCAACGATCCGAATGAACAGGAACGCGTGGTGCCGTACACAATGAAGCCTTAGCGCAGCCGTACCGCCAATAAAAAAAGCCCGCGAACCTGACGGTCGCGGGCCAATCCACTGGAGGGTGGAGGAGACGGGAGAGAGACAGAAATTGTCTCGAAAGCATTCTGTCACCCAAAACTTAAATCAGACTTAAAAAACTGTTTCCTCGTTATGCAGGACCGTAAGAAAGTACGCACTACAATGAGCGGTAAGGACGACACTTGGAATTACGCATGCACATTGATAAAGACAACTTTCTTCGCGTGATAGAGGCAACGCCATTTGTCTCGATCGACCTGATCATCCGCAATGCTGACCGTCAGGTCTTGCTCGGCTACCGGAGCAATCGCCCCGCCCAGCATTGCTGGTTCGTTCCGGGCGGGCGCATCCGCAAGAACGAGCGCACGCAGGATGCCTTGCAGCGCATCGCGCAAGCTGAATTGGGAATTCCGGCCAGACAGGGAAAGCTTCTGGGCGTATTCGACCATATCTACGACGACAATTATTTCGGTGTTGCCGGGATAGGCACGCACTATGTCGTGTGCGCCTACCAGTTCGAGGTCGGCGCCGATACCACCTTCCGGCAGGACGAGCAGCACGCCCGACTCCAATGGTGGAGCGTGGAAGAACTCCTGGCAAGCCGGGAAGTGCACGACAATACCAAGCTGTACTTCCGTGACGTGCCCGACAACGGATTTCGCTGCGCCGGCTGAGGCCGGTTTTTAAGTCGACAAGTTCGCCTTGCCGCTGTCGGCGGCACCTCAGACGCGACTTGCCGCTCCAGACGCGGTCTTGCGGCCGGTCGCCCGTGCCTTCTTTTTCGGAACCGCCTTTTTCACCGCGCTTTTTGCTGGCTGCTTGGCCGGTTTCGTGGTTTTCCTGGCAGCCGGCTTTTCGCCTTTCTTCTGTGCGATCAATGCATTGACCATCTCATGCAGCTCGCCGATGCGTTGGCCAAGCATCTCGATGTCATTGTGCGTCGGCACCCCCAAACCGCGCATGGCTTGCGCCACACGGTCTTCAAAGACGTTTTCCAGCTTTTCCCAGGAGCCGGATGCCCGCTTGCCCAAGCTTTCGGCCATGCTGGCGACGGTTTCGGACAAGCCTGACAGCTGTTCGCCGGCCAGTTCCTGCGTGCGCTTTTGTACCGAAATACCTTCCTGCACCAGTTTGGAAAACATTTCCTCGCCTTCCTGCTGCGCCTTGGCGAAGGCGCCCAGCCCGGCTTGCCAGATCTGTTCTACCGAATCGCGCATCGCTTCCACCATCCGGCTGTCGTCCGTGTGCTCGGACTTGTTCAATTTGCGTGCCATTTTGCGTTCCTTCATTGGTCATGTGGATAAAATCTGTCCGTCTATGCCGCCCGCTCGGCGCCGTAACCGGCGTCGCCCCCCCGTCCGGCCCGCATCTCCTCCTCCTTGACGACGCGCCGCAGAATCTTGCCGATATTCGATTTGGGCATCGGGGTTTCGCGGAACACTACGTACTTCGGCACCTTGTATGGGGTCAGGTTCTTTCTGCAGTGCTCGATGAGCGCCTCGGCGGTAAGTTCTGGGTCCTTCCTGACGACGACGACCTTGACCACTTCATCGGAATGCTCGTCGACGGCGGCGATCGCGGCGACCTCAAGTACGCCGGGGTGCATCGCGACCACATCTTCAACTTCGTTCGGAAACACCTTGAATCCGGAAACGACGATCACATCCTTCTTGCGATCCATCAGTCTGACATAGCCTTGCTCGTCCATGCACCCGATGTCTCCGGTATGCAGCCAGCCATCCGCATTGAGTACGCGTTCGGTTTCCTCCGGCCGGTTCCAGTAGCCTTGCATCACCTGCGGCCCGCGCACGCAGATCTCGCCGGTCGCCCCAATCGGCAGCATGTTGTCCTGCTCATCGAAGATGGCGACCTCGGTGGAGGGAATCGGCAGGCCAATGCTGCCGCTATAGGTATTAATATCCAGCCGGTTGGCGCACACAATGGGCGACGTCTCAGTTAAGCCATAACCTTCCACGATCGGCATGCCGAACAGGCGTTGCCACCGGTCTGCCACGCTGCGCTGCACCGCCATGCCGCCGGCAATGAACAGCTTTGCGGACGTGGTATCGATTTGCTCGATGCCGGGCGCGTTGAGCAGTGCATTGAACAGCGTGTTCACGCCGATCATGGCGCTGAACTTCGTGTGCTTGAGTTCCTTCAGGAACGCCGGAATATCGCGCGGATTGGTAATCAACACGTTGTTCGCGCCGAGGGCGAAAAAGGACAGCATCGCCGCGAGCGCGAACACGTGGTACAGCGGCAACGGAATGATGGCCACTTCCTTGCCCTCTTCGAGCACCACCTTCACCCATGCGGAGGTCTGGCGTACATTGGCAACCAGGTTGCCATGCGTGAGAATGGCGCCTTTCGGAATGCCGGTCGTGCCGCCGGTGTACTGGAGAAAGGCCATATCGTCGCCTGTGGGCGCGCCATCGCGCAACTGCATCGAGGTGCCTTCGTGCAGCAGATCGGGCAAGGCCAGCGCGCCGTCGATGTGCCACTCGGGCACCATGTGCTTCAGGTGCGTGACGACGAAATTGGCGATCTGCGCCTTGGGAAAGTGCAGCAGGTCGCCGACACGGCTGACGATCACATGGCGCACCTGCGTATGCGGCAGGGCTTCCTGCACCGTGTGCGCGAAGTGATCCAGCACCACGATGACCGTCGCGCCCGAGTCGGCCAGCTGATGCTGCAGTTCGCGCGCAGTGTACAGTGGATTGGTATTGACGACGGTGCATCCGGCGCGCAAGGCGCCGAACACGGCAACCGGCTGCTGCAGCAGATTCGGCATCATGACGGCGACGCGGTCGCCCTTGACGAGCCCGAGCGCGTTCTGCAGGTAGGCGCCAAACGCGCGCGACATCCGATCAAACTCGCCATAAGTGATCGACGCGCCGAAGTTGCTGAACGCCGGCAGCTCCGGGAATCGTTCGCACGACGATTCGAGCAAGCTGATCAGTGACTCGCTTGCATCGACATGAATTTCTGCCGGCACGCCGGACGGATAACTCTTCAGCCAATTTTTTTCCATG
>DATEZO010000194.1:0-7341 GCA_035255485.1 Burkholderiaceae bacterium
ATCCGGACTGGCGACGATGCTGCAATCGGCGATCAACGGCACCTCTGAGTTCGCAACACTCGGCTCGGCTGTTGCCGCTACGATCGATGGTAACGGCCATCTGAATGTGGCATCGAGCCGTTACGGGTCGGCATCCAACATCACAATTTCCAGTTCAAGCGGTACGGCAGTAGCGACGATTCTCGGCGACACTCCGGCAGCGAAGGTCGGCGTCGATGTCGCCGGCACCATTGGCGGCATGGATGCCAGCGGGTCCGGCAAGTACCTGACCGGCGGCACGGGGTCCAGCGCATCCGGGCTCAAGCTGCTGGTGGCCGGCGGCAGCATCGGTGCCCGCGGCGCCATTGATTTTTCGCGCGGCTACGCCGACAAGCTGAACGACCTGCTCGACACGTTCCTCGGCAGTTCCGGCATGATTTCAAATCGTACCAAGGGCATCAACAGCAGCATCAAGGAAATAAGCAATTCGCGCGACGCACTCAACACGCGGCTAGCGGCGACCGAAAAACGCTATCGCGCGCAGTTTCTGGCGCTCGACACGGTGATCAGCAGCATGAAGAAAACCAGCGATTTTCTGACGCAGCAACTCGCCAACCTGCCCAAGATTGAATAAAGGGACAATGTAATGTTTGGATCATCCCATGGTGGCGCCAGCGCCTATGCCAAGGTCGGCGTCGAAACCGGTGTCAGTTCGGCCAGTCCGCACAAGCTGATCGTCATGCTGTTTGACGGCGCATTGATTGCCGTATCCACTGCGCTGCAGCACATGAAAACAGGAAATATCCCGGAAAAAGGCCGGGCGATTTCCAAGGCGATCATGATCATCGACAATGGCCTGCGCGCCAGCCTGAACAAGGATGTCGGCGGCGAGATTGCACAGAATCTCGATGCGCTTTACGAGTACATGAGTCATCGGTTGTTAATGGCCAACCTCAGAAACCAGCCGGAATTGCTGGAAGAAGTGCACGCCTTGCTGCGCGATCTGAAAGCCTCGTGGGAATCCATCGGGGTCACTGCGAACCAGGCCGCGGCGACGCAAGCGCCGGCGACGCCATCCGCGCCGGCCCAGCCGAAAATAGCGGGGTATGACGCGCTCGCACCGCATACATCCCGATTAGTGAAAGCCTGATCCATCATGAACAGCCAGGAACTCATCTCCATTTACGAGACCGTTGCAGTCATCAGCGACCAAATGCTGGCCGCAGCGCGCACCGGCGATTGGGAACAGCTGGTGGCGCTGGAATCGCGCTGCGCCAGCCAGGTGGAAATCCTCAAGAAGGAGGGACCGCCGGCGCCGATGTCGGGCGTGGTGCGCGACCAAAAGGTCAGGATCATTCGCAAGATCCTCGCCGACGACCGCGAGATCCGCAACATCACCGAGCCGTGGATGGCGCAATTATCCGCACTTCTGAATAGCGCCGGCACCGAACGCAAGCTGTCTCAGACTTACGGCGCGAACCAGAGCGGCTAAAGGACATGCTGCCGCGGGCCGACATCGCTGGTACCCGGCCCGCAGCCACGGTCGAGCCGCCGACGCCGGTAACGGCTGGCGCCCACGCGCGGCAGGAGATTTTCAGCCGGCTGGCGCAGATCACCCTGGGCAAGCAGTTGCAGGCAGAAGTGCTGTCGCGCTTTGACGATGGCAGCTTTCTGGTGCGGGTCGCCGATACGCCGGCACGCATGAATCTGCCGAGCGGCACCAAGGCCGGCGATGCCCTGACAATGACGCTGCTGGCGCATGCGCCGCGTCCGACCTTTCTCCTGGAATCCGGACCGGGCAGCGCCCCGGCGCAGCTCAGTTCGGCGGGGCGCCTGATCGATCGCCTGTTGCAGCAGGCACAGCGCGAAGGCGCGTCCGCTGCCATTGCGGGTAAAACACCGCTGCTGCCCTCCCCTGCGCTACTTGCCACCGCTGCCGATGCGCCGCGCGTCGCCGCCGCCTTGCATGACGCGATTACGCATAGCGGCGTATTTTACGAATCCCATGCAGAAGAATGGCTGGATGGCCGCCGCACCACAGCCGCGCTGCTGCGGGAGCCGCAGGCGCAGGCTGCCCGGCAAACGCAAGCGCCATTGTTGCAGAAGTTGTCGGAGCAATTTGCGCCGGGAACGCAGATACCGGGGTTGATCGAAGAACCGCTGTTGCCCTCAACGCCGGAGCCCCAAGGAAAACCGGCGCAGGTATCACCGGCGCATCCGGCGCAGGCGCTTGCGCATCCGGCACCAGCGGATGCCGCCGCAATGCCCGCATCCAGACCCGCGATTCCGGCCAGCCTTGCGCAGCTTGCCTATCAGACCGCCCAATTGATGGACGAAGCCGCGCCACTGACCGGTCTGACGCAGCTTGCGCCAGCCGCAAATGCCGCCATCACGGATGCCGACCTGGTGGCTCGCTCTGCCGGAACGGAGTCGATGAGTACGGAAGCAATGCAACTCGTCAATCTGCAATTGCATGCGCTGGAGCAAAGACAGGTGATGTGGCAGGGCGAGCTTTTCCCGGGCCAGCATATGGAATGGGAAATCAGCGAAGATGCGCAGCATGGCAACGCCGAACAAGGCGAGCCTTGCTGGCAGAGCACGGTACGGTTCGATCTGCCAAGCCTGGGCGTGGTAGCGGCCGCCATCCGGCTGACGGGAGATCGGGTCCAGGTCAGTATCCGCACCGCGACCGAACACACGGCAGCGGCATTGCGCGTGCATGGCAATGCGTTGGCTGACGCACTGGACGCGGCCGGCGCACCGCTGGATTCATTTTCGGTGAAGCAGGATGAGCAAGCCTGATACGCCGCAACATGCGGTCGCGCTGGCATACCAGACTGGCGATGCGGCGCCGAAAGTCGTTGCCAAGGGCCGCGGGCTGATTGCGGAAGAAATCATTGCGCGCGCCAGGCAGCATGGCGTGTTCGTGCATGAATCAAAGGAACTGGTGGCGCTACTGATGCAGGTCGATCTGGATCGCGATATTCCTCCCGCCCTGTATCGCGTGGTAGCGGAACTGCTGGCGTGGCTATATCATATCGAGGCTTCACGGAATGGGGAAAGCAAGTCGGGATAGTGCGCAGGCGGCATGGCACGCATCGCCGGATTTCCGTAGCCTGGATGCAGCGCAGCGCAATTCGGGGAATATGCCGTCGCAACAGCCCGGATAGTGCAGCAGAGTGGCGCAGGGCATGCTCCACCCGCGAAACAATTGATTATTTTCAGTCAGTTCTTAACAGCGTTTTATCGCACCGGTTGATTGGTGCATTGATTACCAGGAATGATTTTGAATATTGATGATTCTGATGCAATGGACTTCAGCCCTTATCAGGTTCATTCGCGCCGGGAAATTATTGCCTTGTTGCGCGCGCTGCAGGCGCGCAACCAGTTGGTCAGCGTACTGATCAATGGCGGTTCGGAAACGGTGGTGACGTCGATTCTGGATATCGATGAAGCAAACAACCTCGTCATCATCGATTGCGCGCCGAGCAATCTGTTGAACGAGCGGCTTGTCGCAAGCGACAACATTTCATTTGAAACAGTGCTGGACCATATTCGGATACTGTTTTTTGCAAATCAGATCTCACGTTGCATTTACGACAAACTCCCCGCCTTGCGTTTCAGCTTGCCGACCAGCATGATCCGGTTGCAGCGCCGCGAATTTTACCGTGTAGCCACGCCGGTCGCCTATCCGATACGCTGCATCCTCCACATGCCTGATGCTGCCGGCCAGGGAATGATGACGGTCACGACGAGCCTGCAAAACATCAGTGCCGGAGGCGTTGCCATTATTGATGAAAAGAAAATACTGGATAACACGATAGGCCGTGTCTATCCGGATTGCCGCATCGATCTGCCGGGGGGAACGCCGGTCAAGGCCAACCTGCAGGTCAGGAATTCGCAGGAACAGACCTTTACCAATGGCAGGACGATACGTCGCCTGGGCATGATGTTCGTTGATCTGCCCAATTCGATGCTGACCGCCGTGCAACGCTACATCACGAAGCTGGAACGGGAGCAGAATTCCCGTGCTACCGGCATGCGCTAACTCCAGTCAATAAGACAACGTGCCGGGACCGTTGCTGCCACGGTCATAGTAAGACGTGTACCACACCGGCGAAGAGCCGCACGCAGCAGGCGCAGGCACGGTCGCCACTGCATGCATTGATACGACATTGGCGCCGACGCGCGAGGCCAGGTGGTCCGCATAAATCCCGCCTTCGCCATTGTCATCCTCGTACACGGCGTATGTACCCGTGCTGCCATAGCCTGCCCATCCCCCATCCGTCGTCTTGCAGACTGCCGCAGTCAAGGGATGGTAAAGATTATCGTAAGGGATAGTCGTGCCTTTCCAGCGCAAGCCAGTGGTCTGGCCCTTGTTCGGACCTTCATCGATGATGAGAGGGACAGGGCTGGTTTCCGCCAGCAATTCCTGAAAGACCGACGATACATTCCAGGTCGTCTCCGATACGAGTTTCAATGTCACCGGATCGATGACACGCACGGATTTTTGCCCGGTGCCCCAACTGATTTTCCAGCCTGGATGTGCGCCTGATGGAATTCCTGCGACAGGAGATTGCGCGTCAGGCATGTTGACTGCGGGATCTGGCGTGCCGCCGCCACCGCAGGCGGTCAGGACCAACGTCATGAGCAAGGTCGATTTCGTATTCATTCTTTATTGTGCATTTTCGAAAGCGAGGCGGAAACGACAAGCCTTTGGTCGCGCGCCAAGATACTTGAGGAGTTACCGCTCAATGTGAAATATCAGGGAGTATAGACAAAAATACATCTAAATGCGCAATGAAAATGCGGCTGTTTAAAAATACAGCCTTGAGTATAAAAAGAGGTAAAACGTGGAGGCAGGATTGAAAAATACCGTCAAACACCCTGCTCGTAGTCTTGCAGCCGCTATCGTGCCTTACACTTGCATCGTCATGATGTCGTGGTAGGCGGATACCAGCTTGTTGCGCACCTGTATCGTGGCCTGGAAAGCGATGTTCGCCTTTTGCGTCGAAATCATCACATCCGACAGGTTGACATTGTCGTCGCCGGTGGCAAAGCGCTGGCCGAGCACTTCGGCTTTTTGTTGCGCATTGTTGACCTGATCGAGCGACGCTTTCAGCGCCGAGGCAAAATCGACCTTACCGGCCGGCTTTTCGGTTTCCAATGGATTGACATTACCCTGCGCGCGCGCGGCAGCCGTCTTGAGCTGCTCCACCATCGCCTGTATTCTGCTTGCATCGATTCCGCCCACGCTCATTGCGCCCTCCATCCGGTACGTCATTGCTATCGAAGTTCGCCGTTGCGAATTTCCACCACATTACAGTAGCATGCCGCGATAATCGCTTCATTCCGATAAGCGCGAGTAATATTGCTCTGTTCCACCGATTGAAACATCTTGATCAGCCGACAATTCACACTAAGGCTAGGAGTGTCTATGGCGCATTTGACAAAACGTGACAGGCGACTGCCAATATCTCCGTCATTCCCGCTCGATCTGCATGTTCGCCTGCGTAACGGTTTACACTTGCCAGCGCAAACGCAACCTGCAAGAAGGAATCTCGCTTCCAGCCATTAAAAAATGGGGTTCCCGCCTGCTCGGGAATGGCAAGGACACGGAAAGATTGGCATGAAACAGGATGTTAGAGGCTCTAGACAGGCATTAGCGAGGATCGAGTGAACAAAGAGATGACCCTTCATGGCAACAGTTGCGGAGGCGCTTCATGGCGGTAGCAGGCGAAGGCGCCATTACCACGACCATTCCGAGTGCCCTGGGGTTTACCCAAACCCCGATGGGGCGGAATATTTTTTTGGCAGTCGGTATCGCAGCCGTCATCGCCGTAATGTCGGCGGTATGGATGTGGAGCCAGCAGCCGGACTATCGCGTCCTGTTTTCCAATTTTTCGGACCGGGATGGCGGCTCGATCGTGGCTTCCCTGCAGCAGATGAATATTCCGTACAAGTTTGCGGAAGGCGGCTCGGCGATTCTGGTGCCGGCCAATCAGGTGTACGATGCGCGCCTGAAGCTGGCGTCGCAAGGCTTGCCCAGGGGCGGTAACGTCGGCTTCGAGCTAATGGAAAACCAGAAGCTGGGCGTATCGCAATTCCTCGAACAGGTAAATTTCCAGCGTGCGCTGGAGGGTGAACTGGCGCGCTCGATCCAGGCAGTCTCCTCGGTGCAGGCGGCGCGTGTGCACCTGGCACTGCCCAAGGCGTCGGTGTTCGTGCGCGAACAGCAAAAACCTACCGCTTCGGTCCTGCTGAACCTGCATCCCGGCCGCACGCTCGATGAACAGCAAGTCAGCGCGATTGTGCATCTGGTTGCCAGCAGCGTGCCCGATCTGCCACCCAGGAATGTCACGATCGTGGATCAGAACGGCAATCTGTTGTCGGATACATCCAAGCCCAACAACTCGAATACGCTCGATCCTACCCAGCTCAAGTACGTGCAGGAACTGCAGCAGAGCATCGTCAGGCGCATCGAATCGATCATTACGCCGATTGTCGGCCTGAACAACGTACGCGCCGAAGCAACCGCCGATATCGATTTTTCGCATAGCGAACAAGCGGCTGAAGTATACAAGCCGAATCAGGCGCCGAATGCCTCCTCGATCCGCAGCCAGCAAACCAGCGAGACGCAGAGCGCGATCAATACCGCGGCAACCGGCGTGCCGGGCGCATTATCGAACCAGCCACCGGCACCATCGACCGCGCCGATCACCGCGCCGGCCAATGGCGCCGTGCCAAACGGCGCTGCGGCTGCCGCAGCGCCCACGGGCAATACGCACAAGGACATGACCGTCAATTATGAAGTGGACAAGACCATCCGCTATGTCCAGCAGCCGATGGGCGGGGTCAAGCGTCTGTCCGTGGCAGTGGTCGTCAATTACAAGCGCGAAACCGACAAGGCCGGCAAAGTCATCAACCGGCCATTGACCGAGGAAGAAAAGAACCAGATTACCGATCTGGTGAAAGAGGCGATGGGTTATAGCAAAGACCGCGGCGACACGCTGAATGTAGTCAATAGCCCGTTCGCCGGCGCGGAGAAGGAAGCCATTGTCGAAGCGCCGCTCTGGAAACGCCCCGAAACCCTGGCACTGGCCAGGGAAATCGGCAAATATGTCTTCGGCGGCATTGTCCTGCTCTATCTGTTTTTCGCGGTGCTGCGGCCGATGATGAAGAAGCTGATGAAGGATGCACGCCCGGTGCCCGCGCTGCCAAACGAGAGCGAGGAAGACGCGATAGTGCAGCTCGAATCATCCGAGCCGATGGGACAGAAGCCGCGCGGCTATCAGGAAAACCTGGAGGCGGCCAAGCAACTGGCAAGGCAGGATCCCAAAATGGTCGCCAATGTCGTGAAAG
>DATEZO010000195.1:0-21310 GCA_035255485.1 Burkholderiaceae bacterium
GGCGGCTTGCGGCGCGACCGGAAGATGCGCGCTCTGCCGCGCCGCGAGCCAGGCCAATAGCGCCAGCAGCGATATACCGAGTAGCAGATGGGTGGTCACGATGATCGGCTGCAGTTTCATGGTAACCGTCCAGGCGCCGAATGCACCCTGCAGGCAAACGAATCCAAACAGCAGCGTCGGATACCATGGCGCAAATGTCGCATTCGTGCGCGCCGATCTCAGCCACTTGAGCCAGGCAATCACCATCATGGAAATGATCAAGACGCCAATGCTCATCGCCAGATAACGATGCAACATCTCGATCCATGCCTTCATGATCGTTACCGGCCCGGTCGGCATGATCGCTTCCGCGGCGCGGATGGCGGCATGCGATTGGAATGGGTTCGCCTGTCCATAGCAGCCGGGCCAGTCCGGACAGCCCAGACCGGAATCGGTGAGTCGCGTGAATGCACCGAACATGATCAGATCGAAAGTCAGGAATAGCGTGACCCATACCAGCTTGCGGTATTTGTTCGAATCGCGCGAACCCCAGACGACGGTGAGCGGCAGCAGCGCCACCAGCAGGCCAGTGATGGCCAGTTGAATCAACATTGCGATGTCATCCTATACTTGAAGCTTTCAACAGTTTGCTGATATCTTTTTTCATCTTGCTGGGGTCCCCGCCTTTCGGAAAACGCATCATGAGATTACCGCGCGGATCGATCATGTAAATATGATCAGCCGGCACTGTTCCCGGCTCGACTGGCAGCCAGGCGTTCAATGGCGCCGATTTTACCCGCAGCATGCGAGTACCGTCGTATTCACGCATCAGCATGGTTTCGATCGGCTGTGCATCCGTAATCAGCCATACGCGTTCGATGCGATCCATCTCCTTGCCCTGCGTCAGGCGCAATTGTCGCATCTCATACAATTTTTCCCTGCATGTCTGCGCGCAATCGGCGGTATCAACCTGCAGCATTATCCATTTACCCCTGAAGGCGTCAAGCGCGATCGGCTTGCCATCCAGCGTTACGGCGCCAAGGACCGGAATCGGATACAGTCGCGGGTCGATCAACGCGCCATAATTGGTGCGCGCCTGCGGCTTGATCAGGTAATACGTAATATAAGAGGCAACGATGGGCGCTGCGCAAATGGCAATGATGGCAAACAGATTCCAGCGCCCTTTGTGTTGTTGCTTACTTTGCTCCACGTCGCCATCCTGTCACCACAAAAAATAGCAATGCCGTCACCGCAAGGGCATACCATTGAAACGCATAGCCCCGGTGCTTATCGATGCCGCTCGAAGGCCGGGGCCAGTCGCGTATGAGACCGTCATGCGTATCGTTCGATTGTTCAATCAGGAATGGTTGCATCGGTAATTTACTGGCCGCGGCAAATTCCGCGGCTTCCAGATTTTGCAGGATAGCATGCGGATGCGGCGCTTCGGCATCCCCAAGCTGCAGCAATCGAGGCTCATGCTGCCTTGCCATGCCGTCGATTTCCACGACACCGGACGGAGTCGGAATGTCGGGCAACTTCACGCGGTCGCTGGCATTCCTTGGCAGCCACCCGCGCACGATCAGCACATGCATGCTGGAACCGGCGATTTTCAACGGCATCAGCAGATAAAATCCGGCGGCGCCATGATAGGGCCGATTATCCAGATACACGGGCCAATCGCGGACAAATTCGCCCTTGACCATGACGCGCCGGTACTCGACGGCATCACCCGCGACTGGCGTTGCACCGATTGCCAGCGGAGAAACTGCTTCCCGCGCCGACAATGTCGTTTCAATTGCTTCTTTTTCCACAGCGCGCCGACCCTGCCACTGCCCCAGCAAGACGCCGACGGCAACGGCGAACACCGTCGCGACAAATGGAATCCGCCTGAAGTGGAATGTGATTGGCATTACAATATTGTCTTACTTGGCATGCCATTGACGGCTCGCGCTATTTTATCAAGCTCGCGAACTGTATGCGCCCATCATGAAGATTCTTGTCGCCATCGCATTCATCCTGATTATTGCGAGCCTGGGCTCCGCGCTGCTCTTCCTGATGAAGGACAAGGGAAAAAGCAATCGCACCGTCAAGGCGCTGGCATTTCGCGTCGGCTTTTCGATTGCCTTGTTTGTCATGATTCTACTGGCGAATCATTTCGGCTGGATTCATCCAACCGGCATTCGATAATATAACGAGGTAAAGAACCGGCAAGAAGGCCGCATTGGAATGCGGTCTTTCTATCTTCCATCCTTGGGAACTGGATTACATCCAGTACACGACCACATACAAGCCAAGCCACACCACATCCACAAAGTGCCAATACCATGCCGCGCCCTCAAATGCGAAGTGATGGTCCGGTGTAAGATGGCCTTTCAATATGCGATACAGAACAACCGATAGCATGATCGCACCCATGGTTACGTGAAAACCATGAAAACCGGTAAGCATGAAAAAAGTCGATCCATAAATACCTGATGTCAATTTCAGGTTCAGCTCATGATAGGCATGAATGTATTCATATGCCTGCAATCCCATGAAGGTTGCGCCCAGCAAGATCGTGACGGCAAGCCAGAATGCAGTCCGGGAACGCAGCCCGGTGCGCAATGCATGATGCGCAATCGTCAAGGTCACGCCGGAACTCAGCAGCAATGCCGTGTTGATTGTCGGGATCGGAAACGGTCCCATGGTCTGGAAGTTTTCAATCGTCCCGGCCGGTCCTGCATTACCCCATTGCGGCGAATAATCCGGCCACAGGATCTTGTGATCGAGGTCGGCCAGCCACGGCATCGTTACGCTGCGCGCATAGAACAAAGCGCCGAAAAAGCCGGCAAAAAACATCACTTCCGAAAAAATGAACCAGCTCATGCTCCAGCGGAAAGATGTGTCGATCCGATTGTTGTACAGGCCGCCCTCGGATTCCGCGATCGCATCGCCGAACCAGTTGTACAGCACGATGACCAGGCACACGATGCCGGCGATATTTGCATACGGTCCCCACGCAAAGCCATTGACCCATGCAGAAGCGCCCGCCATCGTCAGAAGCAGCGATGCTCCTGCCAGCACCGGCCACCGGGAAGGGCTGGGCACAAAGTAATAGGGTGCATTAGCGCGCTGAGGATTCATCTTGGTCTCCATTCAAGTAATCATTTTGCCACCACCGCCTTGACGATCAGTATCAGCACGACAATGAAGATCAGCGCGCCGATCAGGCCGGCAATCACTACATGGACCGGATGGAGCTGCGCGGCATCCCGTTCGTAATCCGTTTTCCTGCGGATGCCGAAAAATGACCAGAATACCGCCTTCAGCGTTGCACCGAACGATGCTCTCTTGACGCCATCCTTTCTGTCTTTCATTGCACTTCGCCTTCAAACTGCATTCTTGCCTTTGCCGCCAATTTCGAAAAATGTATAGGATAAGGTGATCGTCTTCACCTCTGTCGGCAGCGCCGGGTCAATGTAAAATGTCACCGGCATCTGTCTTGCCTCGTTTGGGCCAAGTGTCTGCTGCTGAAAACAGAAGCACTCGACCTTCTTGAAATACGCGGATGCCTGCTGCGGTGCGTAACTCGGAATCGCTTGCGCATCGATGCTGTGCGGTTGCGTATTGACGACCTCATACACGACTTGCGTCATTTCGCCCGGATGCACCAGCAGACTGCTTACTGTCGGGCGAAACCGCCATGGCCCCTGCACATTGGCATCAAACTCGACCGTGATCGTGCGGCTTTTATCGATCTGCGTATTGGCGCCATCGCCCACCGTTGCATCTTTCGGCGTAAGAATATTGACGCCGGTAACTTCGCAAATCTTCTTGTACACCGGCACTAGCGCATAACCGAAGCCGAACATCATGATTGCGATAACCACCAGCTTGCCAAGCATCTGCGCATTAAGTGCGCGATGTGCATGTCTGGCATCGGCTTGCTCTTTTTGCGACATATCAGGATAGCCACAAGCGTTTGATGAAAATGCTAGCCATGAATGCCAGCGCGATCGAAGCAAGAATCAATGCGGTTTTGAGATTACTTGGTTTTTTTGAATCTGGCATGTATCAGCATGGGCAGGCTTGCGCCCGCCCTCCTTGTTATTTCACAATAGGTGGCACTTCAAACGTATGGAAAGGCGCCGGACTCGGCACGGTCCATTCCAGTCCTTCAGCGCCTTCCCACGGCTTGGCCGTCGCCTTCTGGCCGCCTCTGATCGAGGGCAATACCACCGCAAACAGGAAATACACCTGCGACAGTCCGAATCCGAATGCGCCAATCGACACCAGCATGTTGAAGTCAGTGAATTGCGCCGGATAATCCGCATAACGGCGCGGCATGCCCGCCAAGCCGAGGAAATGCATGGGAAAGAACGTAACGTTGAACCAGATCAGTGAATTCCAGAAATGGATTTTGCCGCGGGTTTCGTTGTACATGAAACCGGTCCATTTCGGCGCCCAGTAATAGAAGCCGGCGAACAGGGCAAACAGCGAACCTGCCACCAGCACATAGTGAAAGTGTGCAACCACATAGTAGGTGTCCTGCAACTGGATATCGATCGGCGTGATTGCCAGGATCAGGCCGGTAAAGCCGCCGATCACGAATACGAAGATGAAGCCGATCGCAAACAGCATTGGCGTTTCGAACGTCATTGATCCTTTCCACATGGTCGCGACCCAGTTAAACACTTTGACGCCGGTCGGAATGGCAATCAGCATGGTTGCATACATGAAGAACAGCTGGCCAGTCACCGGCATGCCGGTGGTGAACATGTGATGCGCCCATACGATAAAGGAAAGGATGGCAATCGAAGCGGTTGCATATACCATTGAGGCATAGCCAAACAATTGCTTGCGCGCAAATGCCGGGATGATGTGCGAAATAATGCCGAATGCCGGCAGAATCATGATGTACACCTCCGGGTGGCCGAAAAACCAGAAAATGTGCTGGTACATGACGGGATCGCCACCGCCGGCGGCGTTGAAAAACGATGTGCCGAAATGACGGTCGGTCAGTGTCATCGTAATCGCACCAGCCAGCACCGGCATTACTGCGATCAGCAGGTAAGCAGTAATCAGCCAGGTCCAGCAAAACATCGGCATTTTCATCAGCGTCATGCCTGGTGCCCGCAAATTCAGAATCGTGGTGATGATGTTGATCGAGCCCATGATCGACGAAGCGCCCATCAGATGAATGGCAAAAATCGCCATGTCGTGCCCCATACCCATCTGGGTCGACAACGGTGCATACATGGTCCAGCCCGCCGCGGTCGCGCCGCCGGGAACGAGAAATGACGTGGCAAGCAGAATGGCGGCGGGCGGCAGTAGCCAGAACGAAAAATTGTTCATCCGTGCGAAGGCCATGTCGGATGCGCCGATCTGCAATGGCACCATCCAGTTCGCAAAGCCGACGAAAGCCGGCATGATCGCACCGAACACCATCATCAGGCCATGCATCGTGGTTAACTGGTTGAAAATTTCAGGTTGGAAAAATTGCAGACCGGGCTGAAACAATTCAGTACGAATCAGCATCGCCAGCAGACCGCCCGACATCAGCATGGTCATGGAAAACCACAGATACAAGGTGCCGATATCCTTGTGATTGGTTGCGAACAGCCAGCGCCGCCAGCCGTAAGGGTGATCATGCAGATGACCATGCGCATGATCGGGTGCATGATCAATCACGGTTGTGTTCATGTCGAACTCCTCATCCTGATTTATGGAAGCAGAGGACCGCTGCCCATGACTCTGCCCGTATTCCTGCACATTGAGACCAGAATAATGACGCGCTGCAGCGTCTTTGAATTCCGGCCTCGATAAGCTATTTTTTCGCCGCAATCTCAGTTGGCTGAACGATATTTTCCTTCGCCTTGTTGGACCAGGTGTTGCGCGTATAGGTAATGACTGCGGCAATATCAGTGTCGGACAGCACCCCTTTCCATGGCGGCATTTGGGAAGGATATTTCCCCGACTTGCGCCCGTTCATGACCACATTGATCTGCTCTGCCTTTGGACCATTGACCACTGGAGAGCCGTCCAGTGCCGGAAACGCATTTGGCATCCCCTTGGCGTTGGCTTGATGGCATGCCACGCAGTTGGCTGCATACACCTTTTCGCCGCGCTGCTTCAATTCATCAATGGTCCAGACCTTATTGGGATCATCTGCGTTTGCGGCCATTTCCTTTTTCTTGCCGTTCGTCCATTCTTTGTAATCGTCTTCACTGACGACATTGACGACAATCGGCATGAACGCATGTTCCTTGCCGCATAATTCAACGCATTGACCACGATAGACGCCGATCTTTTCGGCCTTGAACCAGGTATCGCGAACAAAGCCTGGAATCGCATCCTGCTTTACGCCGAATGCCGGAATGGACCAAGAATGGATGACATCATTCGCGGTAGTGATGATGCGCACTTTCTTGTTGACCGGCACGACAACAGGGTTATCGACTTCCAGTAGATAGTTATCGTTCTTGACCTTGGTCGGATCGAGCACCTGTTCGCGCGGCGTGGCGAGACTGGACAGGAAGGAAATGCCTTCGCCATCGCCCTTCAGATAGTCGTACCCCCATTTCCATTGCATGCCGGTCGCCTTGATGGTCAGGTCTGCATTGGAGGTATCTTTCATTGCGACTACTGTTTTGGTAGCTGGTAAGGCCATCCCAATGATGATCAGGAAAGGAATGACTGTCCATGCGATTTCCACCTTGATGCTCTCATGGAAGGTGGCCGGCTTGTGGCCGAGCGACTTGCGATGCTTGAGAATTGCATAGAACATCATGCCGAATACCATGATGAAAATCACCAGGCAGATGAACAGGATCATGTTGTGGAGCGAATAGATTTCATGCGCAATCCGGGTCACAGGCGGTTGCAGATTCAACTCCAGCACAGCCGGTCCTCCCGGGCTGTCGATTACCGCTTGCGATGGCATGCCCGTCGCCATGAGCAGCGTACCGAGCATCAACGTTTGAAGGCGCTTCGCATCTCTCATAGTTTCACCAAAGCCCAAAATAATGATTTTGCCTATCCATTCGACGCGAGCGCATGCTGTAATTCCAGCGCAAATTCACGTCGCCTCCATTCTGTCAAAAATCGGCCCACTTCTATGCAAGTGCCGTTTGATTCCAAACAAACCAGTTCTTGTCCCGCTGCTGGAAGCTGAACGCGCAATCTGTGCACATTCAGGCTGAATTGCTGTACCCGCTCGACCTGAATCAATTCGACTAGAAGACTTTCATCGGCAAGGACAATTCGCTCGCGATCGGTTGCATGACGTGCAAACAGCAGGAAAGCCCAGCCTACCGCCAACAGATCAATCCACGCGAACCACAAGACATACCAGGCGCCGTGCAACGCAAAAAACGCCGCTACCAGCAACGAAGTCAGACACAAGAGCGCAAAGAAGAAACCCAGCTGACGCGGGGAGATCGAACAATTACGCTTCAAGATCCATTCTTGCTTCACCATAAGGCACTTATCCGGACAGGGATATGTAGAGCAATGCCGTTATCAGTTACTTATGATTATGGAGTATAAGGCGCAAAGACAGATGTTATCAAGCAGAAAACTGCAAAAAAATCATTGATGGTAATCAATGATTTTTATTATTAATGGCAAGCCTGATTGCAAAGGATTCAATGCAGCAGAGCCATAAAAATGGCTCATGCAATCAATGCATTGAAAAGCGTTATTTTTTCCTTGGCTCAAACCGGATAATGGATTCACCTGCGGCAGTCTTCACGGGCGCAGGCCGGAAGGCATGGCCGTAGATGACTTCAAAAGTCAACGGGATGACACCATTCTCACGCCGCATCGCCTGCAGGGATGCAACGACGCGCATCCATGCCTGCCGCCCAAGCAATCCGCGCCGCCGGGTAAGCAGCGGGTTACCGCCCCATGCCCGTACATCGGCCATCAACTTGTCGACCGACGCATAGGTTACGGTAATGGTTTCCATATCCATGACCGGGGTCGAAAAACCGGCATTGACCATCATGTCGCCGAAATCATGCATATCGACAAAGGACAAGGTATGGGCGGCATCATCCACCGCAGCAAATGCCGTACGCAGTTCCTTGAATGTATCAGGCCCGAAACAGGAAAACATCAGCAGGCCCTCAATGCTCAATATGCGTCGCCACTCGGTAAATACCTGGTCGGGCTGCGGATGCCAATGCAATGCCAGATTGGACCAGACCATATCGACAGCATTTACTCCCAGCGGCAGACGCGCGAAGTCGCCGCATAATACGCTTGGGCTACCGCCGATATCAGACCTGCCGGGCAACCATTTCCCCAGCAGCCGATTCATTGCCGAGAGGCCGCCAGCCTGCCTGGCACGGGCAACCGACGCGACCGGCAATGCGCCATCGATGCCCAGCACATGTGCGCCGGGATAGCGTTTTTGCAATGGGCTCAAATCCGCTCCTTCGCCGCAGCCGGCATCCAATACGCGCTGTGGCGCGATCTTTATCAGCGCCAGACGCTCATGCATCCGGGCAGCGATCTCACGTCGCAAGAAATCCGACTCGGCAATCCGAGACGGCACTCCGAACAGGGAACGCACGCGATGCAGGTCGATGGGTGCGCTGAATTTGGCGTTGGGCAAGGGAATCACGGACGACACGGAAATATGAAGACCTGGAATGAGATAATGGAAATAGTTTACACGCTTGCATCCATCACCGCCCATGCCCTCTTATCTGCGTCACTGGCCGCAACGGTTTCTGGCGCACATGTCGACGCTTATGCCGTCATCCTGCGCGCTGTGCGGCTGCACGGCACTCCAGCCGATTTGCACCGATTGCCGCGCCCGGTTTCTCAGCGCGCCGCAGCATCGCTGCCTGCAGTGTGCGATTCCTCTGCCCGCCTCCGCCACGGAAGCCAGTATCTGCGGCAATTGCCTGAAGCAGCCGCCCGCCTTTGATGCAACGATTGTCGCAGCCGATTACGCGCCGCCGATCGACCAGCTGGTACTATCATTGAAATTCGGCGCCAGGCTGGCGCTGGCACCGCAATTTGCACACATGTTGCGCGAGGCGTTGCTGTCCGCAAATCGGGAAAACCTGCCGCTGCCGGCACAATTGGCCGCCGTGCCGCTAGGCACCGAGCGTCTCGCAGAACGCGGATTCAATCAAGCGCATGAAATCGCCAAGCCGCTGTCGCGGATACTCGGCATTCCACTTGCGCGGCAGTTGATCGCGCGCCATCGTGCTACCCATGCGCAAGCCTTGCTTCATCCGGATGAGAGGCGCAGGAATGTTCGCGGCGCATTCACGGTGCCCAGTGCGTCCATCGACCGCGTGCGCGGGCAGCATATCGGGATCGTGGATGATGTGATGACAACCGGCGAAACGCTAAATGAGATAGCGGCCACGCTGAAACGTTTCGGCGCCGCACGCATCACCAATCTGGTGTTCGTTCGCACGCCGCAAAAATGACAGGAGAATGCACTTGTTTCACGTCGTCTTGGTTGAACCTGAAATCCCGCCCAATACAGGCAATATCATCCGCCTGTGCGCCAATACCGGCGCCCATCTGCACCTGATCGAGCCGCTCGGCTTTCCGCTCGACGATGCAAAGATGCGGCGCGCCGGGCTCGACTACCATGAATATGCCAGCATGCAGGTGTATCGCGACTGGGCCGCATTCATCGCCGCCGCAGCGCCCGATCCGGCCCGCATGTTTGCATTGACCACGCATGGTTCGGCGCAACTCGGCAGCATCGCATTCCGCCCCGGCGATGTATTCGTATTCGGCTCCGAGACGAGAGGACTGGCACCGGCACTGCGTGAATCGTTCACGCCGGCGCAACGCATCCGCCTGCCGATGCGGCCGGACAATCGCAGCCTGAACCTGTCCAATACGGTCGCGGTGATCGTCTATGAAGCATGGCGGCAAAACGGCTTCGCGGGAGGAAGCTAGAGAATGCTATGATCGAGTTTCTTCCGCGCCAAATCGTCATGCCTTCGATTCCTCGCTCATTCGCCGCCTGGCTTGCCATCTTCAGCCTCGTACTGAACGGCATGCTGCCGCTTGCCGGCCATGCGGCATCGATGGCAGCGGCGATGACGATATGCAGCAGCACAATACAAGGGCAATCCGACGCACCGCTCAAATCCAACCCGCATACGGTCCATTGCGCATACTGTGCAACCAGCCTGGATAGTCCGATCGCGTTGTCCGGCAAGGTGGTGTGCCCCACTTTTGACAATCCGGCATCCGGCATACCGCCATTGCCGGTGCCGCAACCGGCACCCGATGCCTGCTTCAGCTGCGCACAGCCGCGTGCGCCTCCCATCCATTCCGCATAACTGCTCCGCTGTCAGGCAAGCCGCCTGCAAATTCGGCTTGCCTGCGAATAACGGCCGCTCACGCGACCGCGTCGAACAATCCATTTTCAACATCAAAGGTCCATCATGCAATTTCGCTCCATTTTCGCTTTCACCGCCACGCTTGCACTTGCCGCCTCCGTCCATGCCCAGGAATACAAGCTGGGAAATCTGCAGATCGAACATCCTTATGCCCGCGCCACCGTGCCCAATCAGCCAAGCGGCGCTGCTTATATCGAGATCGAAAACAAGGGCAAGGACGGCGACCGGCTGATCAGCGTGACGTCGCCGATGGCAAAAACGGCCCAGATCCATACCATGTCGATGGAAGGCAATGTAATGAAAATGCGGGAAGTCCAGAATATCGACATCGCGCCGTCCGCCAAAATCACCATGAAGCCCGGCAATGGCTATCACATCATGCTGATCGGATTGAGCGGGCAATTGAAGCCGGGCGACAAATTCCCATTGACGCTGAAATTTGAAAAATCCGGCAAGATCGACGTCTCGGTCCTGGTGGAAAACAATGGGGCAAAAGCCGGCCACGAAGCCGGCATACAGCACATGCATTAAACGCAGAAAGAATGGACAGGCGTTACTTCCGTCTGTCCATTCCCCGGCTTACTTCACGGGTTCGATGCGCATCACGACATAGGCGCCATTGATTCTGTTTGCGACAAACCGCACCTTGTCGCCCGACTTCAATTGATCGAGCAGGACCGCATCCTTTACTCGAAACGCCATCGTCATTGCCGGCATGTCAAGATTGGCAATCGGCCCGTGCTTGATGGTGATCTTGCCTGCCTCCCGGTCCACTTTCCTGATTTCACCATCCGCCATCCTGGTGGCGACAGCGGTATCTGCGCCGTGATGCGCATGGTGCTCATCGGCTGCGCTTGCACACAATGGCGCGGAAAAGACGATGGCGGCAACCAAAACGATTCCTGAAATTTTCTTCATGTTTCCTTTTTTCCAAAATCAGGACTTGCCGTCGTAATGACGGTAAACCGAATAACGTCCATCCGGCTGGAACAGCAATACATCGAATGGGTCGCTGCGCGCACCCTCCATGCCTGGCGAGCCGGGCGGCATTGAAGGCACCGCCAATCCGCGCGCTTTCGGCCGCGTTTGCAGCAATTGCCTGATGTCGCGCGCCGGCACATGGCCTTCCAACGCGTAGCCGTCCACCAGGGCGGTATGGCACGAGCCAAGAGCCGATGGCACGCCCAGCTTGTCGCGGTAGTCGGATGGGTCTGCAACATCGTGCACCTTGACCGTAAAGCCGTTTTTCTCCAGATGCGCCACCCATCCGCTGCAGCAGCCGCAGGAGGCGCTTTTATAAACCGTAATCACAGGCAAGGCAGCATGGGCGAACGCTACCGGCAATAACGCCGCAAGCATGCCGGTCTCCAGAAATTTACGTCGTTGCATGGTGTTTCCTTATATCGGGTTTCACTCAAGCGAAGGGAACGAGGTTCCTGCCTGCGCAAAAAATGGTAGTCGTATTATCGTGCGCGGAGCTGCAATGCCGGGCGCACTTCACCGGTCGGCAAGCCCCTGAAATTCTTCAGCTGCGGTCTTGCCCACGGCGCCAGCAATGCGTCGCCGTCTGCCCCGATCAGGCCGAGCTGGCGCAGCACGGCCACCGCCGCAGTGTACAAGGCACGCATATTGCCGTCAGCGATCTTGATCGCAATCCCGAGGCCCGCCGAACGAATGCCGATCACCTGCACGCCATCCGCGCCGATCTTGGCGACCCAGTCGCCGGGCGCGCTCTGCATGAACGCCAGATCGTTGCGTCCGGTGCCCGATACCAGCTCCGGATACGTAGTCATCGCCCGATACAGATCGCCCAGCGCGCTGCCGTATACCGGCTCACGCTCGCCCTGCGCGAGCCGCGCATAAGCGCGCGCCAGGCGCGATAGCGGCATCGCATAGTTCGGCGCGGAGCAGCCATCGATACCCATCTTCAAATCTGATTCAGCCACTCCGGCAAAATGCGCAACGCTGGCGCGCACCGCTTGCTGTAGTGGATGCCATGCATCGAGATAACTGTCCAGCGGATGCCCGTGCTGCACGCACCAGGCAAGAAATCCCGCATGCTTGCCGCTGCAGTTATTATGCAATTGATTGAATATCTCGTTTGCCGGCGGCTTTTTTTCCATCACTGCATAATGCATCGGGACATGGCAGCCGCAATGCAAATGATGCTCGTCGCAACCAGCCTTGAGCAACATCGATTGCACCGTGTCGACATGCATGGCTTCGCCGGAATGGCTGGCGCACAGCAGGGCGATTTCACGCATCGTGAAGCCGAATCTGGCCGGTCCATCGGCGCGCAGGAAAGGCGCGGCCTGAAACGGCTTGATGGTCGACCGGGTGAAGGTCAGGCTATCCGGATCGCCGGCCTGATGCAGCAGCTCACCCTGCGTGTTGACGACCGCGACCGAGCCGTAATGGATGCATTCCACTTCGGTGCCGCGCGTGACTTCCACCAACGGTACATGCTGCATACGGTTTCCTTCAGTGCCTTTCCCGGGCTTTTGACAATAAGCTTGTAGTGGAACGGTCATGCTCGAAATCGATCGCAACCGCGCGACCACCATACGCCATTACGGCCTTTCCTTCCGGGATCGCGGTCATGTCATAATCGCCACCCTTCGCATAAATGTCGGGGTGTGCTTCCTGCACCACTTCAAGCGCCGTATCTTCCTGGAACGGCACCACCAGGGTGACGGCTTCCAGCGCTGCCAATACCGCCATGCGGTCTTCGCAGGAATTCAACGGTCGCTCGTCGCCCTTGCCGAGGCGTTTCACCGAATCGTCGGTATTGACCGCAACCACCAGCGACCCACCCAGCGCGCGCGCCTGGGCAAGATAGGTGACGTGTCCGCGATGCAGGATATCGAATACGCCATTGGTCAATACCACCGGCCTGGCCAGTTGTTCAATCCGCACTTTCAGATCGGTGCGCAAGGTTATTTTTTTTTCGAAATCAGGCATGAAAATGGCAATAAAAAAGCCGCAACAGCCGGCATGCGATTTTGGAGGATGGCATATGCTCAGGCTGCCTTTGGCGCCAGGCGTCCTGTAATTTCCTTGCGATACCGGTTCAGGTCCTGCACCGATGCAAAAGTGCGCTCGAACAGCAGCGACAGATTATGCAGAATCCGGTCAACCACTTTTTTTTCCCAGTCGCCATCAAACCGGATCTGAGTATCGAGCCAGCGTTCCAGCCAGTCGGGGTCGGGCAGGCGCGACTGTACGGTATCGTTCGGAAACAGCGCCTGATTCACGTGCAGGTTGGTCGGATGCAAGGGCTTTTCGGTGCGGTGGGCCGAAGCCATCAACACCCCGATCTTGGCGAATGCGGCGCGCGCACGATCGCCGGCCTCGGCCAGGGCTTTTTTCATGTAACGCAGATAGGCGCCGCCATGCCGGGCTTCATCCTGGCTGATGGTCTTGTAAATTTGCTTGATGACCGGTTCGGTATGCCAGTCCGATGCGCAGCGATACCAGTGATTCAGGCGGATTTCGCCGCAAAAATGCAGCATCAGCGTTTCCAGCGGCGGTGCCGGATCGAATTCGAAGCGGACGTTCTGCAATTCTGCTTCCGTGGGCACCAGATCGGGACGGAAACGACGCAGATATTCCATCAACACCAGCGAATGTTTTTGTTCCTCGAAAAACCAGATCGATATGAACGCCGAAAAATCGCTGTCACCGCGATTGTCACGCAGGAACATTTCCGTGGCAGGTAATGCCGACCATTCGGTAATCGCGTTCATCCTGATGGTTTGTGCTTGTTCATCGCTAAGCTTCGCCGGATCGAATGTATCCCATGGAATATCCTTCTCCATATTCCAGCGGACTTGCTCAAGCGACTTAAACAGTTCTGGATACAGCATATGCGCCTTGAATTTAGGTAAGCTCTTGATTTTACCAAGCTTTCCGATGTCTTTCAGAGCCCCGGCCGTTCCAGATCATGGCAGGCAGGATAACATTGGCAAGATGCAAAACCGTCACGGAAGTGTTTCCCATGCCTGACATTTCATCCTCACGATCCGCTACACGCATGCCTGTCACCGTATGGCTATTGGGGCTGGTCAGCATGCTGATGGATATCTCTTCGGAAATGATCCACGGCTTGCTGCCCGTGTTCATGGTGACCGTTCTTGGCGCCAGCGCCACTACGATCGGTGCGATCGAAGGCGTGGCAGAAGCGACCGCGCTGATCGTCAAGGTATTTTCCGGCGTTATCAGCGATTTTTTCGGCAAGCGCAAATTACTCGCCGGACTGGGTTATGGGCTGGCAGCGCTCACCAAGCCGATGTTTGCACTGGCGGCCAGCACCGACTGGATCCTTACCGCCCGCTTCGTTGACCGTATCGGCAAGGGTATCCGGGGTGCACCGCGCGATGCGCTGATTACCGATGTAACACCGCCTGGCCTGCGCGGCGCCGCCTTCGGATTACGCCAGGCGCTGGACACGGTCGGGGCCTTTGCCGGCCCGCTCCTGGCAATGGGATTGATGCTGCTGTGGTCGAATGATTTTCGCGCGGTATTCTGGGTCGCGGTCATCCCGGCATTTCTGGCGCTGGCGATGCTGGTGTTGGGCGTACGCGAACCGGCATCAATTGCGCGCAGCAGCAACCGCGCCTTTCCGATTTCACGCCAGGCATTGCACAAGCTCTCGAGTGACTACTGGTGGGTAGTTGCAGTGGGCGCGGCATTGACGCTGGCGCGTTTTTCGGAAGCATTCCTGATATTACGTGCACAACAGGCTGGCGTGGCGCTCGCATTCATTCCCATGGTGCTGATTGTAATGAATGTCGTTTATGCCGCCTGCGCGTATCCCTTCGGCATCCTGGCGGACAAAATGCGCCACGGCATATTGCTGGGTTTCGGCATCCTGCCGCTGATTACCGCCGATCTGCTGCTGGCGCATGGTAGCCAGCTACCCTGGCTCGGCGCCGGGCTGGTGTTCTGGGGCATCCACATGGCGGCCACGCAAGGTTTGCTGGCCGCCATGGTGGCCGATACCGCGCCTGAAGAACTGCGCGGCACGGCATTCGGCCTGTTCAATCTTGCGAGCGGGCTGGCGATGCTGATTGCAAGCACACTGGCGGGGCTATTGTGGGACCGGCTCGGTGCATCCGTAACGTTTTATACTGGTGCGATGTTTGCCGGCATCGCATTAATGTTGCTGTTGCTGCATAAAAATGCGCGTTGATACTCGCCCCGCGCATCTTCGCAGCGTCGGCTCTACTCAATCTCAGGCGGCAGGCGACGACTTGCGCTTGCGTGCCGTGCTGTGGGAGGATTTCGCAGCCGGCTTCCTTGCCGTTTTTTTGGGTTCAGGTGGCATGCTGGCGTTCACTGCCTGCGCAAATTGATCCTGCAGCAAGTTCCACCACGCCGCAGGATTGACCATCTGGGAAGCAAGATTGCCAGCATCGAACTGTGATGCCGATCCGTGCTGCGTTTCAGGTGTGGGTGCCGGAGTAGACTCGATGCGCGATTCATTGCCCGTTTGCCACCAGGCACCGGCTCTTTGCGGCTGTTCTTTGCTGGCTTCGGCAGTCGGTTGAGGTGCCGGCGAAAACGGGGAGATGAATCCGCCCGGTTGCGTATCCACATGGGATTTGGCTGTCGCCCCCAGCGTTTCGCTCATCGAGCGCAGGGTGGCAATCGTCGCGCCCTGCACTTCCAGTGCCTGTATCGTGCCGCGCAACATGTTCATGTTCATGTTCAGCCACGATTCCACTGCTTTCAGATCCGTAATCTGTTTGTTGATTTCATCGACAGATAAGGTCGGCATCACCATGCCGGGAATGCCGACACCGGGAACATTCATGCCGCCCCACAGATTTTTGACAAATTCCAGCGTATCCGTCATGGCATTCATGCCGGGGATACTGGACATATTCGATTTTGGCATCGCATCTCTCCATCAACAAGCTGTTTAAAGCGTAGCAGATAAATGCGTCGAATAGAATGTCGAATCTCAAATTACCTGAAGGCCTGGCGCAAGCTGTCTGCTCATTCTGGCCGTTGCATCCTGCAAGTCGTCGGCATTTCGGTGGCTGCTGCCGGCAGGTACTTTTCCGTCTTGAAGCCGTAGCCGCTGCCCTCGTTATCAAACCGGATGTTGCCGTCCGCCAGTTTCTGCATCACCGATACATACAGTGGCTGGATCAGTTGATGATCAGCGGCGCGCATAGTTGCATCGTGGAAGGCATTATGGAAACGGGCGCCTTCCAGCGCTTTCGCCACCGCTGCCGCTTCGGTGGTTTGCGCTTTTTCGATGGCAGTCGCCAGCATCTCGATCATGACATGCATGCGCAAGTGCACATAATCATCCTTCGGTTGCGGATAGCGTTGCCGGAACGACTGATAGAACGCATCGCTGTTCGACTTGCCGGTGCCGCCGGCATTCGGATGCCACTCCGCAACTGCCCGCACCCGGCCCACGCCGGCATCGCCGATCGCTGCTGGCGCGCCCAGGCCATTGCCATAGAAGGTATAGAATTTTGCGCTCAATCCCGCTTCCCTGGCGGCCTTGACCAGGAGCGTCAGGTCATTGCCCCAGTTGCCGGTCACCACGGCATCCGCGCCACTGGCCTTGATCTTGGCAATATAAGGTGCAAAATCCTTGATCTTGCCGATGGGATGCAATTCGTCGCCGACGATTTCAATATCCGGCCGCTTCGTCGCCAGCTGGGTGCGCGCCGCTTTCGCTACCAGGCGTCCAAAGCTGTAGTCCTGCCCGATCAGGTACACGCGCTTTGCGCGCGCATCATCCTTGATGACTTCAGTCAGCGCATGCATGCGCATGTCAGCGTTGGCATCGAAGCGAAAATGCCAGTAGCTGCATTTTTCATTGGTCAAGGCAGGGTCCACTGCTGAATAATTCAGAAACAGCACACGGTGACCCGGCTCGCGCGCATTGTGCTTGTTGACTGCGTCGATCAATGCCGCCGCTACCGCCGAGCTGTTACCCTGCACGATAAAGGGAATTTGCTGATCGGTCAGTTGCCTGAATTCAACCAGCGATTCTTCGACGCCTTGCTTGTTGTCGAACGTGGTCAAGGCAAGGAGATGTTTGCCATCCGGCAATTTGACGCCGCCGTGTGCATTGACATGCTCGATGGCAAGTTGCAGATTCCGCACCACCGCCTCGCCCGCATTCGCAAACGAACCGGACAAGCCGTCGATCATGCCGATCCGGATCGGTGTGCCGTTGTCGGCGGCATGGCCGGCATTGCAGGCGGCAGCAATGGTGAGAGAAAGCAAGGCTTTGAAACAGGATGTAAAGATGGCTGTTTTCACTGTCGTTTTCTCGTGAAAATCGCACATTGTACGCCAGCGAAATAGCCCGCCGGCACCAGCGGATGTCCGATACGGCGCCGATATGTTTACACTAGCGGCATGCCCGATACTAGCAAGATGCCTGATTCCACGATTGCCCGACAAACGCCCGCCCGCGCCTCTTCCCTGCCGCGCTGGACGGTGCTGTGCATCGCGTCGATCCTGCTGCACGCGCTGGCGATCGAATGGGCGGGCGGCCATATCCGCCTGCCATCGCTGCGGCAGCACGGCGACGCGGTCATGGTTGCGGTATTGCATCCCGCACCTGCGCCGCGCCCCGATCCGGTAAGCGAACCGGCACGGCCGGCGGCGCCAAAGCCGAAGCCAAAGCCGCGCCCGAAACCGCACCGCTCCCCTGCGCCACCGTCTGCCGCGCCAGTCGAGGTCGCGCCCGCGACATTCGCGCTTGCCGATACGGATACTGCCGCGCCGCCTTTTGAATCCGACTACGCCGGCATGGAAGCGCCCGGCACCAGCGTTGAAACCGCACTCCCGCTGGACGGACCGGACGAGGCAAAACAAGCCGAAGAAGCGATTGCCCGCGACACATCGGCGGCGACACCTGCCAAAATCGACCCGCCACCATCGGTGACACTGAAATACGATGTCCAGACAACGCCGCATGAAGGCAATCCGATGTACGGCCATGGCACCATCACCTGGCAAAACAGCGGAAACGCCTATGCGATCAACGGCGATGCCGGCATCCTGTTCATCAATGCGCTGACATTCAGCAGCGAGGGCAGCATCGATGCATCCGGCATCACGCCGACGCTATATAGCGAAAAGCGGTTCCGCCGTCCGGAAACCAATACGCATTTCCAGCGCGAACGCAATATCATCAGCTTTTCCGCCTCCACCGTCAGCTATCCGCGCCAGGGTGGCGAGCAGGATCGCGCCAGCATCATCTGGCAACTGGCCGGCATCGGCCGCGGCGATAGCGGAAAATTCACGCCCGGCGCCCAGATCGAGATTTTCGTCGCTGGCGTGCGCGACGGCGAAACCTGGCGCATTCACGTCATCGGGCAGGAACAGATCAACACCGGCGTCGGCCAGCTGAGCGCATGGCATGTGGTGCGCGCGCCCCGCCCCGGCTCCTACGACCAGCAGCTCGATATCTGGCTGGCGCCGCAGCACGAATGGTATCCGGTCAAGCTGCGCTACACCGAAACCAACGGCGACTGTCTTGACATGTCGCTCTCCGCCATCAACATTGCCGCTGCGCATTGACGCCGCCGCATCCCCTATTGCCATCATCATGAAGATCTGCCGTTTCTTGCGCAACGCCCTTCTCGCCACCATCCTCTCCAGCGCCTGGCCGGCAATGGCACAGGACCATGCAGCGACCAGGTACAAGGTCAACCTGCCGCCTTCTGCCGAGCTGGGTTACGTGGTCAACGCCCGGCAGAGCGGTTTTGCGATCGAAGGCAATGCACGCGTGGCATGGCACGCCGCGAGCGGCCAGTTCACGCTGGAAACGGAAATGCGCGCCATGCTGCTCGGTAAAATCATGGATGCGAAAACCGAAGGCGTTATCGACGAATATGGATTGGCGCCGGTCGCCTCCAGTGAAAAGCGCTTCCGCAAGCAGCCGACCACGGTGTCCTTCGATCGCGAGGCAAAGGTCATCCGCTTTTCCGGGTCGGACGCAACCTACCCGATCAAGGGCGGCGAACAAGACCGCAACAGCGCGATATGGCAACTGATTGCCGTCGCACGCGCCGCGCCGGCAAAATTCCGGCCCGGCTCGGAGTGGACGTTTTTCGTGGCTGGCCAGCGCGATGCCGAACCGTGGGTTTTCCGGGTCGCTGAGCACGAAAAGATCCAGACTCCGCTGGGCGACCTGCAAGCCTTGCATGTGGTCAAGGCTGCGCCGGTCCAGACCCAGAAAATCGACATCTGGCTGGCGCCATCGCTGGAATGGTATCCGGCGCGCCTGCGCTATACGGACCCGGACGGCGATTTCATCGAGCAGTCGCTGGTGAGCATGGCGAAAAAGCCGGCCTGAGAAATGAATAATTCCAATATCACTTTCAACGCAAGACGGGAACATCATGACACCTTCATCCAGCGCGCTGGTGCTGTTCAGCGGCGGCCAGGATTCCGCCACCTGCCTGGCATGGGCATTGTCGCGTTATGCCAAAGTCGAAACCATCGGCTTCGATTACGGGCAGCGGCATGCGATCGAGCTCAGCGTACGTCCGGCATTGCTGCACCAGATGCGCGCCCTGTCGCCGCAATGGCATGCGCGGCTGGGCGAAGACCACCTGACCGACCTGTCGCTGCTCGGAAAAATCTCCGACACCGCGTTGACGCGGGACACCGAAATCGCCATGCAGGCGAACGGCTTGCCGAATACCTTCGTGCCGGGACGCAATCTGATGTTCATGACGGTTGCCGCCGCCGTGGCCTATCGGCGCGGGCTGGACGTGCTGGTCGGCGGCATGTGTGAAACCGATTTTTCCGGCTATCCGGACTGTCGCGACGACACCATGAAAGCGCTGCAGGTCGCGCTCAATCTCGGCATGGCAACGCGCCTGAAGATCGAAACGCCGCTGATGTGGCTCGACAAGGCGGCTACCTGGCAACTGGCGCGCACGCTCGGCGGCGATGCGCTGGTCGATCTGATCCGCATGGACACGCATACCTGCTATCGCGGCGAACGCGGCGATTTGCATGACTGGGGCTACGGTTGCGGCAACTGCCCGGCATGCGCACTGCGCGCGCGCGGCTATCGCGAATTCGCGGCACAGCGTAGCGCGGCCGATTGAGCCTGTTGCAGCGTTGCGGGGGCATATATGGGCCTTTTATATACTCCATGTTGTATTTTTAAAAAGCCGCATGTTCAATGCGTATATTGCATGCTTTTTTATTATACTCCCGCATTTTATTGTGACTCCGATGCGCTTGCCCACCCAAGGATGCGAACCGCACGCACGGTGCAGGACCGTGTTCGCGCGATCGATGTGACGGATTGATTGCGCTGCGCTCCATCCCTCCAGGCAGGCCACAGGGCGGCAGGGTGTAAAAGCTGGCGAGGACCGGCACGCTGTAAGCAAATTCGAAGAATCAGGGAGTAGGATATCCCTATCCTGATAACCGACCCGCCGCGCAGACTTGCTCATGCTGATAGCGATACTGACCGACCTCCATGCCAACCGCGAAGCCGTAAGTGCCTGCCTGGCGCATGCGGAGCAACACAAAGCCGGCCGCTATGCTTTTCTCGGCGACCTGGTCGGCTATGGCGCCGATCCGGCGTGGGTGGTCGACACCGTCACGGCTTATGTGCATCAGCGCGGCGCGTGGGCGGTGCTCGGCAACCACGACGCCGCTGTCGCGCAGGAAACCGGCAAGCAGATGCACGCGGATGCGCGCCAGGTGGTCGAATGGACGCGCGCCCAGTTGAACCCGGAGCAACTGCGCTTCCTGAACGAGCTGCCGCTGACCGCCGAACACGGCGAGATCCTGTTCGTACATGCCAGCGCTGCCATGCCGCAGCAATGGGAATACATCACCGGCATCATCGAAGCGATCAAGAGCATGCATGCGACCCAGCGCCGCATCACGTTTTGCGGCCATGTACATGAACCGGCACTGTACAACCTGTCGCCCACCGGCAAGGTGGCAGCCTTCACGCC
>DATEZO010000196.1:0-19102 GCA_035255485.1 Burkholderiaceae bacterium
TCGATCGACGGCCATGTCGAACACTGGTTTGCCGACGACACGGCGGCGCGGTTTGAAGCGTACGGCTGGCATGTGATCCGCGCGATCGATGGCCACGATGCCGCCGCCCTCGATCAGGCAGTGCGCGATGCGCGCGCGCACCAGGGCGCCCCCTCCCTGCTCTGCTGCAGAACCGTGATCGGCAAAGGCAGCCCCACCAAGGCCGGCACCCACGACGTGCATGGCGCACCGCTGGGGCCGGACGAGATCGCCGCGATGCGGGCGGAACTGGACTGGCCCTATGCACCATTCGACATACCGGACAAGCTGTACGCCGCGTGGAATGCGCATGCGCGCGGCATCGCGCACGAAGCCGCCTGGAAGCAGCGTCTGGCCGCCTATACGGAAGCATTTCCGGCAGAAGCACGCGAGCTGCAGCGGCGTCTTGACGGGAAACTGCCGGCCTCGTGGCGCGCCCGGGCCGTTGCCGCGCTCACCACGACACAGCAAGACGGTCACACCATCGCCACCCGCAAGGCATCGCAAAACGCGATTGAATCGCTGGCGCCCGTTCTGCCGGAGCTGTTGGGCGGATCGGCCGATCTGACCGGCTCCAACCTGACCAACTGGAGCGGCAGCAAACCGGTCCGGGCGGATGCGGCGGGCAATTACCTCCACTATGGCGTGCGCGAATTCGGCATGAGCGCGATCATGAACGGCATCGCGCTGCATGGCGGCTTCATTCCCTACGGTGGCACTTTTCTCACGTTTTCCGATTACAGCCGCAATGCCTTGCGCATGGCGGCATTGATGAAGATCCGGTCGATCTTCGTGTTCACGCATGATTCGATCGGCCTGGGCGAGGACGGTCCGACCCATCAGCCGATCGAGCATGTGTCGTCGCTGCGCCTGATTCCGAACATGGCAGTATGGCGCCCGTGCGATGCGGTCGAAACCATGGTGGCATGGATTGCCGCCATCGAGCGCAGCGACGGGCCCAGCTGCCTGGTCCTGTCGCGCCAGAACCTCGCACATGCAGCCCGCAGCGCGGAGCAGGTGGTGGCGATTCGCAAGGGCGGCTACATCCTGGCCGAGGCAGAGGGCGGCGTGCCGCACGCCGTCCTGCTGGCCACCGGATCGGAAGTCGAGATTGCCCTGAAGGCGCGCATCAAGCTGGCCCGGGCCGGCATCGCGGTACGCGTCGTGTCAATGCCTTCGACACGCGATTTCGATGCCCAGGACAGCGCGTATCGCAACAGCGTCTTGCCGCCGGACGTTCCGCGGGTAGCGATCGAAGCCGGCGTCACAGATCTCTGGCATAAGTATGTCGGCCTGGACGGGATCGTGCTGGGCATCGATTGCTTCGGCGAATCCGGACCGGCCAGCCAGCTCCATGCCCATTTCGGCCTGACGGTCGAGGCGGTGTACGACGCCGTCAAGGCCGCCATCGATCAGACGGCAAATCGCTATTCCCTGTATTAACCAACCCGAATATTCACTGGGAGAAACAATGGCACTTGTATCGCTACGCCAGCTGCTCGACGACGCCGCTGAACACGGTTACGGTTTGCCCGCATTCAATGTCAACAACATGGAGCAGATCCAGGCCATCATGCAGGCCGCCGATGAGTGCGACAGTCCCGTCATCCTGCAAGGCTCAGCCGGCGCGCGCAAGTATGCCGGCGAGGTATTTCTGCGCAAGCTGGTCGAGGCGGCAGTCGAATCCTGGCCGCATATCCCGGTCGTGATGCACCAGGACCATGGCGCCAGCGCCGCGGTGTGCCAGCGCGCGATCCGCTCCGGCTTTTCATCGGTCATGATGGATGGGTCGCTGATGGAAGATATGAAGACCCCATCATCGTATCAATACAATGTCGAGACCACGCGCCGCGTGGCCGAGCTGGCGCATGCGGTGGGCGTCTCGGTGGAAGGCGAACTGGGCTGCCTCGGCTCGCTGGAGTCGGGCACGGCAAGTGAAGAAGACGGCTCCGGCGCAAAGGGGCCGCTATCGCATGCGCAAATGCTGACCGACCCCGACCAGGCCGCCGATTTCGTGAAATCCACCGGCGTGGATGCGCTGGCGATTGCCATCGGCACGTCGCACGGCGCGTACAAGTTTTCGCGCCAGCCGACCGGCGACATCCTCGCCATCGCCCGCATCCGGGAAATCAACCAGCGCATCCCGCATACCCACCTGGTGATGCATGGTTCCAGTTCCGTCCCGCAGGAATGGCTGGACATTATTCGCCAATACGGCGGCGACATGAAGGAAACCTACGGCGTGCCGGTCGAAGAAATCCGGGAAGGCATCAGGCATGGCGTGCGCAAGATCAATATCGACACCGACATTCGCCTGGCGATGACCGGCGCAATGCGCCAGGCGATGGCGGAAAAGCCGGCCGAATTCGACCCCCGCAAATTCCTGGCCGCCGCGACCAGGGCGGCAAAAGGCATTTGCAAGACACGCTTCGACGCCTTCGGCAGCGCCGGCCGGGCATCCCGCATCCGCCCGGTTTCACTGGAAAGCATGGCCGACACTTATGCCCGGCGTAGTGGAACGTGACGGTGATCGCGACAAATAAAGTCTGTCGCATGAAACGATCGTAAGTCGTTGATCTAATGGAACGGTAATTCGTATAGGGCAAAGCGAAAGCCGGTTGTGAAAGTAATACGCCTTAGTAAATTCAGTTTTCTCTGGGCTGGCTTGAGAGCCAGAGGCCGCGCAGGGAGGCGGCTCAGGAGCGGATTTCCAGTCGGGCGTACATAGTCCCTCTGCTGTGTTTTTTGATAAAATCCTAATATTGAGCGAGTATCATGCGGGCTGCAGCCCGCGACGTAGTTATGGTATGAGCAACCTAATTAATCCACGACTTGCGCGACGGGAATGTAGCGTCGGCACGCCGGCAATCTCTGCTGCCGACATAGTTAATCCGATGCCTATACAACTGGCGTTTCAAGACGAAAATCTTCGAAAAGTTTGCGAGAGCCCAATTTCGGCGAAGCGCAAGTACGGCAGACTCTCTGGACCATCGCTTCACACCCGTCTGGCAGACTTGAAAGCGGCAGACTCGCCTGCTGACCTTGTTGATTGGGGATTCGCAGAATTTGACCAGACATCTAATGACCGGATTGTCATTTTTATTGACGATTGCTACTGTATTCTTGCAGCTGCTAATCATAAGCCACCGCCTGGCCCACTTGGACAGCTGGACTGGAAGCAGGTAACGCGAGTAAAAATCTTATCCATAGAGCGTGCCAATGAGAACTGAAGTTGATTTCGCTCCCATGTGGGCGGTTCCGCCAGGCCGAACCATTTCTGATTTGATGAAGTCGAAAGGGATTGCTTCGTCTCGCTTGGCTCATTTGGTAGACATGACCGAGAATGACTTCGATAGCCTTTTAGCGGGAAAGCACGCTTTGACGGCAGGCGTTGCCGCTCGTCTGGAGGCCGCACTTGGAGCGTCAGTCAGCTTTTGGTTGCGTCGCGAGGAACAGTACCGAAAGCAGCTAGCGCAGTTAACCGACGGGGTCGACCCCGACAATGAAGACTACAAATCTTGGCTTAAAACTCTTCCTGTCAAAGAAATACAAGGTCTTGGATGGGTCAAATCGACTAAAGACAAAACTGAAAAGCTTCGCAGGTGCCTTGAGTTTTTTGACGTGCCGAATCTTGATGCGTGGTACCGGACTTACGTCGACCTGAGAGCGGCAGCTGCGTTTCGAACAACTGATGCTTACCTTGAGGATGCACCTGCGACCGCGGCTTGGCTCAGGCAAGGCGAACTGCAGGCGGAGCGTATCGAATGCAGCAACTGGAGCCCTAAGCGATTCGAGGCGCAGTTGGTCAAGATTCGTAGCTTGACCCAGATAGCTGCTCCATCTGAGTTCCTGCCAAAGCTCCAAAAACTTTGCGCAGAAGCCGGTGTCGCCGTTGTAATTGTTAAAGCGCCGAAGGGATGCAGAGCAAGCGGCGCGACCTTCTTCACTAACCCAGACAAGGCCGTGCTGCTCTTGTCTTTCCGCTACTTAAGCGATGACCAGTTCTGGTTTTCCTTCTTTCATGAAGCAGCGCACCTAATCTTGCACTGGGATGCTGATTTGCTGATTCTCGAGACCTTGGACAGCCCCAAGTCCCCTAGAGAGGAAGAGGCTAATCTCTTCGCGGCGGAGCAACTGATACCGCGCGCACTACAGAAGCGATTGCCAGAAGCCTCCAAGACCCTGAGAGGCATCATGAGGCTTGCTCGGGATGCGGACGTATCCTACGGAATCGTGGTTGGGCAAATGCAG
This sequence comes from Burkholderiaceae bacterium, assembly GCA_035255485.1. Lineage (GTDB taxonomy): Bacteria > Pseudomonadota > Gammaproteobacteria > Burkholderiales > Burkholderiaceae_D > DATEZO01. The sequence goes on from DATEZO010000196.1 coordinate 4,270, forward strand.
TATCGTGGACTCGTCAGGCGCGACCGCTACAACCGTCTGAAAACCCGCTACAAATGGGAACAATTAACCTCGGAAAGCTAAATATTTCGCGGGATTTTTCTGCCAATTGCAAAGCGAGTCCTCAATCACCTGCATCCCGACGCCCAGAGTTTTGTCGAGCGCTATTGAGAGCTCGTCTAGCTTCTTCTTGGATAGAGACTCATCGTCTACTGCGCCACAGAAAAGCAGACGTGCGCCGTCTACAGGCCCTGTCCCGTGCACCATATAAGCCGATGGCGGTTCTAAACCTACCAGGCCTATTTTCCCGAGCATCGTGAGAAAGTCAAACTTGCCAGTTCTTCCGAATCGATGCACGGTATTCATGCTCCGGTATAGGTAGTCGAACAGTTTCTTCGGGTCGGTTCCGACCTTTGCTTTTGCCGCATCCATAAAGTCCTTGTGTGATCGATTCGGACCGACCCAATCAGCGTAACTCTTAAGAGTGACGTCGAGCTGGTCAAGGCTCTCATATTTGCGGTGGTTGCCGAATTTGAAGTTCGCACGTTGTTTCTTTATGTCGTCAAGATGTTGATGCAGCCAAATTGAGAAGTCGTTAGGATTCTTCGAAAATTTGTCCCACGTCCAAATGAACTTGTCATTGAACGCGCCGTATACCATGCGTAACAGACCATAACCCTTCGTGAGGTGCTTCCCACAATGAACGAAGAGGAAGACTAGCCAGAACGCCTCGTCCTCATTCCCCGCACGCATGTAATGGATGGCAGCTCGAAGCGGGTCGAACATGGCTGCGTCTTTGGGGTCAAGCCGTCTTGCCGAAATATCTCGCTTTGCAATGGTTTTAACGTAGTTGATACGAGCAACGCTGTCTACCATCTGGGCGACGAGAGCAGTGAGTTCTGCTTGGGATGGGATGCCTGGCAGTGGCTTACCACCGACGCGATAGTTTTTAAGTTGTTGCTCTAGCTGTGCCGCGAGTTGTGGATTTTTCATATTGGTTAATATGTATGGCCGTGAAATGCTTACCGCTTGTTTTCGTCGTTGTCGGTCATTGGCTGCTGGGCATCAAGCTCTTCAGCGTCGAAAAGCATAGGTTCTGCTGGCTGCACAGCCTTTGGAACTCGGCGCTCACGCTTTAAGATGTAGACTTCATAGACAGACGAACTCATTTTCTTTTTGATTTTTTTAATCTTCTTCTGCTGCTTGCCCTCGGCAGAATCTCGAGAATATCGAAACACCTCGAGCAATCGCACGAGGTCGCCCCAATAGGGGGCGAGGTTTGCAAGAGAAGGCGAACTTCCCTCCCTAATTGCTTGCTCCGCCTTCAAGAGCTGATTGACTGAAGGCCATGGGTCACCAAGTGGCATAGGTGGCATTGGAATGCGTTCCTGAACGCCCTCGTCAAGGTAGGCTTGCATCGCTTCTGCATGCTCGGTGTACAGATGGAGGCTGCCAACCGCATGCTTGTACGGTCCAACTTCTACGCCCAGCGAGCGCGCAATGAGTTCCTGCAGCATTGTGAATGCGAAGACATCGTGTGGAAGCCCCCAAAATGCATCGTTGGAACGCATCATCACCATCGCATAAAGCTGGTGGTTGCGAACAGTGAATTGCAGCGTGCAAGTACAGGGGAGGTCTTCACGCCGAGTCTTGAGGTTGTCAGCTAAGTCTTCACCACGAAAAAGCTGGATGACGGCCCGTCGCGATGAGGAGTTCGCCTTCAGCGTTTCGATTACATTCTGGACCTGGTTGATGGTTCCATTTGGGCCGAACAGACGCGGGCCGTATGCTCCATAAATCGTCTCCCCATCGTCGGAATATTTGTCGTAGTGCCGGATGTAATACTGGATGAAATCCAGTTTGTTAGAGCCCGCGAGATACCAAAGAAATTCACCCAAGCAGCTGAATAGGGTATTTTTCCGCTCGGTCCGGCTCAGCCGTGCTCGTGGATTTTTAATCTGAAGTAGAGCCCCGTTAATCTCTGTTGCAGGACCTTTGGTAGGCGTAATATCGGATGACCCGCGCTTTCGCAGCAGGCGACGATAAACCTTTAAGAGCAGGTCGTCGAGTGTTTCTGCGCTCAAGTACATAGTGCCGCGCCAAACAGCGTCTGAAGCCAACGAAATCGTAAAAATCGAAAAGGCACCATGGTTTAAGTTCACTCAAATAATCTGAGCTGCGATTCTGCTCGTGCTATCGATACATGAAGTTCAAGCTTTAGTTGACGTCCACGCGAAACGAGCGTGCGCCGGTCTGCTGCCACAGCCCCCCGACTCAGTGCCATGACTCTAATTTCGATAGTGATGTCGTAGTGGGGTAACGACGCATGGGCGTGAAACCAAGTGCGCTTCAATCCCAGGGACCTCGCGAACCGATGTAGTTCATCAAGCGAATCGGCAACCAAATGGCACCAGTGGCGTCCCCTCCAAGCTATTCGAACGTTATCAACGTAGACCGCCACGGCCCCCCCTCAGTCAGACATTTGTTTTTTGTTACCAGCACCCTGATGATACTCTGCAACCGTGTATGAATCACCCCCAGTACCCCTAAGATAGCAGTTGCCATATTCTTCTGAAATTTTATCTGAAGCTATGTCAGCTTCTGGCCGACGACAGGCATAACCGACATACTCGTCATTGACCGGTAAACGCACAAAAGCTGTCATTAGCAGAGAGGGCAAACCCTGGATCGGTTGGCCCTTCGTTTTTGGTGCCCTTCACAGGACTTTTGGCGATGGTCCTGTCTGAGTGGCGTCGGCCACTTGCAGATCTTTTACACGCCTCGCCCGACCGACTTTATTTGTCGTACTCAATGGCGTCCATGACCATGGATTGCTTCCTGCGGCACGGCTGGACGTCTCGCGATGGCAATCCGGGCCGTTAATATACTAACTGCTGTATATTTAAAAGCCCGCAAAAGCATTGCGAGATTCAATATGTTTTTCGGCATACTCCCGTGCAATTAGGCAACTCCGGGTGGCGCGTGGCTTGCGGAGCTGGATCGGTTCCCCCTGTTGTGCAGGCGGCGCGCAGGATGCCATGGGGTTCCCGCTGAAAGCCGCGAGAATCGCGCAGAACCGGGAAAACGGATAATCCTCCTCGGCAAAGGCCGTCAGGATGGGCGCGTCGCCGGTCGCGCAAAGCGCGCAACGATTTCGCCGACAATGCCGCGCCGGAAGGCCAGCACGCAGACGATGAAGATGAAGCCGGTGACGATCGTGACCGACTCGCTAAGCGAATTGAACCAGTCGATGTGCGTCACCGCAGCCAGCCAGTTGCCGAATTCGCCCAGCCGGTTTTCCAGTGCAATGATGACGATCGCGCCGACAATCGGGCCGACCAGCGTCCCCAGTCCACCCACCAGCGTCATCAGCACCACCAGGCCGGACATGGCCCAGTGCACATCGGTCAGCGTTTCGAAACCGAGCACCATGGTCTTGGTCGCGCCGGCCAGGCCGGACAAGGCCGCCGACAGCACGAAGGCCAGCAGCTTGTATCTATCGACGTCATAGCCCAGCGAAATCGCGCGCGGCTCGTTTTCCTTGACCGCTTTCAGCACCTGGCCGAAAGGGGAATGCACGATGCGCATGATCAGGGCAAAGCCGCCGATCGCGATCGCCAGCACCAGGTAATACAGCGTGAAATCGTCATCCAGATTGAACATGCCGAACAGCTTGCCGCGCGGCACGCCCTGCAAACCGTCCTCGCCGCCGGTAAAGGGGGCCTGCAGGAACAGGAAATACAGCATCTGTGCCAGCGCCAGTGTAATCATCGTGAAGTAAATGCCCTGCCGCCGGATCGCCAGTCCGCCCATCAGCAAGCCGACGCCGGCCGCCGCCGCGGTGCCGAGCAGGATCCCGAGTTCAGTCGACAAGCCCATGGTTTTCAGCGCATAGCCGGCAATGTAGCCGGCGCCGCCAAAAAACGCCGCATGGCCGAACGACAGCAGTCCGGTGAAGCCGATCAGCAGATTGAATGCGCAAGCGAACAGCGCAAAGCACAGGATCTTCATCAGGAACACCGGATACAGGAAAAACGGCGCGGCCAGCGCGGCGATCAATGCAATACCGTATCCGACTTTTTTATTCATGGTGTGCCGCTCCGTGCGGGTCCGTCCCGCTGTGCCGATTGAAACGATGCGCATGCGCCGCTGCCCGATGCAGGCGTCGCCGCTATTTTTCCCTGCCGAACAGGCCCGCCGGCCGGATCATCAATACGATCGCCATGATGATGAACACGACGGTTGCCGACAACTGCGGATAGAACACCCGCGTCAGCCCCTCGATGATCCCCAGCCCGAGGCCGGTCACGATCGAGCCGAGGATCGAACCCATGCCGCCGATCACGACCACCGCGAACACGGTGATGATCAGGTGCGAACCCATCAGCGGCGACACCTGGATCACCGGCGCGGCCAGCACGCCGGCAAAGCCAGCCAGCGCCACGCCGAAACCGTAGGTCAGCGTCACCATCAGCGGCACATTGATACCGAAGGCCTCGACCAGTTTCGGATTCTCGGTGCCGGCGCGCAAATACGCGCCCAGCTTGGTCTTTTCGATGGTGAACCAGGTTGCAAAGCAGACCACCAGCGAGGCCAGCACCACCCACGCGCGATAATTCGGCAATACCATGAAACCCAGGTCCGTCGCGCCCGCCAGCGCATCCGGCACCGAATACGGCTGGCCCGAGACGCCATACAGGGAGCGGAAGATGCCTTCCACCATCAGCGTGATGCCGAAAGTCAGCAGCAGCCCGTACAGATGGTCCAGCTTGTACAGCCAGCGCAGCATGGTCTTTTCGATCACGATGCCGAACAGGCCGACAATCAGCGGCGATGCGACCAGCATCACCCAGTAATTGACGCCGAAATAATTCATCCCCATCCACGCGATGAAGGCACCCATCATGTACAGCGTGCCATGCGCGAAATTGATCACATTGAGCAAGCCGAAAATGACGGCCAGCCCCAGCGACAGCATCGCGTAGAACGAGCCGTTGACCAGGCCCAGCAGCAGCTGGCTCATCATTGCCTGCAAGGGAATGCCGAAAATTTCCATGGGGCTCCGGTTGTCTCGTTGTTCGTTATGACTGTCGCGGGCGGGCGCGACAATTCAACTTTTCATCTGTCTTTCCCCGTCGTCCCGCGCAGGCCGGGATGAGGGGAAACGGAATTCAAACAAGGGCGTCCGCATCCAGTGGATGAACGTGGGCGCCCTCCGGCTCAACTTACTTCCACAACGCGCATTTCGACTCGGCCTTGGTGGTGAAAGCCTGGTCGCCCGGGATGGTCTGCACCACCTTGTAGTAATCCCACGGTTTCTTGGATTCGGCCGGCGTCTTCACCTGCATCAGGAACATGTCGTGCACCATGCGGCCATCCGGACGGATCACGCCGTTCTTGGCATACATGTCGTTGACCTTGGTCGAATGCATCTTTGCCAGCACCTTATCCGGATTATCGGTGCCGGCCGCCTTGACCGCATTCAGGTAGCTCATGGTGACCGAATAGTCCGCTGCCTGCAGGCTGGACGGCATCTTCTTCATCTTGTCGAAGTAGCGCTTGGCCCACTTGCGCGAGTCATCGCTCTGATCCCAGTACCAGCTGTCGGTCAGGTACATACCCTGCGTCAACGGCAGCGTCAGCGAATGCACGTCGTTGATGAACATCAGGAGGCCGGCCAGCTTCATGGTCTTGGTGATGCCGAATTCATTGGCCGCCTTGATCGCATTGATGGTGTCGCCGCCGGCATTGGCCAGGCCCAGGATCTGCGCCTTGGACGATTGCGCCTGCAGCAGGAAGGAGGAGAAGTCGGAGGCCGACAGCGGGTGCTTGACCGAGCCGAGCACGGTGCCGCCGGCTTCCTTCACGACCCTGGCAGTATCGCTTTCCAGCGAAGCCCCGAATGCATAGTCGGCCGTCAGGAAGAACCAGGTCTTGCCACCCTGCTTCACCACCGCCGAACCGGTGCCCTTGGCCAGCGCCACTGTGTCATACGCATAGTGGATCGTATACGGCGAGCAATCCTCGTTGGTCAGGCGCGCGCTGCCGGCGCCAATCGCCAGGAACGGCTTTTTCTTGTCGGCGGCGATTTTTGCCATCGACAGGCTGGTGCCGGAATTGGTGCCGCCGATCAGCATATCCACCCCTTGCTGATCAAACCATTCGCGCGCCTTGGACGCGGCGATATCGGCCTTGTTCTGATGGTCGGCGGTCACCAGTTCGATTTTCTTGCCGTTGACGCTGCCGCCAAAGTCGGCAATTGCCATCTTGATCGCTTCAACGCCGCCCTGGCCGTCAATATCGGAATACAAGCCGGAAAGATCGGTAATGAAGCCAATCTTGACCACGTCACCGGAAACCTGGGCCGAAGCCGAGGCGGCGCAACCCAATGCAAGTGCGGTGGAAATCGCGAGCGTCATTGCTTTCAACTTCATTATCTTCTCCTTTGATATGAAAACGGGGTTTCAATCCCGGTAGCCAAAACTCATACGCCGAGCAAATTGTTCAGCACAGGCATCTTGGCGTCCAATTCGGATGCAGCAAAAGTCTCGACGATCTGACCGTGCTCCACCACATAAAACCGATCCGCCAATGGCGCGGCGAAGCGGAAATTCTGTTCCACCATGACGATGGTGTATCCCTTGGCTTTCAGCGTCGTGATCATGCGCCCCAGGGCCTGCACGATCACCGGCGCCAGGCCTTCCGAAATCTCGTCCAGCAGCAAGAGGCGCGCGCCGGTGCGCAGGATGCGCGCCACCGCCAGCATCTGCTGCTCGCCGCCGGACAATCGCGTGCCCTGGCTGGTCTTGCGCTCTTCCAGATTCGGGAACATTTCGTAGATTTCCGCCACCGACATGCCTTTTTCGCCGGCGGAGACCAGCGGCGGCAGCAACAGGTTTTCCTCGGCCGACAGCGATGAAAAAATGCCGCGCTCTTCCGGGCAATAGCCCACCCCCAGATGCGCCACCTTGTAGGTCGGCAGGCCGATCGCTTCCACGCCATTGATCTTGATCGATCCCTTGCGCGCGCCAGTCAGGCCCATGATGGCGCGCAGGGTAGTGGTGCGGCCCGCGCCGTTGCGCCCCAGCAGCGTCACCACTTCGCCCTGGTTCACCACCAGATTGATGTCGTGCAGGATATGCGACTCGCCGTACCACGCATGCAGATGATGGATTTCCAGTGCCGGCGTCGCCATCAATGTGCTCCTTCCATCGCGCCAGTCGTCGTGCCCATGTACGCTTCCATCACTTGCGGATTTTTCGATACCTCCTCGTACGTGCCTTCGGCCAGGATTGCGCCACGCTGCAGCACGGAAATCTTGTCGCAAATGCCCGATACCACATTCATGTTGTGTTCCACCATCAGGATGGTGCGGCCAGCCGACACTTTCTTGATCAACGCCGTCACCCGGCTGACATCTTCATGGCCCATGCCTTGCGTTGGCTCATCCAGCAGCATCAGTTCCGGCTCCATGGCAAGCGTAGTGGCGATTTCCAGGGCACGCTTGCGGCCGTACGGCAAATCGACTGTCACGGTATCGGCAAAACTCTCCAGATCCACTTCCGCCAGCAATTGCCGCGCGCGTTCATTCAAGCGCGCTAGGGTTGTTTCGCTTTTCCAGAAATGAAACGAGGTGCCGAGCGCACGCTGCAACCCGATCCGCACATTCTCCAGCACGCTCAAATGGGGAAACACGGCCGAAATCTGGAACGAGCGGATGATGCCCTGGCGGGCGATTTGCGCCGGCTTGGCAGCCGTAATATCGTTGCCGTTGAACAGGATGTGGCCGGAAGTCGGGACCAGGAATTTGGTCAGCAGGTTAAAGCAAGTGGTCTTGCCGGCGCCATTGGGCCCGATCAAGGCATGGATATGCCCACGCTGTACCTGCAAGCTGACATCGTTGACCGCAGTAAAGCCCTTGAACTCTTTCATCAAGTGGCGGGTTTCCAGGATGACATCTGCCATCGTGTCTCCTCGATGCTTGGCAATTAAGCAATGAGATTAATTATTCGGCGAATGGTACATGGGGTGCCAGATTGATGGCAATACGGTAAAACTACGATGCACGCGTCTATATGTTGCAACAAATATACCTTCTTTATCATGCGTGTGCCTGGAGGCGCTTAATGCACCTCAATCCTCACGCACGCGCGGCTTGAATCAGCTGTGCGGCTTTCTCCGCAATCATGATTGTTGGTGAATTGGTATTGCCGGAAGTGATGACCGGCATCACCGAGGCATCGACCACGCGCAAGCCCGCCACGCCCTTGACGCGCAACGCGCTATCGAGCACGGCCAGCGCATCGTCGTCGCGGCCCATCTTGCAGGTGCCGACCGGATGAAAAATCGTGGTGCCGATATCGCCCGCCGCTTGCGCGAGTTGTTCTTCGGTGCGGTAGTGCAATCCAGGCTTGAATTCTTCCGGCGCATATTTTTGCAATGCCGGCGCAGCAACGATGGTGCGCGTCAAGTTGAGCGCGGTGGCGGCTACCTTGCGGTCGGCCGCAGTGCTTAAGTAATTGGCGGTGATTTTTGGCGCGGCGAACGGGTCGCCGGAGGCGATACGCACATGGCCGCGTGCGGTTGGCCGCAGGTTGCACACGCTGGCGGTAAACGCTGGAAACGGATGCAGTGGCTCGCCGAATTTTTCCAGCGACAAGGGCTGCACGTGGTATTCGAGATCCGGCGTCGGCTGCGATGGATCGGAGCGGGTGAAGGCGCCCAGCTGCGACGGCGCCATCGACATCGGACCACTGCGCCTGACGGCATATTCAAGGCCGATCTTCATCTTGCCGACCCAGTTGCCGGCCATCATGTTCAGCGTCTTGGCGCCCTTGACCTTGAACGCCATGCGCAATTGCAAATGATCCTGCAAATTTTCGCCGACGCCCGGCGCATCGACGATCGGGGTGATGCCATGCTGCTGCAGTAATGCTGCCGGACCGATGCCGGACAATTGCAGGATCTGCGGCGAACCGATGGCGCCGGCGGTCAGCAGTGTTTCATGGTTGGCTTCCGCGAACCATTCAGTACCGCCGCCGGTGAATTCGACACCGGTGCAGACCGGGCCACGCCCGGTGTGCTCGATGCGCAAGCGCTTGACATGGCAGCCGGTCATGATTTCCAGATTGCCGTGCCGGACTGCATTTTTCAGGAATGCCTGTGCGGTATTCAGCCGGATGCCGCGTTTTTGGTTGACCTCGAAATAGCCGCAGCCCTCATTGTCGCCGCAATTGAAATCCTCGGTCATCGGGATCCCGGTTTGCGCGGCGGCGGCGCGAAACGCATCGAGAATTTCCCATGACAGGCGCTGTTTTTCCACGCGCCATTCGCCGCCTGCCCCATGATGCGGATTCGCGCCGCCATGATGGTCTTCCGTCCGCATGAACAGCGGCAGCACATGTTCCCAGCGCCAGCTATCGTCGCCGGACAATGCCGCCCACTGATCGTAATCGCGCGCCTGACCACGCATGTAGATCATGCCATTGATCGAAGAACTGCCGCCCATCACCTTGCCGCGCGGGTAAATAAGGCTGCGCCCGTTCAGGCCAGCATCGGCTTCGGTACGATAACGCCAGTCAGTGCGCGGATTGTCGATGCAATACAGGTAACCAACGGGAATGTGAATCCAGAGATAGTCGTCCTTGCCGCCTGCTTCAATCAGCAGCACCGAAACATCCTTGTCCTGCGACAGACGATTGGCCAGAACGCAGCCGGCAGTGCCGGCGCCGATGATGATGTAATCGTATTTGCCTGCAGATTCCACGGTTGTCCCTAGTTGAGTAGGCGTTTTCGCCAATATCGATTGGTGCAAGAAGAGTAACGGTTTTATCTTGTAGTTGGTATATAAGATTGGTAGTAATAGTAAACCATGGTGTTTACTGTGGATAACACGGTAAACCGGAAAGAAATCATCAGCTTGGCAGGCTCACAAGTCCCGGATAAGGACGGTATGCCGCCAGGGCGGATATTGGATAAAAAACGCGTATTCCGTTTTCGACGTGCTTTCCCCAGTTAACCCAGTGACATATCCAAAGGCTTATCCACAGTACAGGGTTTGCTATTGTCTATGCGCTACTTCGCGACCGGCATGGTGAATTCGGCGCCTTTGCCGATGGTTTCCGGCCAGCGCTGCATGATCGACTTGTAACGCGTATAGAAACGCACGCCTTCTTCGCCATACGCATGTGCATCGCCGAACAGCGAACGCTTCCAGCCGCCGAAGGAATGCCAGGCCATCGGCACCGGGATCGGCACATTGATGCCAACCATGCCGACTTCAATGCGGCGTGAGAATTCGTGCGCCGTGTTGCCGTCCGACGTAAACAGCGACACGCCGTTGCCGAATTCATGGCCATTGATCAGCTTCACCGCCGCGGCGAAGTCCGGCACGCGCACCACGCACAAGACCGGGCCGAAGATTTCTTCCCGATGGATGGTCATGTCCGGCGTGACATTGTCGAACAGGGTGCCGCCGAGGAAAAAGCCCTGTTCATGGCCGGCGACCTGCAGGCCGCGCCCGTCGACCAGCAGTTTCGCGCCAGCCTGCACGCCCGCGGCGATATACGATTCGACCCTGGCCTTGTGCACGGCAGTGACAACCGGCCCCATTTCCGTATCGGCTTGCATGCCGTTGCCGACCCTCAGCGCTTTCACGCGCGGAATCAGCGCTTCGACCAGCTTGTCGGCCACGCTGCCAACTGCTACCGCGACCGAGATCGCCATGCAGCGTTCGCCGGCCGAGCCATAGGCCGCGCCCATCAGCGCATCGACCGCCTGGTCCAGGTTCGCATCCGGCATCACTACCAGATGATTCTTTGCGCCGCCGAGCGCCTGCACCCGCAGCGGCCAGGCACCGCGGCGCTTCACGCCTTCGGTATAGATGTATTCGGCAATCGGCGTCGAACCGACGAAAGACACCGCCTTGACCTCCGGATGCTGCAGCAGCGCATCGACCGCGATCTTGTCGCCTTGCACCACATTGAACACGCCATCCGGCAAGCCCGCCTGTTGCAGCAACTCGGCCACCATCAGCGACGGCGATGGATCGCGCTCGGACGGTTTCAGGATGAAGGTATTGCCGGTCACCATTGCCATCGGCGCCATCCACATCGGCACCATGAACGGAAAGTTGAACGGCGTGATGCCGGCGGTCACGCCCAGCGGCTGGCGCAGCTGCCAGTTATCGATGCCGCCGCCGATATTGTCGGTGAACTGGGTCTTCAGCAGTTGCGGCGCGCCACAGGCGAATTCCACGACTTCGAGGCCGCGCGTGACTTCGCCCCTGGCATCCGACAATACCTTGCCATGTTCGCGCGTAATGGCGGCGGCCAGATCGTTTTGGTGCTTTTCAATCAAATCCCTGAATTTGAACATGACGCGCGCCCGCTTGAGCGGCGCGGTATCTGCCCAGGCCGGCGCGGCGGCTTGCGCGGCAGCCACGGCGGCCTGCACTTCCTCGACGCTGGCCAGCGCGACCTGGGCGCTGACGGCGCCGGTAGCCGGATTGAATACGTCTTGCATGCGGCCGCTTTCGGAAGCGGTCAGGCGACCATTGATGTAATGCGGGATGCGGATGGGCGGCGATGCGCTGGTCATAAGGATTCCTTGGGCAAATTGGTGAACCCCCACAGGATAAAGCGGGTTGCAGCCGGAATCCAATGAGTTATTATCAAGTTTGATATAAAAAATTCTTATGATAGCCGACCGATCATGGACCTAATCCAGCTGCGCGCCTTTGTCACGGTTGCCCAGGAAGGCAACCTGACACGCGCCGCCGAGCGCCTGCACCTGACGCAGCCGGCCGTCAGCCTGCAGATCAAATCGCTACAGGCGGCGCTTCAGTTGCAACTCTTCGTGCGCATGCCCGGCGGCATGGCGCTGACCGATGACGGCGCAAAACTCTTGCCATATGCACAGCGCGTGATAGCGAGCATGGCGGAATTCCGGCAAGGCGCGGATGCGTTGCATTCGACGCTATCCGGAACGCTTGCCATCGGCACCATCCTCGATCCGGAATTCACCCGCCTGGGCGCATTCCTGAAACGGCTGGTTGAAACCTATCCGCAGCTATCGACTGAACTGCAGCACGGCATGTCCGGATGGGTGCTGCAGCAGGTAAAGAGCGGCGCGCTCGATGTCGGTTATTACCTCGGCACGCCGGGCAAGGAATTCCACCACCAGACACTAACGTCATTTACTTATAATGTCGTGGCGCCGCAAGGCTGGAAAAACCGTGTCGCCGGCAAGGATTGGCCGGCGCTGGCGAAACTGCCCTGGATCTGGTCGCCACCGGAATCCGCCCACAACCGCCTGCTGACCAGAATCTTCGCCCAATGCAAGGCCACACCCAATAAGGTAGCGCTGGTTGACCAGGAACCGTCCATGCTGGATCTGGTGAAATCCGGCGTGGGCCTGTCGCTGGTGCGCGAGTCGATTGCCTTGCGCGAAGCGCATGCACACGGACTGGTTATTGCCGATGCGGTCAGCCTGTCGACCGAGCTATCCTTCATCACGCTGGCCAAGCGCCGGCATGAAGCAACGATTGCAGCGGTATTCACGCTATTGACAAATGTCTGGAGCAGTTGATTTAGCACGCTTCCGAAAACAGGAGGAATCCGTGTTTCCTGGTTGACGGGCTGCCGGCATGTTGCGATGCCAGAGCAAAGGGCCTGCCAACACCGGAAGATCCAGCCTGATACCGCGTGGCCAGACAATGCGCGGAATGAATCCCTTATGATTGCCAGGAAGTCAGCAGGCGGCTAACCAGCGCGACATCGTGATCCGCTTTTCTGCAGACCAGCGATAGTTGAAATTCCGGGAGATCGACATCGATCGGCAATACCGAATAGGTCGATCGGGTTTTTTCGGTTTCCGATTCCGGGATGACCGCTATGCCCGGAAAACCCTGATCCAGCAAATCCAGCATCAGGGACGCGTCGGAACTATAGAGCGCCACACGCGGCGTCAGGCCGGCTTCATGCATGGCACGCAGCAATCTTTCGTAGCTTCCGACACCGACCGAGCGTCGCAGCAACAACAGCGGATGGCGGCTCAGTTCTGTCAGTGAAAGGCAACTGGCTGCCGGTTCCAGCAGCCCAAAGGGGGCAACGGCCACCGTCTTGCAGGTAGCGAGACGATGAAGAATGAAATTTTCCGGATACACGGGAGGCTGCATGAAAGCCACGTCCAGTTGTCCGGTAAGGAGCAGGTGTTCCAAATAACTGGAATCGCCCATTATCAAGCCGATCTGGTGCTCCGGAAACTGATGTCGCAGACTATTGAAACGGGATAGCCACAGGGTTCGGGCGGTTGGTGACAGCCCTATACGCACGGCTGCTCCGGCCAATGAGGATGCACGAATAACTTCTTCCATGGAACAGTCTACCGCCCGCAAAATATCCCGTGCCCGACGATAGAAAACCCTTCCGGCCTCGGTAAGTTCCAGGGTTCGTCCTTTACGCAACAATAGCTGCGCACCAAGTTCCTCTTCCAGTTCCCTTAATCGTTGGCTAAGCGGCGGCTGGGCCATGTGCAATATCTTGGCCGCCCGACTGATTTGCCCCTGTTCTGCAATGGTGCAGAAATAATGCATGCGCTTGAGATCCACGATTCCGCTATGTATATCAATTTGATATATTTTTTAATCTAAATGATATTTTTAATCACTATAAATAGCAAATAGAATTACGTTTCTATATCAAAAACTTACTCGTTGCTGAGAATGTGAAATGGAGAAATCCAGGAAGGTTTACCATGTTGGGTCTACTGGTCAATAGTTCTGTCGTGGTGGTAGGGGGCATCTTGGGAACTGTTTTGGGCGATGCAATTCCTCGCCGTGTTAAAGAGGCAATGCCGCTGACTTGCGGCATTATTGCAATCGGCATTGGCGCGACCATGCTGAACAAGGCGAATGCCATTCCGGCCATTGCCTTGGCGCTGCTGGTTGGGGCACTGATTGGCGAACTGCTTTTTCTGGAGCGAGGGTTGGAACTGGCCATCGCCTGGTTCCAGAAATGTGCCAAACGCAGGTGGCCCAGTGACTGCGGCACTCCTCAGGCCGAGAACTTCGGGATAAAGTTTGCCACCCTTCTGGTGCTATTCTGCGCGAGCAGCATGGGTATTTTTGGCTCCATGCATGAAGGCATGACGGGGAACGCAAATGTCCTGCTCGCCAAGGCAATGCTGGATCTGTTCATTGCGACGATATTTGCCACCGAACTCGGTTTTTCAGTCGCCTTGATCGCCGTGCCGCAAGTGGTGATTCAGGGTCTTTTTTACTTTAGCGCCTATCTCTTGCTACCCTTGGCATCGCCCACCATGCTGGCTGATTTTTCTGCCTGTGGCGGCATCATCATGCTGGCCACTGGCTTGAGAATTTGCGGAATCAAGATATTTCCGATTGTGAATATGCTACCGGCTTTACTGCTGATCATGCCGTGTTCGGCACTATGGTCCACCCTGTTTGGTTAAATTGATGCAAGAAAGGTCAAATGTACGAGCCCTTCCTGCTAACGAAAGCCCCATGCCAAGCGTGCAATACGGATATCTTAAAATAGTAACCGGACGCCCGGAGCAGCACGGCGTTGCTGCAGGCTCATAAACCCGGGAAGAGGCGCGCCGGCCATGCAATCACTTGTACCCGCTTACTTGTTTCACTGATCAAAAGGAAAAACCCATGTCAAAAATCGAAGGAATCTGTCTTGAAGTCTGCCAGGCAACGGAATTCGTTGCCATCGTCACCAACGGCGATGACGGGCCGCATCTGGTAGGCAACTGGGGGGAATACATGCGCGTTCTCGGAATCAAGGAAGACACGTTGCTGTTTCCGGTCGGG
>DATEZO010000197.1:0-14639 GCA_035255485.1 Burkholderiaceae bacterium
AAGCGCAATGAAATCCTGCAGATGGCGCTGCTGGAACCGAAGCTGGCGATTCTGGACGAAACCGATTCCGGGCTCGACATCGATGCGCTGCAAATTGTCGCCAAGGGCATCAATTCGCTGCGCAGCCCGGAGCGGGCAATGATCCTGGTCACCCACTATCAGCGCCTGCTGGACTATGTGGTGCCAGACTTTGTGCATGTGCTGTCGCAAGGGCGCATCGTCAAATCCGGCGGCAAGGAGCTGGCGCTGGAGCTGGAACGGCGCGGCTACGGCTGGCTGGATGAGGCTTCATCAAAAAATGAAATGATTGCAAGCGGAGCGCTGGCGCTATGAACACTTCAGTCAGGGACCATTATCTCGCCGATTTCGCGCGCATTGCCTCGGCTCTTCCCGGCGCACAATTGCCATGGCTGAATCGGATCCGCAGCAGTGCACTGGAACGCTTCGCGCAAACCGGCTTTCCGACCACCCGTGACGAGGACTGGAAATACACCAGTGTCGCGGCGCTTGAAAGAAAAAATTTCAGCGCGATATCCGGCAGCAGTGCGGGAGAAACAACAATTGCCTCGCTGGTAACCGGGCTTACGCTGGAAAACCAGGTTACGCACCCCGGTCATCTGCTGGTATTTCACAACGGATTCTATTCGGCGGCACTATCGTCACCCAGCCGCCTGCCGGCCGGCGTCACGCTGTGCAGCCTGGCGGGCGCACTGGAACACGCACCCGCGGCGCTCGAATCTTATTTGTCCGATACGCATGGACAAACACCGTTCGGCGCGCTGAATACCGCCCTGATGGCAGATGGGGCATATCTGCATGTGCCGCGCGGCACGGTGATCGAGGAGCCGATCCACTTGCTGTTCCTGTCAACGCAGCAGCATGCGGCGATTTACCCGCGCAACGTGCTGGTTGCCGAGCCGGGCGCACAGGCTACCGTGATCGAACATTACGCAGGAATTGAAGGCGCGGAATATTTCACCAATGCGGTGACGCAAATCTTCACTGCCGATAACGCGCATATCGAGCATTACAAGTTGCAGCAGGAAACGCCGCGGGCTTTCCATATTGCCGGCATTCATGCGCTGCAGGATCGGGAAAGTCATCTGGCCTCGCATTCAATTTCGCTGGGGGCGGCGCTGGCGCGCAACGACATCACCACGGCATTCCGCGCACCCGGCTGCGATGTCACGCTTAACGGCCTGTATCTGGCAAACGGTCGCCAGCATGTGGATCATCACACCCGCGTCGACCATGGTCAGCCAAACGGCAGCAGCCGGGAATATTATCGAGGCGTACTGGATGGCGCGGCGCGCGCCGTGTTCAACGGCAAGGTGATTGTGCATCCTGGCGCGCAAAAGACCGACGCGCATCAGGCAAACCATAATCTGTTGTTGTCGCGCGACGCGGAAGTCGATACCAAGCCGGAACTCGAAATCTACGCTGATGATGTGAAATGCACCCACGGCGCCACGATTGGCCAGCTGGACGAAGAACAGCTGTTTTACTTGCGCTCGCGCGGCGTTGAAGAGGCGATGGCAAGGAGCCTGCTGGTGCATGCTTTCGCGCATGACGTAATCGAACGCATTCGCGTGATATCGCTGCGCACGCGGCTGGAACAGATCCTGTTTACCCGGCTGCCGCAAGGCGAGCGCATCAGGGAGTTGTCATGAAAAACGAAAGTGCAGCGCTCCAGCGCCCGACGGATATCCAACGTAATGTCGCCGACTGGCGCAACGATTTTCCGATCCTGAAGCAGGAAATCCACGGCAAGCCGCTGGTGTATCTCGACAATGCGGCCACCACGCAAAAACCGCAATCCGTGATCGATGCGGAAGTCGCATACTACAGCCGCACCAATGCCAATGTGCACCGTGGCGTGCATACGCTGAGCCAGCGCGCAACCGATGACTATGAAGCGGCGCGCGGCAAGGTGCGGCGTTTCCTGAATGCCGCGCGGGACGAGGAAATCATTTTCGTGCGCGGCGCCACCGAGGCAATCAATCTCGTGGCACACAGCTTTGCGCGCGCGCGCCTGAAAGCAGGCGATGAAATCATCATCAGTGCGATGGAGCATCATTCGAACATCGTGCCGTGGCAGATGGTGTGCGAGCAGACCGGCGCGGTCCTGAAAGTCGTGCCGATCAACGATGCCGGTGAATTCGAGTTCGAGGCCTATGCGCAGATGGTTAACGGACGCACCAGGCTGGTGGCGGTCACGCATCTGTCGAACGCGCTCGGCAGCATTCCGCCGGTGCAGCGCATCATCGAATTCGCGCACGCGCATAACGTGCCGGTATTGCTGGACGGCGCACAGGCGGCGCCGCATCTGGCGGTCGACGTGCAGGCGCTGGACTGCGATTTCTACGCATTTTCCGGGCACAAGCTGTTCGGCCCGACCGGCATCGGCGTGCTGTATGGCAAGGCTGCGCTGCTGGAGGCAATGCCACCGTATCAGGGCGGCGGCGACATGATCCGCATGGTGACGTTTGAAAAGACGGAATACAACGATTTGCCGTACAAGTTCGAAGCCGGCACGCCCAATATCGCGGGTGCGATCGGTCTTGGCGCGGCGCTTGATTATGTTACGGCGATCGGCATCGACATGATTGCCGCCCATGAGCATGACCTGCTGCAATATGCGACCCGGCTCGTTTCTGATATTCCCGGCCTGCGCATCATCGGGACTGCCGCACACAAGGCCAGCATCCTGTCATTCACGCTCGAAGGCGTGCATCCGCACGATATCGGCACGATCCTGGATCACGAGGGCGTGGCAATCCGGGCCGGACATCACTGCGCGATGCCGGTAATGCAGCGCTACCGTATCGCGGGCACCGCGCGCGCGTCGTTTGCGTTGTACAACACGCACGCGGAAATCGATGCGCTGGTCGCTGCGCTGCGCAAGGTACAGGAGATGTTTCAGTCATGAACGATTTACGAGAACTGTATCAGGAAGTGATTTTCGATCACTACAAGAAACCGCGCAATTGTCACGCGCTCGACTGTCCCAGCCACAAGGCGGAAGGCTACAACCCGCTGTGCGGCGACCAGGTTACGGTCTACCTGAAAGTCGGGAACGGCATCATCGAGGACTTGAGCTTCGAAGGCCTGGGCTGCGCGATTTCGACGGCATCCGCCTCGCTGATGACCGAAGCGCTGAAAGGCAAGAAGCTGGTCGACGTCGAGCATATGTTCGATGACTTTCACCACATGATCACCGACCCGGAACCGGCGCCGCATCCGGATCTGGGAAAACTGGAAGTGCTGGCCGGCGTACGCGAGTTCCCGGCCCGTGTAAAGTGCGCCACGCTGGCATGGCACACGCTGCACGCCGCACTGAAAGATCGCCAGGCGCCTATCTCAACGGAGTAAACAATATGAATAGCGACAACCCATCCGCATCACCGGTATCGGTCGACATCGATCAGATGACGCGCAACGTGATCGCCGCTCTGCGCACGGTGTACGATCCGGAAATTCCAGTCAATATCTACGACCTGGGATTGATTTACGACCTCGACATCAGCCCCGAAGGCAATGTCGACATCAAGATGACGCTGACTGCGCCTGGCTGTCCGGTCGCGGGTACGTTTCCCGCCGAGGTGGAAGATCGCGTCAGCGATGTGTCCGGCGTCAACGTCGTGAAGGTGGAGCTGGTCTGGGAACCGCCGTGGACCATGGATATGCTGACCGATGAAGTCCGGCTGGACCTGGGATTGATGTAATCCACAAGGAGGAATGATGCTGGATTGGACGGATGTCGAACTGCAGGATAGCTTTGCGCCCGGAACGCGGCGCTCGGTTGATCTTGACGGCACGCAGGTTGCCGTGTTCAACCTCGATGGCGCATTCTATGCCATCGAGGATGTCTGTACGCATGACGGTGGAATCCTGACCGGCGGCGCACTGGAAGGCGAACAAATCATCTGCCCGCGCCACGGCGCGCGCTTTTCGATCAAGAGTGGCAAGGTGCTTGCGCCGCCGGCGTATGAAGACATCGCGACTTTTCCGGTACGTGTGGAATCCGGCATGGTGCAGATACGGGATGCACGCTGGGATTGATCTTGAAGTAGGCCGGGAGATCCACCGGCATCTTCCTGCGGAAGGAAAATGCCAGTGCGAGCAACAGCAGAATCAGCGGCCTGCGTGATCGAGCACCACCAGTCGCGGATCATCGCTCTTTTCAAAGATGCGCATGACGCGCTCCTGCCATAGTACGCCAAATGCGCGCGCTTCCTCGACGCTTGCCATGCCGGAGAGCGTTTTTTGCAACAGCCCCATCATCTCCGGCGGCCCCGGAACGATGTCGGGATGATAGCCGACCGTCACGCTGGCGCCGGTATCGAGCCGCGTGAACCTGATTTCGCCTTCTATCGCAGCATTGAAAAACAGCAGGTCCCTGCGATCGAACCGGCCGGCCAGTCCCTTGAAGCCGCTATCCATGGTTGCACCGGTGATGAGAGTGATGACATTTGCAATCACGCCCGTGACACCGCTCTGGAGCGGATTGTGGAATTCGACCTTGATGCTGCCGCGCTGCGGCACATCGTCGCCCCACAGGGCAGCGAGCGCCTTTTGCGTCATCAGGTAGGCGCCGGCGACAGTGGGACACGAATGACCGGCCAGCTTGACCACATCCAGGTACGAATACTCGATGACGCCGCCATCGACGGCGCCCAGGAACTCCGCCAGTGGATCGTATAACGTAATCTTTTTAACGCTGTCGAAAAAAGACGGGTAATGCATTACTGCCTCCTTCATAATGAGTACGCCAGTGCCAAATGGGAGTTGGCCGCCACGTGATTGGCCCGCGGCAGCCGCACCATCGCTCTTGCCGGCAGCGGAAGCTGCCGGACATTTTGATGCACGACATCCGGCTTGCGGGTGTCGCTCTGCACGATTTGCTGCAATCCGGCCATGACGACCAGATTGGCTTCTTCCATCTTCGCCAGCGCTTCAAGCGCCTGCACATAATCGCCTGCGTAATAGCTGGCAATCGCGCGTTGCGCTTCTTCGTGGACCGCCTTGTGCGGTGCCTGGATCCGACGATAGCCGGCCAGTTCGGAAAAACGGGATCCGCCTTCGCCGTTGTACCAGATGCCAAGACGGCAATGGTTATCGTCGGGCAAGTCTTCGGGTGCCAACCGCGACAAGCCCATGAAAACCTTGTATACCTCCAGCTTGAGCGCCAGTTCTTCGATGTTGGCCAACTCCAGATTGCTCAACAAGGCCGACGATTCGATCGTGGCTTCCATCTTGTTCGACAGTTGCAGCAGCCGCTGCATGCCATGCATCGCCGTTTCGCTTTCATCGCTGAAGCGGCTGGCATCCTGCGCGCCATCTTCCATCACGGACCTGGCGGTCTCGGTTTCGCCCTGGATTGCGTTCACCAACCCGGAGATTTCCGTCGTGGCGCTGGTGGTCCGTTGCGCCAGCCGCCGCACTTCATCCGCCACCACCGCGAAGCCTTTCCCATGCACGCCAGCGCGCGCCGCTTCGATGGCGGCATTGATCGCCAGCAAATTGGTCTGATCCGCAATTTCCTTGATGACCTGGATGATGTTGCCGATCTGACCGGCGCGCAAATGCAAGCCCTCGACATTGGTCGAGGCTGTGGAAATGCGGTTGAACATATGGCGCAGATTTCCGGAAATTATTTGCAGTGCCTGGCGGTTCGCATCGGATTCCGATGCTGCCTGCAACGCCGACTGTTTTTCTTCGTTCAACGTCGCTGCCAGGCCCTGGAAAGAGCGACGGATTCCTTGCAAGGATTCACTGAAATTCGACATGCTGGAAAACACGCCATCGACCACGTTTTGTTGAACCTGTGCTTGCGCCAGTTGCGCCTGGAGCAGGCCGTTTTGCGCTTCAAGCTCCTGATTGCGCAGCTGCGCTTCGATAAGTTCGCGTTTTATTTTTCTATTGAACATGATGACAAGCCTTTTTTATCTGATAAGCAATCCTGCGTCGAAGATTGATTCATTCATACAGTACAAAAATAGTACTCTTTGAGTCGAATTGGTACAAGCCAAGAACTTGATCTCTGCTAAGTTCTTCGTGATTGCCGGCCCCTATTGATGCGAAGCACGCTTTTCTGATGGAAACCGCATGCAATGCCAGTCTCGGGCAGGTCGGCGCTGCTCAATATACAGGCCCATGTATATTTCAAGAGCCCCATTTTTATTGCGATATTCATGTTATTTTTGCCTATACTCCGTGCTTTTTTGCATCACAACAAAAAACATACGCATTGATCGGCTTGATGGGTACGCTGAATTGCCACAGGGAAGCCATCCCGTGCTCGAGCCGGAATCTCGTCTTTTGGCATGTAATAGTTCGATGAATACGCCACGTTGACATCCCTCTTTCCAAGCACAATACTGATATTCCGATCATTCGACATGAATGGAGACGATCATGAATGAGCAAGACAACATCAGCCTCGTGAAACGATGCTATGACTCCTTCGCAAAAGGTGACATTCAGCAATTGATGAGCGTATTTGCAGACGATATCGATTGGGAGCTCCCCGCGATTGAAGATGTGCCGATTTCCGGCAAACGGCACGGACGCAATCAGGTCGCGGAATTCTTCAAGTCCCTGGACGACACGCAGAGCGTACAACTGTTCGAACCGAGGGAATTCATTGCCCAAGGCGACAAAGTAGTGGCTCTTGGGCACTATGCCTGGACCGTGAAATCGACGGGGACGCAGTTCGAGAGCGACTGGACGCACATATTTACGATACGCAACGGCAAGGTCGTGAATTTCCGCGAATTTATGGACTCGCATATTGCAGAAGCGGCTTACCGGTCGCCGCAAGCCGCCGACATGGCTCGCGGTGCGGCTACGCAAGCAGAAAAAGGCCAGCCCACGCGACACTAGAGCCCCGTTCAATCGCTGCAATCCCGCCTGCGACAACGGTAGGTGAAGGGTATGCCGGCATCAGCAAAATTCCCTTTACGCTGCTGACTTTGGCCTGTCGGGAGAACACAGATGCAGGCGATCAATGCCGGTCGGCAGGTCGGGCCATGTCGGCCGGCATCATGCTCAATTGATCAAATTTGTCTTTTACCCGAGCCCATTGGCTGGCATCTGCGAGCGCCGCCTTTTTGCAAGAAATCGGCGGCCAGATTTCCGCCAGTGCGGCATTGAGCGTGATGAACCTAACCTGGTCTTCCGGCACATCCGACTCTTCGAAGATGGAATGAATCGGGCATTCCGTCACACATAATGCGCAATCGATGCAATAGTGCGGCGCAATCACGATGAAATTCGGGCCTTCGCGAAACGCGTCGGCCGGACAGACATCGACGCACTCGGTATGCTTGCATCGGATGCAGCTTTCGGTCACTACAAAAGTCATGATGTCTACTCGCTTGGCGCTACAGTACAGGCAACGGTTGCATGGCGGGAATGTCAACAGCATAGATGCAGTAAACAACCGGCATCATGACAAAAATCATGCTTTTGCCAAGCGCTCCGGCACGCTGCTACGCGTGCCATTCAGCCATTCAGCCGTTCTGCTGCGGCATGACTTTTTCAAGCTTGGCGATTCCCAGATCGAGCAGCTTCATGCCGTGCCGTCCAAAGTTGATGTGCGCGCGGGCATTGCCGCCGCCGCCTTCGATATTGACAATCACGCCCTCGCCGAATTTCGCATGCAGCACTGCTTCGCCGATGCGCCAGCCGGGATCCTTCCGGGCAAGTTTCTGCGCAATCGCATTGGCGCCGGATTGTGGCACATCGACCCATGCAGCTTTCTGATGGCCAAACCAGTGATGCTGCACTTTGGGTGACAACCATTTCAGGGCGTCTTCCGGCAATTCGTCGAAAAAGCGCGATTTCATGTTGTAGCGGGTTTGCCCATGCAGCATGCGCGTCTGCGAAAAGCTCATGTACAGGCGCTGCCTGGCGCGCGTGATCGCCACGTACATCAGGCGCCGTTCTTCTTCCACGCCGCCCTGCTCCTGCGCGCTATTCTCGTGCGGAAACAGACCTTCTTCCAGGCCGGTAATGAATACCGCGTCGAATTCCAGCCCCTTGGCCGAATGGACCGTCATCAGTTGCAGCGCATCCTGTCCATTCTGCGCCTGGTTGTCGCCCGCCTCCAGCGAAGCATGCGACAAAAATGCCGATAACGGCGACATCACCGCCGCCAGCGGCGCATCCGCATCCACGATCTCGATGCCTTCCGCCGTCGTGATTGCCGGTCCTGCACTTGCCTGGGCCTGGGGACCGAGCAGCGCCGGCGCATCGATCCCGAAACCTTCCTCGGAAACGAACAGCATCGCGGCGCTCACCAGTTGCTCCAGATTTTCAACCCGGTCGGCTCCTTCCTTTTCATTCTGGTAATGCGGGATCAGGCCGCTCGCATCCAGTACCACCTGGACCATTTCCTGCAACGGCAGATTCTGTGTTTCAAAACGCACGCCTTCAATCAACTTGACGAACCCACCGAGCGACGACCCGGCCTTGCCCGCAACGTAAGGCACCGCTGCATAGAGCGAAATGCCGTACTGGCGTGCCGCATCCTGCAACTGTTCGAGCGACCGTGCGCCGATGCCGCGCGTCGGAAAATTCACTACCCGCAAAAAGGCCGAATCATTGTGCGGATTGTCCATCAGTTGCAGATAAGCAATCGCATGCTTGATTTCGGCACGCTCGAAAAAGCGCTGGCCGCCATACACGCGATATGGAATCCCGGCGGAAAACAGCGCATGCTCGATCACGCGCGATTGCGCATTGGAGCGGTACAGCACCGCGATTTCACTGCGCATCGCGCCATCCGCGATCAGGCTTTTCGCCTCCTCGATGATCCATTGTGCTTCCCGCAAGTCGCTGCTGGATTCGTAAATCCGCACCGGCTCGCCGTGACCGGCATCGGTGCGCAGGTTCTTGCCAAGCCGCCGGCTATTGTTGGCGATCAGCATGTTGGCCGTGTCGAGGATATGGCCGTGCGAGCGATAGTTCTGTTCCAGCTTGATCATGTTCTGAACGTGGAATTCGCGCTCGAACGCGAGCATGTTGCCGACATTGGCGCCGCGAAAAGCGTAAATGCTCTGGTCATCGTCGCCGACCGCGAAGACCACCCCGTTCTGGCCGGCCATCAGCTTCAGCCATTTGTATTGCAGGTCATTGGTATCCTGGAATTCATCGACCAGGATATGCCGGAAGCGCGCCTGGTAATGTTCGCGCAGCGGCTGGCTGCGCGAGAGCAGCTCATAGGTGCGCAACAGCAATTCCGCAAAATCGACCACGCCTTCGCGCTGGCACTGGCTTTCGTACAGTGCATACAGCTCGACAAACTTGCGGTTGAAATCATCGTTGACCTCGACTTCGTGCGCGCGCAAGCCCTGGTCCTTTGCATTATTGATGAAATACATCAGATTGCGCGGCGGATATTTTTCGCTATCGACGTTATGCGTCTTCAGCAGGCGCTTGATGGCGGATAGCTGATCCTGCGAATCGAGAATCTGGAATGTCTGCGGCAACGCCGCGTCGCGGTAATGCGCGCGCAGCAAGCGGTTGCACAAGCCGTGAAAAGTGCCGATCCACATGCCGCGCGTATTGATCGGCAGCATCGCCGACAGGCGCGTGATCATTTCCTTTGCCGCCTTGTTGGTAAAGGTCACGGCCAGGATGCCGGCCGGCGACACTTGCCCGGTCTGGATCAGCCATGCAATGCGGGTGGTCAGCACGCGGGTCTTGCCGGAACCGGCGCCGGCCAGGATCAGGGCAGATTGCGCAGGTAGCGTAACTGCGGCAAGTTGTTCGGGATTGAGGTTGTGGAGAAGACTTTGCATCCTGTGATTATAGCCGGGTGCAACCAGCGGTTGCGCCCGGCTGGCCGGCATGCAGCCAGTCAATCAAACAAATGCACGAATCCCTGCGCCGCGCGTTGCGGATCGCCTGCCAGATACACGCTGCTGATGACTGCCACCATATCGGCGCCTTGCGTGACCAGTGGCGCGGCATTTTCCTGCGTCATGCCACCGATGACAACGCATGGCAACGGGATTTCTGCCCTGGACTGCGCGATGATCGACGGTTGCGTGGTGACTTCGTATTTCTTGACGCGGGAAGGATAGAAGCCGCCGAACGCGACGTAGCTGGCGCCATCACGCCAGGCATCGCGTGCCAGTTGCAGGTTGCCGTAGCAAGATGCGCCGACGATTTTCCCGGCGCCGACCGCCGCCCGGGCCTGTGCCACCGACGCGTCGGTGCCGCCGACATGAATGCCGTCCGCATCCAGCGCCATGCACAATTCCACATGATCGTTGATGACCAGCGGCCGCCGATAGCTGCGACACAATGCCAGCAGGCATTCCGCCTGCTCGCGCCGCAGTTCCGGCGTCGCATTCTTGTGACGATACTGCACCAGCGCCGCACCGCCGCGCAGTGCCGCCTCGGTAGTCTCCAGCAACTGTTTCGTATCATCCCAATCGGGGGTGACGATATACAAACCTTTCATGCCTTTTTCTCCAGTAAGGACCCCGAACGGTTCGGAATCTGTTGTCCGTCCGCAATCGTGTAGGCTGATTCCAGTGCCTGATGGCAATAGCCTTGCGCCAGATCGATGGCATCCCCCATCGCCTGGCCGCTTGCCAGCAATGCCGCGATGGCCGATGCCAGTGTGCAGCCGGTTCCATGGAACGCGCCCGGCAGGCGTGGCCATGTCCAGGAACGGATCACGCCCTGCGCGAACCAGCGATTGATGACCTTGGCTTCATCGATGCCGTGCCCCCCCTTGATCAGGACATGCGGGCAGGCAGCCAGCAAGCGCTCCACCTGCGCATCGAGACGGTGCTCGCCGCCGCACAGCGCGACCGCTTCCGGCAGATTCGGCGTGATCAGGGTCGCCACCGCCATCAGCGGCGCAATCGCGCCAACCGCATCCTCGACCGCCAGCGCATCGCCGCGGCCGCTCGCCAGCACCGGGTCGAACACCACTGGCAAATCCGGCTGGAGTGCCTTCATGCCTTTCACGATGTCCGCGATCGCTTCGGCATTGGCGCGATTACCGACGATACCGATCTTGATCGCGACAATATCGATCTTGTTCAGCAATGCCTGCGCCTGCTGCCGCACCAGCGATGCCGGTACCGGGTGTACCGAAAATACCCGATCGTTGTCCTGCACCGTCAGCGCGGTCATCACCGATAGCGCATGCGCGCCCAGCGCGCCAATCGTCTCGATATCGGCCTGGATACCGGCCCCGCCACTCGGATCGGCGCCGGCGAACACCAGCACGCATGGGCGTTTCATGCAAGTCGTCCCGCCATCGGTGAGGAAGGCGAGGCGGCAAACCGCTTCGGAATCCGTCCGGCCAGAAAAGCTTCGCGTCCGGCCTCGACTGCCAGCTTCATCGCGCGCGCCATGCGGACCGGGTCGCGCGCACCGGCAATCGCGGTATTCATCAGCACGCCATCGCAACCGAGTTCCATCGCAATCGCCGCGTCGGATGCGGTGCCGACCCCGGCATCGACCAGCACCGGTACTGTCGACTGCTCGATGATCAGCGACAGGTTCCACGGGTTCAGGATGCCCATGCCGGAGCCGATCAGCGACGCCAGCGGCATCACCGCGACGCAGCCGATCTGTTCCAGCATCCTGGCCTGGATCGGATCGTCGCTGCAATACACCATCACGTCGAAGCCATCCTTGACTAGCGTTTCCGCCGCCTTCAATGTCTCCGGCATGTTCGGAAACAGCGTCTTCTCGTCGCCCAGTACTTCGAGCTTGACCAGCTTGTGGCCGTTCAGCAGCTCGCGCGCCAGCTGCAGCGTGTACACCGCGTCCTTCGCGTTGTAGCAGCCGGCAGTATTGGGTAGGATGGTGTACTTCGATGGCGGCACCGCGTCCAGCAAATTGGGCGTGTTCGGATCCTGGCCGATATTGACGCGACGAATCGCGACCGTGATGATCTCGGCGCCGGCGGCTTCGGTTGCCACGCGCGTTTCTTCGAGGTCGCGGTATTTGCCGCTGCCGACCAGCAGGCGTGAGCGGTAAGTCTTGCCGGCGATGGTTAAACAATCTTGTTGGGTTGCCTCTTGCGCACTCATTCTTCTCTCCTGTGTTTCCACTCCACATCCCCCAATAAGGGATGATCCTTACCCACAAGCCGGTTGGAGTGCTCTCCACTTTTCGAGAGACCCACCGCAGAACTCCTTCCCCCTTGCAGGGGGAAGGAATTTCAAGGGCTTGGCGACTTATGGGTAACGAACAACCTTGTAAGGAATATTGAAAAATCAGCCGCCGCCGATCGCCTTGACGATATCCACGCAATCACTCGGCTGCAAAACGCGCTGCGGCCACAAATGGCGCGGCACCACTTCCCGGTTGATCGCGACCGCAAGCGACTTGTTCGCCAGCGCCAGCGACGCGATCAATTCCTGCAGATTCTGGTTTTCCGCGACGGCATGCGGCGCGCCGTTCAATTCGATGTCCATGATCTTTTACTGCTTGCGATAGATTTCCGCGCCGCTTTTGACGAATTCGACCGCCTTGACTTCCATGCCCTGCTGCAGCGCCTGTTCATCCGAAATACCTTCGCTGGCAGCGTAGTCGCGTACATCCTGCGTGATTTTCATCGAGCAGAAATGCGGTCCGCACATCGAGCAGAAATGCGCAACCTTGCCGGAATCCTTCGGCATCGTCTCATCGTGGAACTCGCGCGCCTTGTCCGGATCGAGTCCGAGATTGAACTGGTCTTCCCATCGAAATTCAAAGCGCGCCTTGGACAGCGCGTTGTCGCGGATCTGCGCGCCCGGATGCCCCTTGGCGAGATCGGCGGCATGCGCAGCCAACTTGTAGGTGATGATGCCTTCCTTCACATCCGCCTTGTTCGGCAGGCCCAGATGCTCCTTCGGCGTCACATAGCACAGCATCGCCGTACCGAACCAGCCGATCATCGCGGCACCGATACCGGAGGTGATATGGTCGTAGCCCGGCGCGATGTCGGTAGTCAACGGTCCGAGCGTATAGAACGGCGCTTCATGGCAATCCTTCAGCTCCAGATCCATGTTTTCCTTGATCAGCTGCATCGGCACATGGCCAGGGCCTTCGATCATCACCTGCACATCATGCTTCCAGGCGATCTGCGTCAATTCGCCCAGCGTTTTCAATTCGCCCAGCTGCGCTTCATCGTTGGCATCGTAAATCGAGCCGGGGCGCAGTCCGTCGCCGAGGCTGAAGGCGACGTCATACGCTTTCATGATCTCGCAGATTTCCTCGAAATGCGTGTACAGGAATGATTCCTTGTGATGCGCCAGGCACCACTTGGCCATGATCGAACCGCCGCGCGAGACGATGCCGGTCAGTCGCTTGGCGGTCAGCGGCACGTACTGCAGGCGCACGCCGGCATGGATCGTAAAGTAATCGACGCCCTGCTCGGCCTGCTCGATCAGCGTGTCGCGGAAGATTTCCCAAGTCAGGTCTTCGGCCTTGCCGTTGACCTTTTCCAGTGCCTGGTAGATCGGTACCGTGCCGATCGGCACCGGGCTATTGCGGATGATCCATTCGCGGGTTTCGTGGATGTGCTTGCCGGTAGACAGATCCATCACGGTATCGCCGCCCCAGCGGATCGACCAGGTCATTTTCTCGACTTCTTCGCCGATCGATGAAGTCACGGCCGAGTTGCCGATATTGGCATTGATCTTGATCAGGAAATTGCGGCCGATGATCATCGGCTCGCTTTCCGGATGGTTGATGTTGGCAGGGATGATGGCACGTCCGCACGCAATTTCGGCGCGCACGAATTCCGGCGTGATCTCGGCTGGAATCGCGGCGCCGAAGTTCTGGCCCGGATGCTGGCGGCCCATCAGGTCGGCCAGTCGCTGTCCCATCGGACCGGAGGCTTTCAGGCTTTCGAGATATTCGGCGCGACGCAGGTTTTCACGAATCGCGATGTATTCCATTTCCGGCGTGATGATGCCTTGGCGCGCGTAATACATTTGCGACACGTTTTTGCCCGGCAACGCGCGGCGCGGCTTGCGGTGCAGGTCGAAGCGCAATTCCGTCAGTTTCGCGTCGTTCAGCCGCTCGACGCCATATTGGGAGGAAGGACCCGACAATTCCTCGGTATCGTTGCGCTCGGCGATCCAGGCGGCGCGCAAGGCTGGCAGGCCGGAACGGATATCGATGCGGGCATCCGGATCGGTGTAAGGACCGGAAGTGTCATACACATAGATCGGCGGATTTTTTTCCGCCCCCATCGAAGCCGGTGTATCGCCCTGGCTGATTTCGCGCATCGGCACGCGAATATCGGGACGTGAACCGGTCACGTAGATTTTGCGGGAATTCGGCAACGGCTGGATCGCGGCTTCATCCACCTGGGCGGTGGCGGCGAGAAATTGGGGAGTGGCGTTCATGGTGTTCCTTTGCTCATCAAAACAGCGAAGGAACGTTGGAATAAAGGAAAGATCCGATCCCAATGACTTCCCTTCGCTGGCATTATCCAGATCAGGTTCAAGGGTGTTTCTCACCCGGCCGATACAACAACCAGGACCCCTAGCATGGAGCGTCCGAAGACGACATTTTCGGAATTATACGCCGCTTATCGCCAAAGCCGGGCAGGGTGTCCCTTATAATGCAAGGTTTCGCAAAAACACAAGTCAAATCATGGAATTAGCAAAGTC
>DATEZO010000198.1:0-2121 GCA_035255485.1 Burkholderiaceae bacterium
GCTGCAATGCTCATTCCGCGCGCAGTTCCGTCGTGGGAAAAGATGATTCGCTCGCGACTGTCCGGCCTTTGATTCCCGTTTTCATCAATGAAGACGACCCAGCCTTTCGCCCAGTCGCCGGTCGCATCCTTAGGGACAAGGTCCACCCGCGCGCCCAGGCGAATTGCCTCCGACCGGGCGAGATATATTGCGTAGAAAAAATCATTAACAGTCGTTGCGATCCGTTGGCGCTCGATCATATCCCGGAAGTTCGGTGCGCCGAGCGAGGCAGAAATCCCGATGATAGCGATCACAATCAGCAGCTCTGGCAGCGAAAAACCTGCGTTCTGACGACCCTGCGGTATAGCAGCGCACATGCTAGTTCCAGCAATCCGGGCCGCTTGCAGTCTTAACTCCGGTGCTCGTCAAAACGAGATCGCCGCATTCCAGGTCCCTGAATTTCAAATCCACGTTGTATGTTCCCGGCATGGCCGTCAATTGCACGCAGCTTTCGATCGAGTCGTCCTGACAAGGCTCCGCCTTGATTTCGTACGCGCTGCTTTTTGGGCTATTTCCGGAGAACCATTTGAATTTCTTTTCCTCTTCGTCTGTTGAAGAGGAATGAAAGCGGATGTAGCTGTTGTGCCCCGAATAGAAACGTTCCTCTTGCTGCATGGCCTGCATTAACGCCGCACGACCTTCGGCGCGCTTGCTCTTGCGTACCGAGTCGCGGTACGAAGGTATGGCGATCGCCGTCAGCAGTCCTGCGATGGCAAGGGCAATTAGAAGATCGGCGAGTGTGAAGCCGCGCTGCTGCGCGGCGAAATCAATTGGTTTTTTGCTTTCCAGCAAGAGCATCGTGTAAGTCCTTCCAGTTAGGGATTTCTCGCCAGCTGAACCGGCCAATTGGCATCGCGTGCTCTTCGCTGTTCGTACCGGCTTTCCGATAAAGGGTCTGCAACATCACTTGGGTGGTGTGTGCAGCGCCAAAACCGATTGCGGTAATGCGGTAGTAGTCAATTGCCTTGACCCCGCTGCCGATGTCAGACATGCGTTCAATGATGTACCTCGGCACATGCGATGGAAGTGAACCGGCTCCGATCGGGAGTGTGCGCCCGGTGAAATGACCGTAAGGCACGGACGTTGTCTCTGCCGACGTGCTGGTGAAATCGATTATTTGCCAAGTCGGCCGGCTGACCTCCCCGGGCAGGCACAAGCCGAGGTAGAGCGCTGCGTGGCCGTTATTGCAACCCAACGCAAATCCTTCATTCCGACCCGATGCAAACAGGTAGCTGCGCGGCGAGGTTTCAATATCCAGCTCGGCATCGGTCAGCGCCGCTTCTGCTGCCTGCAGAGCAACCTCCCGGTCGCGCTCGTTGCGTGACGCCTTTTCGTCCTGCAAAGAGATCCGCGCCGCAGAAAGCCCAACCATTGCCAGCACTGTCAGCACCAATAGCGTGACGATAAGCGTGGCTCCGGATTCAACTTTTCGATGGGCGAGCCTCATCGAGGCCCCTCCGCCAACGGCGGCGGCTGATGCAGATAGATCGTTGTCGAGAAGATCCGACGCACCCGGCCACGTTGCAATGTCGGCATCTCCACGTCGCGAATGCGCACACCCTTGTCGATGCCCGCGAATGCATTCCCGTAATCCTTGCCGAACAAGTCATGATCCTTGCCCATGCGTTCCGCGCTGACCGAATGCGCACCGTGGATAAGCATTGCGATCCTTACAGCCACGACCTTCTTCCAGTTTGTTTTACGTCCCCTGTCCCGCGCTCGCGCGGCCGCGTCGACGCCTTCAAGGAGGAGGGTGTCATCCAGCGCATCGATCGCCGAAGCCATCACAAACCGGTTCGGCAAGCCATCCGCGTCGGTATCGAGCCCGTACAGCACCTGAAATGACTCAACGCCGCGTGCGATCGCCTGGGACGACCAGCCGCTTGCTCCCTGATACTTACAGTACAGCTCCGGATCGCCGGTAGCATCTTCCGCCACATAAAAAATGCTCCATCCACGACTATCGTCTGCAAGCGCGTCGACTGCCCCGGCAACACCAAAACCTGCGCAATTCATCATCGTTCCATCGGCCGCGCCGCCAGCGCCGGAGCCGAAAAATCGCACGGCAAGCACATCACTGCC
>DATEZO010000199.1:0-2549 GCA_035255485.1 Burkholderiaceae bacterium
AAGGCGTCGATCGGGCCGTTGCCGGTGCCTGCGACGATGATCGGCTTGCCCGCATGCCGAAGTTCTGCCTGTACGCGCACCATGCCGGATTGTCCGGGGACGTCCGTCATCCGGTGCGTCCCATATGCATAGGGCGACGCGGCATCGAGGTAGGCTTGCCGGAATATCCGGTAGATGTCATGCGCCGCGATTTCCTTGCCGGATTCATCGGCGACCTGTTGCACGACACGGCTGAACTCGATTTGCAGGCGGCGCGGCAGCTGCAATCCATACTCCTGTTCCAGCAGATAAGCCATGCCGCCCTTGCCGGACTGGCTGTTGACGCGAATGACGGCATCGTAGCTGCGGCCGACATCGGCGGGGTCGAGCGGCAGATACGGCACCTCCCAGACCGCGTTTGCCTGCTGCTGCGCGAAGCCCTTCTTGATCGCATCTTGGTGCGACCCTGAAAACGCGGTGTACACCAGATCGCCGGCATAGGGATGGCGCGCGTGTACAGGAATCTGGTTGCAGTCTTCCACGCACTGGCGCACTGCATCGATATCCGAAAAGTCTAGCCCCGGATGCACCCCCTGGGTATAGAGATTCATGGCCAGCGTCACCAGGTCGACGTTGCCGGTGCGTTCGCCATTGCCGAACAGGCAGCCTTCGACCCGGTCGGCGCCGGCCATCATCGCCAGCTCCGCCGACGCCACTGCCGTGCCGCGGTCGTTATGCGGATGCACGGAGAGGACGATCGCGTCGCGACGCGCCAGATGGCGGTGCATCCATTCGATCTGGTCCGCATACGCGTTGGGTGTGCTGCATTCGACGGTGGTGGGCAGGTTGATGATCATCTTGCGCTGCGGTGTGGGCTGCCAGACCTCGGATACGGCGTCGCATACCTCCTTCGCAAAGTCCAGTTCGGTCATGCTGAAGGTTTCGGGCGAATACTGGAATATCCATTCCGTTTCCGGCCGCTCGTCGGTCAGTTGCCTGATCAGGCGCGTGCCGGCCACCGCAATGTCGCGCACCTGCTGGCGCGACATGCCAAACACAATGCGCCGGAAGGCTGGCGCCGTGGCGTTATACAGGTGCACGATTGCGCGACGCGCTCCGTGCAGCGATTCGATAGTGCGGCGGATCAGGTCTTCACGCGCTTGCGTGATCACCTCGATCGTCACGTTGTCCGGTATGCGATTTTCCTCAATCAGTTTGCGCACGAAGTCGAAATCGGTCTGCGATGCGGAAGGAAAGGCGACCTCGATTTCCTTCAAGCCGACCTTTACCAGCATTTCAAACAAGCGCAGCTTGCGCTCGCCATCCATCGGTTCGATCAAGGCCTGGTTGCCGTCGCGCAGGTCGGTGCTCATCCATACCGGAGGCCGCGTGATGACACGGTCCGGCCAAGTCCGGTCGGTCAGCTGAACAGACGCAAAGGGGCGGTATTTAGTCGCAGGGTTGGACAACATCATGGTGAATCCTTTTCTTTGAGTTAAGGGAAATCCAGATGTGGCGAAGAGGCTGCCTGACTGCCACTAGCGCGAGGCCAGGCAACCGATCGGTAGCGGCAGCAGGGAAAGCGAGCGCGCAAAGATCATTGTGACGACGAGGTCGCCGCAGATGATCGTGATGGGCATTCGCTTGAAATGCATGAAAGGACAGCCTTTGGAAAAATCGACATCCGCATCGCCAACTTGGCGGGCGGGCAACAACAGACAACAGGGAGGGGAGTGAGTGTCAGCGCGCCAGGCGCAGTAGCGCGCTCGGCAACAGGCAGCGGACGATAGGTGAAAGGAGGAAGTGATGTGCGCGAGCGATCGACATGCGTCCACTGTAGAAGAGCAGGCGATGCATTGTCAAGCACGTAAACGCCTGAGGTTGACTGGAATGGTTGTGGCGTTGCGGTGCATCGCTTGTTGGCATTTATCACCGTGCCGTCGATAATGAAGACAGCGAAACTTTCTGGTTTCATCCAATACAGCAATGAATTTTTCCTTTCGAACGGCAACGCCGAACGAGCTCGCCGGTGCATTGCAAGACGCGCGCGAATATACGCTCACCCTGTTTGATTGTTTCACGTCAGCAGGACTGGATGTGCCACAAAAGGTGCCACGCTTGCCCGAAGTTCATCCGCCATTATGGGAGCTCGGGCATATTGCATGGTTTGCCGAGTGGTACATCCTGCGCGAGGCACAATCGAGCGCGCCGCACGCGGCCCAGCGCACCTCGCTGCTGACCAAGGGCGACGACTGGTTTGATGCCAACACAGTGCCACATCGCGCGCGCTGGAGCCTGGACTTGCCCAGCACGGGGGCATTGAAAACTTATTGCCGGGAAGTGCTGGATCGCGTGGTCGACAAACTAGGCCGCGCCAAAAACGATGCCACGGCACTGTACCCGTATCGCCTGGCGCTGGCCTACGAAGACATGCGCGGCGAAGCGCTTGCCAACATGCTGCAGACATTAGGCGTACGGCTGCCGCATCAGCTGGCGGAGCACAGCATGCCGGCGTGGGCGCAAGGCGAGATCCGTTTTCCCGGAGGCACGATCCAGTTGGGCAGCAAGCC
>DATEZO010000200.1:0-3113 GCA_035255485.1 Burkholderiaceae bacterium
GCGCTGGTGCTGACCGCGCGTGAAGAATCGTGGGTCGAAGTCCGGCGTACCGATAATAAGAGCAGTGTGCTGTCACGCCTGATGAAGGCCGGTGATACCGAAACGATCGAAGTTGCAGAGCCCGTCTTGCTGGTCATTGGAAATGCGTCCGGTGTTGATGCGACCTTGCGCGGCGAACCGCTGGAAGTCAAGGCTGGCAAAAGCAATGTCGCCCGCTTAAACCTGAAGTAAATACCAGCATGTCCCAAACGAATTCTCCAATTGCCTCCGGCCCGCGCGCGCGTCGCAATAGCCGCGGGGTGACGGTGCGCTATGGCGCGCGCGAAGTTGTTGTTGGCGGACTCGCGCCGGTTGTGGTCCAGTCCATGACCAACACGGATACCGCCGATGCAATCTCGACCGCGATCCAGGTTAAGGACTTGGCGCGCGCCGGGTCGGAACTCGTTCGCATTACCGTCAATAACCCTGAAGCCGCTGCAGCCGTGGTCGCGATTCGCGAGCAGTTGGACAAGATGGGGGTGGATGTGCCTCTGGTCGGTGATTTCCACTATAACGGCCACAAGCTGCTTACGGATTTTCCTGAATGCGCGCAAGCCTTGTCGAAGTATCGTATCAATCCGGGCAATGTGGGACAGGGTGCCAAACGCGACACACAGTTTGCGCAGATGATCGAGGTCGCGTGCAAGTATGACAAACCTGTGCGTATTGGCGTCAATTGGGGCAGCCTCGATCAGGCGCTGCTGGCGCGCATCATGGACGAAAACGCGCAGCGCGCAGAGCCATGGGATGCGCAAGCCGTGATGTACGAGGCATTGGTCACTTCGGCGATTGAGAATGCGCAGCGTGCTGAGGAACTTGGTATGGCAGGTGACAAGATCATCCTGTCATGCAAAGTGTCGGGCGTGCAGGACTTGATTGCTGTCTATCGCGAATTGGCCCGGCGTTGCGACTACCCGCTTCATTTGGGATTGACCGAGGCCGGCATGGGCAGCAAGGGTATCGTGGCGTCGACTGCAGCGTTGTCGGTCCTGCTGCAGGAGGGCGTCGGCGATACTATTCGTATCTCGCTTACCCCAGAACCAGGCGGCGACCGCACCAAGGAGGTCGTGGTGGCCCAGGAAATTCTGCAGACGATGGGGCTGCGCAAGTTTACACCCATGGTGATTGCTTGCCCAGGTTGTGGACGCACTACCTCGACCGTTTTCCAGGAATTGGCAGACAGGATCCAGACCTACCTGCGCGACCAGATGCCGACATGGAAAAAGCAATACCCTGGCGTTGAAAACATGAATGTTGCAGTCATGGGATGTATCGTCAACGGGCCGGGAGAGTCGAAGCACGCCAATATCGGGATCAGCCTGCCGGGCACCGGCGAGTCGCCGGCGGCGCCGGTGTTTGTCGACGGCGAAAAGAAAATAACCCTGCGTGGCGAACATATCGCAGAAGAGTTCCAGGCTATCGTGCTGGATTATGTGAAAACACGCTATGGAAATGCGACGGCCGCAGCCTGAGGCACGCCGTATATTAATCGTCCGAATAGAATGTCAGAAAACAAGAAAACAGAAAAAATTGTCGGTGTAAAAGGGATGAATGACATCCTGCCGGCAGATGCTCCGTTGTGGGAGTTGTTTGAGAATACCGTGCAATCGGTGTTGAAGAGCTACGGCTTCCAGCAGATCCGTACGCCGATCGTCGAACCGACTGCGCTGTTTGCGCGCGGCCTCGGCGCCGTCACCGACATCGTCGAGAAGGAAATGTACTCCTTCGTCGATTCGATGAATGGCGATCAACTTACGCTGCGCCCGGAAAGTACTGCGGGAGTGGTGCGTGCCGCGATCGAACACAATCTGACATACGAAGGTCCGAAGCGCCTCTGGTACGCCGGCCCCATGTTCCGTCATGAAAAGCCGCAACGCGGCCGCTATCGCCAATTCCATCAGGTCGGCGCCGAGGCACTCGGGTTCACCGGCCCGGATATCGATGCCGAACTGATCATGTTGTGCCAGCGCCTGTGGGACGATCTCGGACTGCAGAACATCCGCCTTGAGCTCAATTCGATCGGCAATGCGGAAGAGCGTAACCGGCATCGTACCGACCTGATTGCGTACTTCGAGCAGCACAAGGACTTGCTCGATGCCGACGCGCAGCGCCGGCTGCATTCGAATCCGCTGCGTATTCTCGATACCAAGAACCCCACGATGCAGGAAATGGTCAATGCCGCGCCGAAGCTGCTTGACTATCTGGGTGAAGAGTCGCAAGCGCACTTTGACGGCGTGCAGAAAATCCTGCGCCATAACAGTATTCCGTTCACCATTAATCCTCGCCTGGTGAGGGGCATGGATTACTACAACCGCACGGTGTTCGAGTGGGTTACGGACCAGCTCGGTGCGCAGGGTACGGTATGCGGCGGCGGGCGTTATGACCCGTTGATCGAAATGTTTGGAGGTAAGCCGACCCCGGCGTGCGGATTCGCCATCGGTGTCGAACGCCTGCTGGAGTTGATGAAGGCGTCGGGCGAACAGTTTGCGCAAAAGCTGTGCGACGTGTACGTCGTACATCAGGGGGCTGCTGCACAAATGCAGGCATTCGTTGTGGCGGAACGCTTGCGCGACGCTGGCCTGGATGTTGTGCTGCATTGCGCTTCGGCCAGTGCTGGCGGTAGTTTCAAGGCGCAGATGAAGCGTGCCGATGCAAGCGGCGCGGACTTTGCTGTCATCATTGGAGAAGACGAGGTCGCCAAAGGTGTTGCAACCGTCAAGACGATGCGCGGTGAGAATGCGGAAAACAACCAGACGGCGGTTGTATTCGAACAGGTTGCTAGCTACGTAGTCGATCAGATCACCTGTGGAGACGACTGCGACCACCCGGACCACCACCATCACCATTAAACACTACAACATATCATCATGGCATACGATCTCGAAGAACAGGAGCAGTTAGCTTCTCTGAAGGCTTGGTGGAACCAGTTCGGTAATCTCGTCACCTGGTTGCTGATCATCGCATTGGCCGGTTATGCAGCATGGACCGGCTGGAACTACTACCAGCGCACCCAATCTGTACAGGCCGGCCAGTTGTATGAGGAATTGCAAAAGGCGGCGGCATCCAAGGATAAC
>DATEZO010000201.1:0-11610 GCA_035255485.1 Burkholderiaceae bacterium
GACGCTTCGTAGGAATAGTGCTCGGTGACGACGATGCCATCCAGTCCGAGCTGTTTCGCGCGGCGAATCAGCGCCAGCGGCTCCAGCCAGTTATCATAGGAATATTTAGTGTGACAGTGGGTATCAATCCACATTGGAGACCTGACAAAACATTATGGAAGTGAGCGTCGAACGATGCCACATGCTACATTCGGCGGCTTTCGCTGGATTACTGTCCAACGTCTGATAAAACGAGGGCGCCGGAAAATCCGCTTGCGGGATTTTCCGGCGCTTGTATCAAGGAAGTTGCAATTCGAGATTGATCCGTTTTGATGGTTGAAACTTGTGACTGCCAAAGAACCGCTCAAGTGAGAAATCGTTCCAGTTCACCAGCGTGTAGACCTTGCTTACACCGACACCTTTCATGTTAGTCAGGAACTGGTCTATCAGGTCATGCGCGACGCCATGATTCTGGCAATCGGGATGCACGCCAATCGTGTCGATGGTGGCGCTGGTTTCAGGAATGCCGAACTCACCGAAATAAACGTCGCCCATGATGAAACCGACCACCTTGCCGTCCACTTCTGCCACTAGCGAGGTATTGATGTTATGCGGGTTATTGATTACTGTTTCAATTTTGCGTTCGTAATACTGACGCCGCTGCTGTTTTGAAATAAGCGCATCAATTGCAGCAACAGCATCAAGGTCATCACGCTTCATCAGGCGCATTTTGGGCTCGTGGAGTGCCATCTGAAATTTCCTTTATTTGAGTTTCTGACAGAGTATCAACCACCTTTAAAACAGTTCGTCTTCAAGCGGCTTCGCATCACCTTTCTTACGGATGAATACATCGCCATACATCTGCCCGATTTCAGCTCCAGCGGAAAAACAGCTATTGCAACTGTCGCCGTTGGTTTCGACCGGGTGCTCGATGACATGGACATCGTAACCCATTTTTTTGTAATTATCGACAATCTCTGACAACCGTGGCTCGCCAATCGTCGTCTGCTTGATCCAACCTTGCGCCAAAAGCTCGCCTTCCTGGCCGCCCTTCACCAGTTTCAACCGGATGGGTTCCATGGCCGTTCTACCAGGAATGCTTGATCGCGCCTGGCGTACAGGCAGCAGTGCAGGGCAAGCTGGCATATCCACCGGCTGGTTTGCAGTCCGCGCAGTCAAATGCAAGCGATCTGCGGAACGCCGATTTGATTGCAATCACTTCATCATCGTAATCGTCAGTCATGGTTTCGAACATCAGTTTCGGACAAGCCGTCAGACAGGCGCGTCCGACCGAACAATCGACACACTTGTCGGTATCGATACTGATGTAAAACTCACCCGATCCATCCTTGTAGCCGTAGTTGGCGATCATGGGTTTTGCTCCCGGCGCTAATGCGCATTGAATACATAAAGCCATCAACCCGGGCCCGCAATCACGGGCTCGGGAATCAGGATAGAGACAAACGATTAAGCAGCTGCTTTTGCAGCAGTCGCAGCCTGCTTCTGCATCAGCGTGTAGCCGAACAGTGCAGCACCCAATGCGCCGGCGATCTGGGTATCGATCTTGGTTTCTACTGCCTTGGTGCCGAGCAGTTTTTCGATACGCTTGACCACGCCAGGGTTTTTGGCAATACCACCGGTAATGAAGAAACCGTCTTCAACACCGATACGCTCGATCAGCGACACCACGCGTTCTGCCATTGCCTGGCAATAGGCGGCGATCACCTTGTTCTTGGTGTAACCGGCCTTGAGCAAGCCCAGCGCCTCTGATTTGGCGAACACCACGCAGGTCGACGATACTGCTTCTGGTTCGACATCCACATCGAACGAGCGCGGTCCCAACTCGGCGATCGGGATCTGCATCAGATCGGCAATCACTTCCATGCCGCGACCGGTGCCGGCAGCGCACTTGTCATTCATCAGGAAGTTGGTGACCTTGCCTTTATCATCGCAATGAATAGCCTTGCAATCCTGGCCGCCCATGTCAAGAATGGTGCGTACGGCAGGGCCACCCATATAGTTGGCGCCGCGTGCATGGCAGGCAATCTCGGTGATCGCCTTGTGCGCAAACGGCACATTGACACGACCGTAGCCGGTGCCGATTACATAGGTGATGTCTTCCAGCTTCATGCCGGCCTTGTCCAGAATGCCGTTGATAGCATTGGTAGCCGAGTCCGGGCTATTGTTGCCGGTTCGCATGCTGTTGTAGCCGTACAGTTCACCATCCACGCAGATTACTGCCTGCGAACTAACCGAACCGACGTCGATGCCAGCAGTGATGATCTTGGCAGCGCGCCAATCCTTGCTTTCATCAAGCCAGCAATTCTCCTGCCAGCGCCAGTACTCTTTTTTTTCTGCTGCAGCCATGATGTATTCCTTTCAAATGATCCGGTGACGCTTACGCGTTGCCTTCAGTTGCGATGAGTGCGGCGCCCAGTGCGCTGACATATTCCGGCATATCTGGCAGGTTGACATGTTCCACGCCAAGAGCATCCTTCAACGAACGGACGAAACCCTGATTGTTGACCATGCCGCCGATCAGAATTACTTCACCTTCAATGCCGACGCGACGCACCATGGCGCACACGCGGCTGGCGACTGCATCCAGTACTGACTTGGCGATATCTTCCTTGGGCGTGGCGGAGTGGATCAGCGACACTACTTCGGACTCAGCAAATACGGTGCATTGCGCATTCATCGGAATGACGCGATCAGAACGCAGGCTGGCATCGCCAAATTCCTTGAGCGTCAGTTGCAGAGCACGTGCCATCGATTCTGCAAATGCGCCAGCACCAGCGGCGCATTTTTCATTGCCGGCGAAGTCAACCACCTTGCCCTCGGCATTCGACTTGATGCCACGACCTTCTTCCGCGCCGACATCGACTACAGTCTGTGCTGCCGGGCACATGAATACTGCGCCACGCGCACCTGCCGATACTTCGGTCACATCGGTATCGGCGAAACGAACCTGCTTGCGTCCGGCGCCAGTGGCCACGATACGCGAGACTTGTTCGCGCTTCAGGCCAGCCTCCGCCAGAGCGTCTGCCAGCGCCTTGTCGGCTGCGACATCCATATCCAGCTCATCCGGGAACATCATGTGCTTGCCCTTGACGCCCCATTTCAGCTGCGGCGCACCTTCTACGTTGAGTTCCTCAAGAAACACCACCTTGACGGTGCGGGATCCCATGTCAATACCTGCGGTAATCATTTTCAGCATCCTCCTTATTTGGTTCAGGCGTGTACAAAATCGCGCTTGAGATTGAGTGTTTCCATAAATGAATCAACACGGTTTTGCGTACGGCCGAGGTCGAATTCGCGCTCATCGCCCATGTTGCCCTCATAGGTCATTACCGGAATGCCGGCAGCTGCCAGCCCCAGGCGATTTTCCATGATGCCGAGCGAAAGACCTTCGCAGCCGCGATTCAAGTGCAACATGACGCCATCCACACCCCATTCCTTGACGATCGTCTTCATCATCTCGGTTTTCAGGCGCGGGTCGTAGAAATGCTGCCACTGTGGCTTGGAGAGATTCCAGTCGCAATACAGCTTCATGGCTTGCTCGCGGGTGGTGATCTCGATGCCTTGCTGCATCGGCGTGGTACGCGGACCCCAGGAGCCGTCCGGCTTGGTTTCCCAGATGCCTTCGAGTCCGAACGTATAGAGCGAGCCGATCGATACTGCGCCGTATTCTTCCAGATAGCGGAACACTTTCAGGAACGCCCAAGGTGGTTGGGTATCCGACATGACGCGGCAGCGCTCGTTGGGTACGGCTGCAATGCCGCGCGCAACGCGATCCTTGACTTCATCGCGGCACTCTTCATAGAAATCCGCGCACCACTTGGAAGATTTCGACAGCGTTGCCAGCACATACAGCGAGTACATGGTTTTTTCGTCGAGCGGAGCAGGCTTGGCCTTGTTGAGCGTGCAGATTTCGGCCCACAGCGAGGTCGAGCGCATTTCGTTCTTGACCGCTTCGATGAACAGTTCATCGTTGTACTTGCGGCCTGTGACTTTTTCCATCCACTCGATCGATTCGAGGCCTTGATTGGTCACATACATCAAGCGTTCTTCGGTCAGTGTCTTGTATGGACCAACCGAAACGTCGATGAACTTGACCGGCGTATTTTCAATTTTCGATGCATGCTGATACCACTTGGCGTGGGAGCAGCAGATTTGTGTCTGGAAATTGAAGTCAGGCTTTGGGAACGGGCTGCCGTCGAGGTACTTGTCGAGGTACAGCGAACCCCAGTAGGTACGCATGTAAGCGCACAAATCACGCGCAAATCCGGCAGACTCTGCTGCGTTCTGGCATTCCTGATTGAATTTCTTGTCGAGCGCTACCGCTGCGCCATAAGGTTCGCCTGTGAGCGAATACACGTCATTGCCAAGGCCGGCGGGAATCGCATCCAGCGCCCATGCCGATCCGGACCAGCGAATGCCGCCCTTTTCCTTGCAGCGCGCGAAGTTGATATAGTATTGCTCGCGCAGCTCCTTGGCCTTTTTCCAGCACTTGAGCGGCTCAGTCTTGTAAATTGCCATTTCTCGTTACTCCTTAAGATAGATCTCTGTTCTGTCGCATGCCGGTCGTGCCTGACCGGCTCCAGGTGTCTGACGCTATGCGTTCAGAACAATTCCTCTTCACTCATGGTCTCGAGGAAAGCTTCGATACGGATGCGGAACGGACCTATCGGATTAGTGATATCGAACTCCAGGAACAGAGTCGGAATGCCATTTTTTTCCAGGTGCTCTTTCAAATCCGGATAATCGCCTTCATGCGGATCGCAGAATTTCTGTTGCAGGAAAACAGCGGCGCGTGCGTTGTAATCCTTGGCCAGCTTCAATACATGATCGAAGCGGGTATGCGCCGGATAATCCTTGGTCGGGCATGCAGGCCGCTCGCAATAGCGATCGGCGATGGTGGCGATCGGATCATCCTGAACCCGCGCTTCGTTCCAGAAATTGCGCGTGCCGGAACACTGGTCATCGATCACGATGGTGGAGCCGACCGACTCGACCATGGCCATGAAGGACACG
Source organism: Burkholderiaceae bacterium (assembly GCA_035255485.1). Classification (GTDB taxonomy): domain Bacteria; phylum Pseudomonadota; class Gammaproteobacteria; order Burkholderiales; family Burkholderiaceae_D; genus DATEZO01. Next base: position 5,014 of record DATEZO010000201.1, read on the forward strand.
TCGTCGTTCTCCGAACCGATGGTCATGAAGCGTACGCCTTCCGGGCGGACGTTCTTCGGTTGCTTCGGCAACTCGGCCAGAACGCGCTTCAGTTCGCGATTGTGGTCTTCCTTGTCGATGAACTGCGCGGTAATCGATGCATACAATGCATCGACGCCGGTCACGCGCGGATTGGCTTCCTTGCGATATTCATAGAGTTCGTGCAGCAGGCGACGATTTTCATTCACGAGTTCTGTGGAGCGACGCAGATCTTCATCGGTGATCGGTTTGCCGATCACGCCTTCCATGAAGGTGCGGAATTTCTTGACTTCGGAATAGTGCAACAGCTTGGCGAACTTGGACTGCACCTCATTCGGCATCGGCAGGTAATAATCCCACTTCACTGTCGGCACATGGATGCGCCAGGAATTGAAGGTCTGACGATATTGAATGCACGACTGCGTCAGCGTTACACCCTCACAGTAGTCATAGCGACCAAGCAAACCTTGCGCCAGCGAATCGCGGCAGAACGGGCAAAACATGCCGAAAATATGCGGCTCAGTCACGTTTTGCGGTTCATGCGCACCAAGTACGCGCACCGGCAACATACCGGCAGCAATCAGAATTTCTTCTGGCGTGTAGGTACACATGGTGGCAACAACCGTCCCACCTGTTCTTTGCTTCCAGGCTCTCGCATAGTCGTGCCGGTCTTCGTACCAGGATTTGAACTGGTCAAATAATCCGCTCATGGGTGCATCCTTTTATAAGTCGGTTAGGGCTGAAGCCCGGAAACTGCAGTATCGTGCATTAATATTACACGCTCATGCATTATATTGCAATAACTAGATTCTAAAATGCATAAATTTGCTTGTCAACGCGAAAACGGTATTTTTTTGCACAAAAAGATGAATAAAAGTGCAGATTGTAAGGCAAAGGCGGGATTGAGAAAGGAGGCGGGGCGGGGAGATTTTACTTTTTGCAAGAAATGACGGCTATCCAGAATGGATTTCCGTCAACAATGTGATGACAACACGATGGAAGATTACCATTGTGTTTTTGCAATATGTAGCGGATCGATTGAAGGCGTAACCAGTTGCTTTCGATTAATCTCCGCTTCTGCAAGAGGCGTGGTTTCATGCATCGTCTGCAGGCTAACGTCAGCCAGATAGTGATAAAAAGCTGTCCCTTTGGCTTTCCATTCGGCCTCCTTGTCGGTCAGTGCACGTACTATCTTGCCCGGCACACCAGCAACCAGATGGCGAGGCTCTATCACCATGCCGGCCTTGACGAAGGTCATTGCGGCAATGATGCAAGATTCGCCGACTATCGCACTATCCATTACCACTGCATTAATGCCGACCAATGCATTACGCCCGATACGGCAGCCATGCAAGACCGCTCCATGACCGATATGACCGTTTGTTTCGATCACCATTTCGGCGCCGGGAAAACTGTGTGCCACACAGCTATCTTGCACATTGCTGCCCTCCTCCATCACGATTTGTCCGGCATCGCCGCGCAATGAAGCGGCTGGGCCGACATAGCAGCGTGGGCCGATTAGTACATCACCAATCAGGACAGCGGTCGGATGCACGTAGGCGGTAGAATGCACTACCGGTACGAGTCCGTCAAACGAATAAATGGGCATAATCAAATTCCTGTAAATGCTCTATAAAACTTGTCAATCTTCTGGGTATCGAAGAAAAGCAGGTCAGTATGTCTCGACGTGGAACCGGCCCGAATCGCGCAGTTGCGACATCAACAACTGCCAGTCCAGTCCGTGCTGCCGGCAAACATCTTCCAGCGCGGCGTACACTCCCTCCTCCATTCGCTTATGGCCGCAAATGTAGAGGTAAGTATTATCTTCGACCAACCAGGCTGCAACCTTGGCGGCTTGAGCGCGAATACGATCCTGGACATATTGTTTCGGCTGTTCCGGCTCACGTGAAAATGCGAGTTGCACATCGATCAATTCCTGTGGCAGTTTCAGGAGCGGTCCGCAATACGGCAATTCGTTTCTCGTGCGCGCACCGAAAAACAGCAGTATCTCGCCGCCCTCCTTCAGTTCCATGCGCCTTCTGCGCCGCTCGGTCATCGCACGCATCGGTGCCGATCCGGTCCCGGTGCAAATCATCATCAGTTTCGTGCCCGGATGATTCGGCATCAGATAGGTCAAGCCATACGGCCCGGTCACCTGCACCTTGTCACCTTTCTTCAAGTCGCACATGTAGTTGGATCCGATGCCGTACCACGGCTTGCCATCGTTGTCCTCGGTCACACGCTTGATTGTCAATGCCAGATTGTTATAGCCGTGACGCTCGCCATCGCGTGGGCTGGCCACCGAATACAGACGCACATGATGCGGCCGGCCGTCAGCATCGACGCCGGGTGGGATAATGCCAATCGACTGGCCCTCCAGAATCGGAAATGCGAGCCCGCCAAAATCGAGCACGATATGCCGAATGTCACTGCCAGCATCCGCACCAGTCAACCGGAAATTACCAGCCACAGTCGCGATTGCCGGTAGTTGCGGGGTATACAACCCGGTATAGGGCTGCGCTGCCGACCATGGCGCCTTTGCCGGCCCTCCTTGCCCGATCGATGCTTCGTCCGTGATGCGCGCAATATCATCCGGCATTGCGCTGCCGACCTCGCCTTCGGCGAATTGCTGCTCGGCCGGCAGCGTATCCCATTGCAACTGCTGCTCCAGGCTCCAGACTTCACTGACTTTAACCTGTCGCCAGTTGTCGATTGCTCCAGTAGGGCAAGGCGAAATGCAATCGTTGCAGCCATTGCACTTTCCGAAATCGACAACGTAATTGCGGCTGTCGTGCGTGATTGCATCGACCGGGCAAGTATCCTCGCAGGTGTTGCAGCGAATGCAGATCTCCGGGTCGATCAGGTGCTGGCGCGCCAGCATGCCAGCGGTTGCAGTCTGTGCCATGAGCAGCTCCCTTCAAGTCAGGCGAAACGTACGTATTCGAAGTTGACCGGCTGCTTGTTGATGCCGATCGCCGGCGGCGCGATCCAGTTGGCAAATTTGCCGGCTTCAGTCACACGCCCCATCAGCGACGCAACGAAAGCGCGATCTTCCGCGCTCGGCAGCCAGTTGCGATGTTGGTGCGTCCATTCCGCTTCGGAAATCACCTGACCATCCGGTGACACGCGCAGCTCCGAAAAGGTGCCGATCTTGCGATTGAACGCCTTGTGCGGCACGCTCAAACGGAAGTCGATGCCGGCTTTTTCGATTACCTTGTTCCAGCGCTGTACGCCGCCCACCGAATCGCGGATATAGTCGTCGCGCAGCCGCTCGTTGATCGCCAGCAGCGCCGGAATCTCCTGCGTCACGATCCTGCCATCCTCAACTGCCAGCACCGGATAGCTGTCGTTCTTCAATACATGGTCGCCATCCAGCTTGCCTTCCTCGAAACGACCCTTCAGGCCGGTCGAATAAAAGGTTGCGGCATTGCTCGATTGATCCGCGCCGAACAGATCGATCGTTACACTGAAGTGAAAGTTGAGATAACGCTGGATGGTCGGCAGATCAATCACGCCGGCGGCGCGCAAGCGCTGTACATCATCGGTCTTCAGCTGGTTCATCACTTCACAGGTACGCTGAATGGTACGCGACACGCCTGATTCGCCAACGAACATGTGGTGCGCTTCTTCGGTCAGCATGAAACGCGTGGTACGCGCTAGCGGGTCGAATGCCGATTCGGCCAAGGCGCATAACTGGAATTTACCGTCACGATCAGTGAAATAGGTAAACATGAAAAACGACAGCCAGTCCGGCGTGCGCTCGTTAAATGCATTCAGGATGCGCGGATTGTCGGCATCTCCGGAACGGCGCTCCAGCATCGCCTCGGCCTCGGAACGGCCGTCGCGTCCGAAATAGCGGTGCAGCAGATACACCATCGCCCACAGGTGCCGGCCCTCCTCCACATTTACCTGGAACAGGTTGCGCAAGTCGTATTGCGATGGCGCGGTCAGGCCCAAGTGGCGCTGCTGTTCGACCGATGCCGGTTCGGTGTCACCCTGGGCCACGATGATGCGGCGCAGATTGGCGCGATATTCACCTGGCACCTCCTGCCATGCGGCTTCGCCCTTGTGCTCGCCAAAATGGATCTTGCGCTCGGGATCGGCTTGTGGCACAAAGATGCCCCAGCGGTAGTCCGGCATTTTGACGTAGTCGAAATGGGCCCAGCCACTCGGCTCGACGCTCACCGCTGTGCGCAGGTACACGTCGAAGTCACGCGATCCCTCCGGTCCCATATCGCTCCACCAGTTCAGGAAATTTGGCTGCCAGTTTTCAAGAGCGCGTTGCAGTGTGCGGTCGCTCGAGAGATTGACATTGTTGGGGATCCGTTCGTTGTAATCGATTGTCATGGCGCTACTCCTTTGCAGTTGAGTTGTTTACACGCGTTCCCAATTGAACCTGGCCTTGTTGCCGGAACCGAATACCTTCAAAGCACCGGACTCGCCGACCGCATTCGGCCGGTTGAAGATCCAGTTCTGCCATGCCGACAGCCTGCCAAAAATGCGCGTTTCCATGGTTTCCGCGCCGCCGAAGCGCAAACTTGCTTCCATCCCGGTCAGCGCATCCGGCGACAAGCTGACGCGTTCTTCGATTGCAATGCGGATTTCATCATCCCAGTCGATATCGTCCGGCGTCAGCGTGATCAGGCCGAGCGCCGATGCTTCACCGGTTGCAAGCTTCCTGCCGCTCATTTCGCGCAGCATATCGAGTTTGGCCCGATCACCGTAAAACCGGGTATCGATCCGGCTAGCGCGATTCACCATCGGATAACTGCCGAAGTTAAGCGGCGACAGCGCCACACGTGGCTCCGTTTCCGGAGTATCGGGCAGGCTCAGCATGTAGCTGCGGTCGGCGGCCAGCAGAACTTCCAGGAAGGTGCCGGCAAAGCACGATTCCTGATCGACAATCGCAAATAGCGTGCGCGACGACACATCCAGCCGTGCCAGCGTCCGGCGCAGCATGCCGATTGTTTCGCGCACGAACCAGTGATCCCGATGCGCATCAAGCATTGTATCGGCCATCAGCACGGCATTGATATCTCCGCGCGACTTCAAAAGCCATGTGCCGATCTCAAGTTCATTTGTGCGCAGCATGAGAATCGCATCGTCCAGTTCGCGAGCCAGCGCCAGCGGCCACCATTCGACGCCTGCAGCCAGAATGCCCTTGATATCCGTTGGCTGCGCATTGTCCGGTGCATGCAGCGTGATGGTTGCAGTGCGCATGCCGCGGTCGATCGCCACCTCGACATGCGCATAACGATAAGCATCTTCATCGACCTGGCGTTGCAGCAGCGTCAGCGCCACACCCACCTCTTGTTCCGGGCGATCGCTCTGCTGTGCAAGACGGTTGGCGTGCTGCGCCACCGCTTCGGCGAACTGCTGTGGCTTGGCGCTATGGTCAACCAGCCTCCATTCCATGGCACGCTCGGCGCGCACTCCCTCACTCATGGTGCAGAATATATCGGCATGGTCATGCCGCACCTTGCGCTTGTCGATTACCCGCGTCAGCCCGCCGGTACCGGGTAGTACGCCGAGAAGTGGCACTTCCGGCAGGCTCACCGCCGAGGAACGATCGTCGACCATCAGGATTTCATCACATGCGAGCGCCAGTTCATAACCGCCGCCAGCAGTTATGCCGTTCAGGGCTGCGAGAAATTTCAGGCCCGAGTAGCGGCTTGCATCTTCCATGCCGTTGCGCGTCTCATTGGTGAATTTGCAAAAATTGACCTTCCATGCATGAGTCGAACTGCCGAGCATGTAAATATTGGCGCCCGAACAGAAGATGCGCGGCTTCGCGCTGGTCAGTACTACAGTTCTGACTTCCGGGTGTTCGAAACGAATACGTTGCAGTGCATCATGGAGCTCGATATCTACACCCAGGTCGTATGAATTCAGTTTTAGCTTATAGCCTGGCGCAATGCCTTTATCTTCATTAATGTCCATTGCCAGCGTAGCAATGGCCCCATCAAATGAGAGTTTCCAGTGGCAGTAGCGCTCGGGATGGGTATCAAAGGTAATCATGTCAATATTTCCTTATAGAATCGCGATGGTTCATACGGAAGTAAACTGCATGCGCGCTTATCGAAACATGCATGATGTTTCATGATTTCAAATAACGCATGAATTATTATACGTTTTAATAAAAAACCGCGTGCACTGCGAAATTGGCGCTGTTTCGCACCCCATTTTTCAATGGAAGCAGAGGGTGTCGCTACACAATGGTGTAGGAAACTGAAGAATGACAAAGTTCGTTTCGAGCCATCCTTACCGATTGGATGGTATGAAAACGCTATCTCAGCGTGGAGTAACGGATCAAATTTGCGGTGCCGCAGCGTAGGGCGAGATACGCCGCAGTATCGACATCATTTGTTAGAACTCTTCCCAGTCGTCGCCGGCAGGCGCGGATGCCGCCGGTGCGATGCGGCGCACCGGTGCGGCCGGAGTCCTGGCCATGGCCACCGGCGTGACCGCCTTGCGCCCCGTCCTGTCCGCCACCGCCTGCAGCCCCGGCCTGGCCATACCTGCCGTCGCACCCTCCAGCTGGAATACGCTCACCACCTGCGCCAGCTGGCCAGCCTGCTC
>DATEZO010000202.1:0-28621 GCA_035255485.1 Burkholderiaceae bacterium
ACCAATTCCTGCTTGACACGGTCAAGGTTGGCGCCCGGCTTGTCGATTTTATTGATCGCCACAACCAGAGGCACACCTGCTGCTTTCGCGTGCGCAATCGCTTCCTTGGTTTGCGGCATCACGCCATCATCTGCCGCCACAACCAGAATTACAATATCGGTCGCTTTTGCGCCACGCGCACGCATCGCGGTAAACGCTTCATGACCCGGCGTATCGAGGAAGGTAATCATGCCACGCGGCGTTTCGACATGGTACGCGCCGATATGCTGCGTAATGCCACCAGCTTCACCGGATGCCACCTTCGCACGGCGAATATAATCGAGCAACGAAGTCTTGCCATGATCGACGTGGCCCATCACGGTTACCACCGGTGCGCGTGGCAATGATTCGACATCCGGATGTTCGGTGCCTTCCGTCAGCATCGCTTCAGGATCGTCCAGCTTGGCCGCATGCGCAGTATGGCCCATTTCTTCAACCAGGATCATTGCCGTTTCCTGGTCAAGCACCTGATTGATCGTTACCATCTGACCAAGCTTCATCAAATGCTTGATCAATTCGGACGCCTTCACAGACATCTTGTGAGCAAGTTCGGCGACCGAAATTGTTTCAGGCACATATACATCCTTGACAATTGCTTCTGTCGGCGCCTGAAAATTACTCCCCCGCTCTTCCTGATGAGAATGACGACGGCCTTTCGGACCGCCACGCCATCCATCACGACCGGCGGTCGGTGCAGCGGCGCCGCGTGCCTTCAAGCCAACGCCACGTTTCTTGGCCGCATCATCTTGCCAGGTAGACGATACGTTGGCCGATTTGATCGATTTCTTGTCGGCAGCGACTGCCGGTTTCTTTTCTTCCTTCTTATCCGAAGGTTTCTTTTCGGCCGGCTTGTGCAAGGTTCCCTCTGCCGGTTTTGCGACCGGTGCCGGTACCGGCTCGGGTGCTTTCATTACCTTGCGCGGCGCATTCATCATCGCCTTGATCTGTGCAACTTCGTCGGCCACTATCTTGCGCGCGCGCTCAGTTGCTGCCGCACGTTCCACCGCCTCCTTCGCCGCCGCATCTTTTGCAGCTTGGGCGGCCTTTTTCCTACCGTCTTCTTCCGAAGCACGCCTTTTCTCTTGTTCGGAGATTTCTTCTGTTTTTTCCTTTACAGAAACAACTTTTGGCGCAGGTACGGCTGCCGCTGCTGCCGCTGCTGCCGCTGCTGCCGCTTTCCTTGCGTCATTCTCAGCTTTCTGCATCGCCTTTGCTTGCGCTTCTCTTTCCGCTTCAAGACTGGCGAGCCGCTCCTGCTTTTCCCGCAATTCCGCTTCCTGACGTGCGATCAATTCAGCCTGGCGTCGCGCCTCCTCGGTGCGACGCGCCAGTTCCGCCTCGTCAATGACAGGCGCTGCGACGGGTGTCGACAGTATTGCTGGCGCCTCCGCAACGCTCGGCTCATCGCGCTTCACGAAAGTGCGTTTCTTGCGCACCTCTACCTGAATCGTGCGGGACTTACCGGTTGCATCAGCCTGCTTGATTTCGGTAGTCTCTTTGCGCGTCAGCGTGATTTTCTTTTTCTCACCATCAGGCACCGCGCCATGTGCACGGCGCAGATGGTCAAGAAGCCTATCCTTGTCTTCCTTGGACAATGAATCGGACGACGAACTCTTGGGAACGCCCGCAGCACGCAGCTGCGTCAGCAACAAGTCGGCAGGCATTTTAAGTTCGGTGGCAAATTGAGCTACGTTGTTACTCGCCATTCAGTCCTCTTTTCTATGTGGCACCACAGATGATAATGAAGTCTTTCGGGTCATTTGGCTTCCGCAAGACTCCATGCCTTGGCTTGCAACGCCTTGGCATGATCATCGTACTTGGCATCGATGAGCTTCATTTCATCATCGGTCACATCTTTAAATTCATCTTTAATCAGCTGACGCGCACGCTCTGTCGGCAAAGCCAGAATTGCGCCAAATTCATCATAGGCCAAGTTGCCAAAGGCCTCCAATGTCTTGATACTCGCCAGACCCAGCTTGCCGGCAGTGACACGATCCATCCCGTCCAGATTGACAAGCGCGTCTTCCATGCCTTCCAGGCCTTCTTCAGACGCGATTGCCTCGGTCACCAGCGCATCGCGCGCCCGATTGCGCAATTCATTTACCGTATTTTCATCGAACGATTCGATGTCCAGCATTTCGCTGATCGGTACATACGCAATTTCTTCCAGGCTCGAAAACCCCTCTTCGATCAGGATGTCGGCAACTTCCTGATCGACATCGAGCTTCTTCATGAACAGCATACGAATCCCGGTGGTTTCGAGCGCAGATTTATCGGCCGACTCTTCGGCTGTCATGATATTAATCTGCCAGCCAGTCAATTCGGACGCCAGCCGCACATTCTGGCCGCCACGGCCAATTGCGATCGCCAGATTTTCCTCATCGACCACGACATCCATCGCATGCTTGTCTTCATCGACCATGATCGATGACACATTGGCCGGCGCGAGCGCGCCGATCACGAATTGCGCCGGGTCTTCCGACCACAATACGATATCAACACGTTCGCCACCCAGTTCGCCAGTCACCGCTTGCACGCGCGAACCGCGCATTCCGACGCAGGTGCCGATAGGGTCGATACGCTTGTCGTTCGTAAACACGGCAATTTTTGCGCGTACGCCAGCGTCACGCGCAGCGGACTTAATTTCGAGCAAGCCTTGTTCGATCTCCGGCACTTCAAGCTCAAACAGCTTCATGATGAATTCCGGTGCAGTACGCGACAGGATTACCTGCGGTCCGCGCGCATTGCGGTCGATACGCAAGATATAGGCACGCACACGGTCGCCGATACGCAGATTCTCTTTCGGAATCATTTGATCGCGCGGCAGGCGCGCTTCGATCTTGCCGGATTCGACAATCGCATCGCCACGCTCCATGCGCTTGATGGTACCAGTGACCAGTGAATCGCCGCGCTCCAGGAAGTCGGCCAGGATCTGTTCACGCTCGGCATCGCGAATGCGCTGCAGCACAACTTGCTTGGTATCCTGAGCAAATCGGCGGCCGAAATCGACCGACTCAATCGGCTCTTCGATATGGTCGTCAACATCGATATCGGGAATCTGTTCTTTTGCCTCAAAATGCAGGACTTCCTGATCGGGCAATTGCAGCCCAGCCTCATCCGGCACGACATGCCAGCGCCGAAATGATTCAAATTCGCCGCTGTCGCGATCGATCGAGACGCGAATATCCACATCACCCTCGTAGCGCTTTTTGGTGGCTTGCGCGAGCGCATGTTCAAGCGCGCCGAAGACGATATCCTTATCGACATTTTTTTCACGCGCCAGCGCATCGACCAATAATAAAACTTCGCGACTCATGCTTTGCGACTCCTAAAATCCACTTTCGGCACCAGACGTGCCTTGTCCACATCGGCCAGCGTAAATTCCAGCATCGCCGGGCCATCTTTTCCTTCAAATTCCAACCCCAACTTATCACCCTCAGGCGCATGCAAAACACCCTGAAAGGATTTGCGGTTTGCGGCGCCCGGCATAGGGACACGTAGCTTGACAACGGCTTCTTGCCCGACAAAACGCATATAATCCGCCATTTTTTTCAATGGCCGATCCAATCCTGGCGACGATACTTCCAACCGTTCATAAGCAACATTCTCGACTAGCAAAACATGCGATAGCTGGTGACTTACCTTCTCGCAATCTTCAACAGTAATATATCCATGGTTAATGTCGGATTCGATAAAATCAATATATACCCGGAGCAAGCCCTTCCCAGCCTGCTCCAGATCAACCATCTCATAGCCCAGACCTGCCACGGTTTTTTCCATTAATTCCAACAGCCGCAAAACAATTCTCCGATAGCATTCGCGCTCCGCACGCGCAATCTGTTCAACAAAAAAAAAATGGGCATCTGCCCATCTTTTTATGATTCAAGCCACCCGCATTTATTCCCACAAATAGCCGGCGTGGATGTGGCTTTTGTTAACTATGAAATTATAAATGATCCAGCTACATACCGCAATGCCAAAATCCGCACAAGCATAATTACATATACAAGGCAAATTATCACAAGAAATCAGGATAAATCATGTTCACCTTGCAGGAACAGCAATTACCCGCGAGGACGCCGTCGAGGCATACCTTGAATGGCATGCCCGGCGTATCCACCTTGGCTGTTTCGGCTCTTGTTAATGCCCGCGCGACGCGGCTGGCCCATCCCCGGAAAGCCGAGCGCTGTCTGCAGCGGGTCGGGCTGGCGTCCACGCTGTCCCTTTCCCTGGTCTTGCGATTGGCTGCGGCGTTGACCCGGGCTTTTTTCAAAGTCATTATTACCACGGTCCATATTGCCAGAACGACCTTGGCGCTCATCCCGGGCCTTACCGCCCTGGCCGCCGCTTTTTTCCAAGCCGATAAGGCTAAGCAAATCACGAACCGCATTCTCATCCAACTCTTCCCAGCGTCCACGTTTCAGTCCGCGCGGTAAAGCCATCGTACCGTAACGCGTGCGAATCAAGCGTGACACAGTCAAGCCGACCGATTCAAACATTCGGCGCACTTCCCGATTGCGTCCTTCACCGATAGTCACGCGATACCATTTGTTAACCCCTTCACCACCACCATCGGCAATTTTCAAGAATTGAGCAATACCATCCTCTAATTCCACACCGTTCAACAATTTTTGTCGCATTCCTTCTTCCAGCTCGCCCAAGGTGCGAACTGCATATTCCCGATTGATCTCATAACGTGGGTGCATCAGCCGATTAGCCAAATCACCTGATGTCGTAAACAACAGCAAGCCTTCCGTATTAAAATCAAGGCGTCCTACTGCAAGCCATTTGCCGTTTTTCATGGTCGGCAAGCTATCGAACACTGAAGGACGCCCGTCCGGGTCGTTATGGCTGACGATTTCTCCCGCCGGCTTGTGATACACCAATACGCGCGGCGGCCGACTGCTGACTTTTCGCTGAATCGGTTTGCCGTTGATGCGTACCATATCGGCCGGCAAGATACGCTGGCCGATATGTGCCGGCTCACCGTTTACCGATACGCGTCCGGCAATGATGAGTTCTTCCATATCACGCCGCGAGCCAAGTCCTGCTTCTGCCAGCACCTTATGCAGCTTTGGCGCATCATCATCGGCAGTCAAATCGCGACGCACTCCCCTTGCCTGACCTTGCCGAGCATTACGGCGACCAATACCGTCGCCAACTGTATCGTCTGCATTTACTGCAGCATCGAACTCGTTGGATATAACAAATGAAAATACATCATCTGCATTGTTCGATTTGAGATTCGATTGCCGGGATTTATTGTTTCTCCCTGCACCTGCTTGCCTGCTGCTGGTTTTCTGAGCGGAATTTTCTCCGCGCGAACCGCTTCGCCCATTGCTTCGGGGTGGGCGCTCGCCACCTTGCTCTGCAGAGCCTTGCATCGGATTCTTGCTTGCAGCGTCCGCAGAATTATGAATTTTTTCCGGAGCTTCGCCTTGAGAGTTTGCTGCAGTAATCGTATTCTCGTTGGAACGCGGTGTACTGCGAGCGCGTCTTAATGAGCGAGGTCCGCGTACACCTCGTTTCGGCGATTTCGCGCCAGTCGGTTCGTTTTTTCCATTGCCATTTTCGGCGGCCTCCGCCGTATGCCTGACAGTATCTTGCACATCTGCATTATCTGAAGAAACAGCCGGAATTACCGTCGGCGCATCATTGGAAATTGGTAGAGTCATTATTCAATTCTTGGTTGGGCTGAAGACCTGTTGCAGCATCCGCCATTACGGCAGATCCGGGGTCATCGAAAGAAGCTTCAGTAACAGAAGCAATAATGTCAGCTTTAGAAGAAAGATCCAAATCAGGATCAATAGTTTCACCGGCATCTTCTGCCGATACATCAGGTAAAGAGGCGGGCATACCCGCATTCGTTGCAACAACGAAATCGATGGTAACCTGATCAAAATTCGCCGGCATGCTGGATTCAATTGCCTGCATTTCTGCAAGTACGCCTTCTTGCGCCTCGGCTTTTGAAACTTTTTGCAGGGGTGGTAATTGATCTAATGATGTCAGCCCCAGATCATCAAGGAAATGCCTGGTTGTTGCAAACAATGCAGGTCGCCCCGGTACATCACGATGCCCAATAGCCTCAATCCAGCCGCGATCTTCAAGCATTTTAATTGTTTGCGAATTGACTGTAACGCCGCGGATTTCTTCAATATCACCTCTTGTCACCGGTTGACGATACGTAATGATCGCCAGCGTCTCAAGTGTAGCTCGGGAATATTTCGGCGGTTTTTCCGGATTCAGGCGCTCCAGATAAATTTTCATTTCCGGTCGACTCTGAAAACGCCAGCCAGTAGATAGGCTCACTATTTCTACGCCCTTATCCGCCCAATCCATACGCAAATTTTCCAGCATCTGTCTGATCGTATCAGCATCGAAGCTGCCGCTGCCTTGAGCATTCTCCACAAAAAGCTTTTTCATGTCGTTGATCGACAATGGCTCGTGGGCGCATAGCAGTGCGGTCTCGAGGACTTTCTTCGCCTCAGCAGTATCCATGTGCGTGTGTCTTGTACAACTTTATTTAGTAATAATTTGCAGAAAATTTTCAACGACAAGCTCTCAACAGAGGGCTATCCGGTCTACAAACCTGTTGACACTGTATTCCGACGCCCGCGTTAGAGGAGGAATAATATTGGACGGGAATATAAGGCTAGAATTTGGTTGCGGGGGCAGGATTTGAACCTGCGACCTTCGGGTTATGAGCCCGACGAGCTGCCAGACTGCTCCACCCCGCGTCTGAAGGAGTGAACTATACATGACATCTGGATTGATTGCAAACCCAATCTCTTATTCTTTGTGCAGTGATACACTTGGCGCGGCTTCTTAAGCATGCTTAGTGTATAACTGCGGTACTGAAACTGGATTCCTGCGTGAAGCGGATTTCCATCACTAAATTTTTTATTCTCCATGAAATTTTGCTCTGAATGCGCGCATCCTGTTTCGCTCCTCATACCGCCGGACGATAATCGACTGCGCTATGTATGTTCCAATTGCGGCTTTATTCATTACCAGAATCCAAAAATGGTGATCGGATCAATTCCCGTATGGAATAACAATGGGGACACGAGGATCCTGCTGTGCAAACGTGCGATCGAGCCGCGTCGCGGCTACTGGACACTGCCGGCTGGCTTCATGGAGAATGACGAAACTACTTCCGATGCAGCCATGCGCGAAACACTGGAAGAAGCCGGCGCCCGGATTAAGTTACATGAATTATTTTCGCTGCTGAATGTACCTCATGTACATCAGGTACATATGTTTTATCGCGCCACACTGCTCGATCTCGACTATGCACCCGGAGTGGAAAGCCTTGAAGTCGGTTTGTTTTCAGAAACCGAAATTCCATGGTCCGATATTGCCTTCCCGACAGTTGCGCATACATTAAAATTCTTTTTCGATGATGCGGCAATCATCAGGAATGGCGGCATGTTCGGGTTTCATGCATTCGATATTCGGAAATCCATGAGCCCCATGGAATAGAGTTTGATTACGCACTGTTCAGACAAACCGGCCATATTGTCGGATGTCACATAATGAACGTCAGCCCGGCCGCTTGATCAAGCGTGATTCTTGTATGCCATCGCAGATTCATCTGATGGCATGTCGACCAGCGGCAGATTGGCGGAATCGGCCCATAGGTCATTATTTTTTGACCACCATACCGATTAAAGCCGGCAGTCCGTAGTGTTGTCTTCCTTCATTCAGCATCGGCTCATACGCTTGCATATCCACGATCAACAGCTCAGCAAACGCGGTTTTCAGCAATTCTTCGGGTACAGATGATCGGGCAAACCGGGACCGCCGGTATTGTAGTCAAGCTGCTTAGGTGTATATCCCTGCAGGATCAGATAACCGCCAGGCTTCAGCGTCGTGATCATGTTGGCGAATAGCCGCCGACGCATATCGGGGAACGGCAAACTGGACGAAAATCGCCACCACATAGTCATAGGCGACCGGCCGCCAGTGTCATGTATCTCAATCGCAAACATTGAAATTGACGGCGACGGAAGCTTGCTGCGCGAGTTGTCTTGCCTTGGCCACGCCGACTGCAGAAATGTCGAAGGCATCTACCACCAATCCCTGCTGCGCCAGCCAAACGCCATTTCTACCCTCTCCATCCGCGACGGCAAGCACAGTTTTCCCACTATCAAGCAAATGACGTTGACTGGCTAGATAAACATTGGGTTCAGTGCCGAACAGGAAGCCGGATTCGCGAAAGCGCTGGTCCCAGGTATGGGCTGCTTGCGATAAAGGTTTATTGGCCATGCTCCGGCCCACATCTTTATTTGGATGAATAACGATCTCCATCTAGATCTCTGGATGTTCTTTCATCAGACGAAAGAACATCCAGATGGGATGGCGACAATTTACGTTTTTATTGGGATAAAACAGTCATTGGTTCTTTACCAGCGCGACTCACGCTCCGGTGTTGCCGTAATATTATGGATCGAGAGGTCGGCGCCATCGTATTCCTGTTCAGGATCAAGGCGAATCCCGATCATTTTCTTGAGTCCGCCATAAATGATCAAGCCGCCTGCCGCGGCAATCAGGATGCCGATCACCGTGCCGAGCAATTGCGCCCCAAGCGACACCCCCCCTATGCCGCCCAACGCCTTGACACCGAAAATGCCGGCGGCAATACCGCCCCATGCACCGCACAATCCATGCAGAGGCCAGACACCGAGCACATCATCGATCTTCCATTTATTTTGCGTTAGCGTAAACATCCATACAAAAATTGCCCCTGCGATCCCGCCGGTTACCAGTGCGCCCAATGGATGCATCAGATCCGAACCGGCGCATACGGCAACCAGGCCAGCTAGCGGCCCATTGTATGCGAAGCCTGGATCATTTTTACCCAGAAAAACTGCAACTAGCGTACCACCGACCATTGCCATCAATGAGTTGATGGCAACCAAGCCATTCATTTTGTCCAGCGTTTGCGCACTCATGACATTGAATCCGAACCAGCCTACGGTAAGAATCCAGGCACCCAATGCCAGGAACGGTATGCTTGACGGCGGATGGGCAGCCACTGCGCCATCCTTTGAATATCGCCCGCGACGGGCTCCCAGCATCAATACCGCCGGCAACGCGATCCAGCCACCGACGGCATGAACCACGATCGAGCCGGCAAAATCATGGAATTCTTCAGAAAATACTGATTTGATCCATGCCTGGATACCAAATGCATGATTCCATGCAATGCCTTCGAAAAGCGGATAAACCAGGCCGACGAGTAAGGCGGTTGCGATCAATTGCGGATAAAATTTTGCCCGCTCGGCGATGCCACCGGAAATAATGGCTGGAATCGCCGCAGCAAATGTCAGCAAAAAGAAAAACTTGACCAGTTCAAAACCATTCCGCGCCGACAGCACTTCCGCATTACCAAAAAAATTCGTTCCGTATGCAATGTAGTATCCAACAAAGAAATAGGCAATCGTCGATACTGCGAAATCCACCAGGATTTTGACCAAGGCATTGACCTGATTTTTTTTACGCACCGTGCCAAGCTCAAGAAACGCAAAACCGGCATGCATTGCCAGTATCATGATAGCGCCAAGCAAGATGAATAATGCGTCTGCGCCGTGTTTCAGTGCATCCATGACAAAAAATCTCCCGGTAAAAGTGCAAGATTGAATTAGAGCAAGATGCAGAGCAATAATTGTTCCATTCCCATGTAATTAATAAATGTTTGATTTTTAACTGTTTTATTTCAATAATTGGCTGCACGACGTATTACGCACTATTTTTGTGCGCATCAGTGATCCAGTTTGGGGCTGAAGATGATTTGCTGGTTGGAAAGTAATACTCCTTTTCCAGATGTATCAACCGCATTGACAGAAGTCGATGGCGCACCTGGGCTCCTTGCCGCCGGCGGAGACTTATCGCCGCAGCGCTTGCTGCAGGCGTATCGACAAGGAATTTTTCCGTGGTTTTCGGAAGGCCAGCCGATTTTATGGTGGAGTACCGACCCGCGTATGGTGTTGCGGACTGACCGATTTGTCATATCCGACAGCCTGAAGAAAAAATTGAGAAAGATCCACAACAGCATGCGCACCGACGGACCGTTCGAAGTGCGTTTTGATTCCGCATTCGATCAGGTGATTGGCGCATGCGCAGCGCCGCGCAAAGGCCATGTCGGCACCTGGATCTCGCCGGAGATCATCGCCGGCTACAAGGCTTTGCACAAGCTCGGATTTGCGCATTCTTCCGAGCTTTGGATAGACGGGCAATTAGCGGGCGGCGCATACGGCGTCAGCATCGGACGCATGTTCTTTGGCGAATCCATGTTTGCACACGTTTCGGATGCGTCAAAGATTGCGCTGGCCTATCTCGTGCATTTTCTGAAAGCAAACGGCGTACAGACAATCGACTGCCAACAGGATACATCGCACCTGGCCTCGCTTGGTGCCGTAGCAATAGCTCGCAGCAGATTTATTGAGGAACTGCAAAAAGCGGTC
This sequence comes from Burkholderiaceae bacterium, assembly GCA_035255485.1. GTDB lineage: Bacteria > Pseudomonadota > Gammaproteobacteria > Burkholderiales > Burkholderiaceae_D > DATEZO01. Next base: position 10,506 of record DATEZO010000202.1, read on the forward strand.
GAAGCACCGCAAATTGCGCAGTGGAATCCACTCGAATTATTTTAAGGGCGCGGCGAAAAACGCTTTTCCGCCTCTCGGCGACAGGTGTAAATTATCGTGATTGACAGCGCTGCATTACAGGATGTACATGACGCACCTTAAAGACTTGCCTTTTTCCACGCTGCAGTTCTATACCACCGCACCTTATCCATGCAGTTATCTTGATGATCGGCAGGCGCGATCACAAGTTGCAACGCCATCACACTTGATCAACGCCGATGTCTATTCGGAACTCGTCAAGAATGGGTTTCGCCGCAGCGGGATCTTTACTTACCGGCCTTATTGCGACGGCTGCAATGCCTGTACACCGGTACGAGTGGATGCTGCGGCATTTACCGCCAACCGTAGTCAGCGCCGTGCCTGGAACAGGCATCAAGACTTGACGGCATGGATCACGACATTGGCCTATCTGCCTGAACACTATGATCTTTATCTGCGTTATCAGGCTGCCCGACATGCGGGAGGCGGCATGGACCAGGACAGCCGTGAACAATATGCGCAGTTTCTGCTGCAGAGTAAAGTCAATACGCGTCTGGTTGAATTCCGTGAAGCAAACGGCATCCTGCGTATGGTCAGCATTATCGATGTGCTCGATGATGGCTTGTCTTCCGTATATACCTTTTATGATCCGGATATAAAACACGCCTCATATGGCACCTACAATATTTTATGGCAAGTTGAACAGGCAAAAAAATTGCAGATGTCTTATGTCTATCTTGGTTACTGGATCGAAAAAAGTACAAAAATGGCATACAAGATCAACTTCAGGCCAATTGAAGCTTTCCGATATGGAGAATGGGAAAGATTTTAGGCTTTACTGGCTTTAGTCTTTCCTGGCTGTAAAATTATAATAATTAACAGCCTGCGATTCCGCATGGTTCCCGTCTCTTTCGCCAAGAAATGTATTCATGTTCGACAAACTCCTGTACGGATGCGCACGCCCTTTTCTATTTTCGCTCGACCCTGAAGAAGCACATAACCTGACGCTACCGATGCTGCAGCGCGCCGCCGCGCTCGGCCTTGCCAGATTGATCTCGCAACCCGCACCCGATCCGCGCAATGTCATGGGCATCACATTCCCGAATCCGGTCGGGCTTGCCGCCGGACTCGATAAGGATGGGGCCTATATCGATGGACTGGCGGCACTGGGTTTCGGCTTTATTGAAATCGGCACCGTCACGCCGCGTGCGCAGCCGGGCAATCCGAAACCAAGGATGTTTCGCCTACCCGGGAAGCAGGCCATCATCAACCGCATGGGTTTTAACAACCACGGCGTCGATGCGTTTGTCGCAAATGTGCAGGCATCGCGATTTTATCGGAACAAGGAAGGCATTCTCGGCCTGAATATCGGGAAAAATGCCGATACGTCGATTGAAAATGCGGCGGACGATTACCTGCTATGCCTTGAAAAGGTATATCCATACGCTGATTATGTGACGGTGAATATCTCCTCGCCGAACACCAAAAACCTGCGCCAATTGCAAGGCGGCTCCGAGCTCGAAGCGCTGCTGGCACGTCTGAAGGATGCGCAGCATCGCCTGGCAGACCTGCATATGCGTTATGTGCCGATTGCGATCAAGATCGCACCCGATCTCGACAGCGAGCAGATCAAATCCATTGCCGGTGCGCTCACGAAATACAAGATGGATGCAGTCATTGCAACCAACACCACGATTACGCGCGATGCAGTCAAGGGCATGCCGCATGCGGAAGAAGCTGGCGGCTTGTCGGGTGCGCCGGTATTCGGGTTATCCAACATCGTGATTCAAAGCTTGAAACGGGAGTTGGGCGACGCGCTGCCGATCATTGGCGTCGGCGGCATCTTGTCCGGCATGGATGCACGAGCCAAGATCGATGCCGGCGCATCGCTGGTGCAGTTATACAGCGGGTTGATTTATCGTGGCCCGGCATTGGTGCGGGAGTGCGCCGAAGCGCTGCGCAAATCGGGTTAGCGTTCTATAAAAGCGGCCAGATTACCATTTGGCCACATCGCAGCCACTTATTTATACTCCCAGTTGTATTTTTAAACACCCGCAATATTGCTGCGAATTTTAAGCATTTTTAATGCATACTCCATTTGTTTATTATCCAATCAGACGATTGCTTGTTTGACTTACCCACTTGTTTTTCTGCCTTTCCGATCTGGGTCAGCGGAAATCCAATGAGGTTTTTGTCTCGCATGCCGCCAACCACGCGATCGGAACACCCAGTAGTGATCCGGACCCCTTCATCCCAGCCATTATTATCGGACCGTTGCCTTGGCGGGAATAACGATAAAAGAAACAATTAACAGCGCTGATGCGATGGCATTATTCTCACACCGCTATCGGCAGGTTCGCCAACAAAAAGCCCGAACTGCTTGCACAGTTCGGGCCTCAATTTGAAAAAGAACGGGTTATTCTACTTCGACAGTTTCCTGCGGCGCTGCCGGCGGCGGAACATCATCCTCGGCAAACTCCAGCCGAATCTGGTCCTTGTCATCCAGATCAACCGTCACGCGACCTCCGGTCACAAGTTTACCGAACAGCAGTTCGTCTGCCAGCGCCTTGCGGATCATATCCTGAATCAGGCGCGACATCGGGCGGGCGCCCATTAGCGGATCGAAGCCCTTCTTCGCGAGAAATTGGCGCAGATTATCCGTAAAGATCGCCTCCACTTTTTTCTCATGTAGCTGCTCTTCGAGCTGCATCAGGAACTTGTCGACCACGCGCAGGATAATTTCCTCATCAAGTGCGCGGAAGCTGATGATCGCGTCCAGCCGATTGCGAAATTCCGGCGTAAACATGCGCTTGATGTCCGCCATCTCATCACCGGTTTCTTTCTTGTCGGTGAAGCCAATCGAACGCTTCTGCAGGCTCTCCGCACCAGCGTTGGTGGTCATGACAATGATTACGTTGCGGAAGTCCGCCTTGCGTCCATTGTTATCAGTCAGCGTACCGTGATCCATCACCTGCAGCAGGATATTGAAAATATCCGGATGTGCCTTTTCAATCTCGTCCAGTAATAGCACGGCATGCGGTTTCTTCGTAATTGCCTCGGTCAGCAAACCGCCCTGATCGAAACCGACATAGCCCGGCGGCGCACCGATCAGCCGGCTCACCGCATGGCGCTCCATGTATTCCGACATGTCGAAGCGGATCAGCTCAATCCCCATGATGAAGGCAAGCTGCTTCGCCACCTCGGTCTTGCCGACACCGGTCGGGCCGGAAAACAGAAAGGAACCGATCGGCTTGTCTGTCTTGCCGAGCCCTGCGCGCGCCATCTTGATCGCGGAAGCCAACGCTTCGATCGCCGGCTCCTGCCCGAACACGACATTTTTCAAGTCGCGATCGATCGTTTGCAGCTTGCTGCGGTCGTCCTGATTGACCGACTGTGGCGGAATGCGTGCAATCTTCGCGATGATATCTTCAATGTCCGATTTGCCAATCGTCTTTTTCTGCTTCGATTTCGGCAGGATACGTTGCGCCGCACCTGCCTCATCGATCACGTCGATCGCCTTGTCCGGCAGATGACGATCATTGATGAAGCGAGCAGCCAGCTCCGCCGCCGATGACAAGGCGGAAGCAGAATACTTGACGCCGTGGTGCTCTTCGAAGCGTGATTTCAGGCCGCGCAGAATCTGCACTGTCTGCTCAACCGTCGGTTCGTTCACATCGATCTTCTGGAAACGGCGTGCCAGTGCATGATCTTTCTCGAACACGCCGCGGAACTCGGTAAATGTGGTCGCGCCAATGCACTTCAGCTGGCCGCTTGCCAATGCCGGCTTCAGCAGATTCGATGCATCAAGAGTACCGCCAGACGCAGATCCGGCCCCGATGATGGTATGAATCTCATCGATGAACAGAATGCCGTTCGGATTATCCTTTAATTGCTTCAGCACCGACTTCAGACGCTGTTCGAAATCGCCGCGATATTTGGTGCCAGCCAACAGGGCTCCCATGTCGAGCGAATACACCACTGCACCCTGCAGGATTTCCGGTACATCGTTTTGCGTGATGCGCCATGCCAGACCTTCCGCAATCGCAGTCTTGCCAACGCCCGCCTCGCCCACCAGCAGCGGGTTATTCTTCCGACGTCGGCACAGAGTCTGAATCACTCGCTCGACTTCCGCTTCACGTCCGATCAGCGGATCGATTTTGCCTTCCGCTGCCAATTTATTCAGATTTTGCGTAAACTGATCGAGCGGGCTTTCCTTCTGCTGGCCTTCCGCCAGAACATCTTCGGCGCCTTCCGGGGATTTTTGCGCTTCAGCCTGTTGATCCTTGCGCACACCATGCGAGATGAAATTCACCACATCCAGTCGTGTCACACCCTGCTGATGCAGGTAATACACGGCATGCGAATCCTTCTCGCCAAAAATCGCTACCAGTACGTTCGCACCGGTCACTTCCTTCTTGCCATTGGATGCCGACTGCACATGCATGATCGCGCGCTGAATGACGCGCTGGAAACCCAACGTCGGCTGCGTATCAACTTCGCTGGCGCCCGGTACTGTCGGCGTGTTGTCGCCGATGAAGTTGGCAAGTGTCTTGCGCAGGTCTTCTATATTTACCGCACAGGCGCGCATCACCTCTGCTGCCGATGGATTATCCAGCAGCGCCAGCAGCAGGTGCTCGACTGTAATGAATTCGTGTCGCGCCTGTCTTGCCTCGACAAAGGCCATATGTAAACTAACTTCCAATTCCTGCGCAATCATACTTCCTCCATCACGCACTGCAAGGGATGTCCTGCTTTCCTGGCGTGGGTTAAAACAAGTTCGACTTTCGTGGACGCTATATCCTTGGGATACACACCGCACATGCCCTTTCCATCCCGATGGACCTTTAACATGATCTGCGTTGCAGTCTCGCGGTCCTTATTGAAATATTCCTGAATTACCGTGACGACGAATTCCATCGGCGTGTAATCATCATTCAATAGTAATACCAGATACATGGGAGGCGGCTTAAGCTTTTGCTCTTGCCGTTCAACCACGGTACTGTTGTCATGCTTGGTTGCCATTCGTCTATTCTAGTGTGTCCTGAAGCTTGCGCCATGCGCAAAACTAAGTAGCACTTCATGTTTATATTAATATTACGCCCTTTATTGATAGTGCGCAGATGACGATCAAATCTTCCAAATCAAGTCTTTTTATGAATATGCCCTTAGATAATAGTATAAATATCAATTAATTTGGCTTGACTTTTCTATTTTTTGCGGGAACAATGAACATTATTGACAAGTACGCATCGTTAGCAATTGTCAATATGAAGTGAGCAAGTTTTAGGAGGGGGCAGCGGTTACGCGAAGCTTCTTGCTTTTACAGCTCGTGTGATTAGTCAATATTTGAAAGATGCTTTTATGGCAACAGGTACCGTCAAGTGGTTCAACGATTCTAAAGGCTTCGGCTTTATCACCCCGGACGACGGCGGTGAAGATTTGTTTGCACACTTTTCCGCAATCCAGATGAACGGCTTTAAGACTCTCAAAGAAGGTCAAAAAGTCCAGTTCGAAGTCACGCAAGGCCCGAAAGGCAAGCAAGCTTCAAACATTCAGGCTCCCTAATTTCAGGATAGTCGATAAAAACCCCGCTTTGGCGGGGTTTTTTTTATCCTTCCCCGCAAACCTGCCTGTTCTCAACTATTTAAAGTCATTCTGATACGGACCACAAGGAAATGCAATTCCAAATTAACAAGGAAAATGGGAAAAATTTCACTTTTAAAAATATCGGTGAAATATCAGCATATTACGGCCAATTGAAGAAAAGAAAAATTGCATTTTTACTACTATTAAATAGTGGCCTCACGAAATTGATACTAACAAGCAAAAAGGCCGGTTAATCCGACCTTTTCGAATATTGCTTTGCCGCGATTTATATTTAATGCAACAAATATTGTTGTTGCTACATATTTTCAATCATCACATCGCCAAATCCGGAACAGGATACCTGCGTTGCGCCTTCCATTAGCCGAGCAAAATCATAAGTGACTTTCTTCGAGGTAATCGATTTTTCCATCGAACTAATGATCAGGTCAGCCGCTTCGGCCCAGCCCATGTGACGCAGCATCATCTCGGCGGACAGGATCAGCGAACCTGGATTCACATAATCCTTGCCCGCATACTTTGGTGCCGTGCCGTGAGTTGCCTCGAACATCGCCACGGAATCGGACAGATTTGCACCCGGAGCAATGCCAATACCACCAACCTGGGCCGCCAGCGCATCGGAAATATAGTCACCGTTCAGATTCAAGGTGGCAATTACGCTGTATTCGGCCGGACGCAACAGGATTTGTTGCAGGAACGCGTCTGCGATCGAATCCTTGATGACGATATCCTTGCCGGTTTTTGGGTTCTTGAACTTGCACCATGGGCCGCCATCAATCAATTCGGCGCCGAATTCTTTTTGCGCCAGCGCATATGACCAATCGCGGAAGCCGCCTTCGGTATACTTCATGATGTTGCCTTTGTGAACGATCGTCACTGACGGCTTGTCATTGTCGATTGCGTACTGGATCGCCTTGCGCACCAAGCGCTCGGTGCCTTCTCGCGAAACCGGCTTGATACCGATGCCGGATGAGCCCGGGAAACGAATTTTAGTTACGCCCATCTCCTTGATCAGGAAGTCGATCAGTTTTCTTGCGCCTTCCGAACCTTCCTGCCATTCGATGCCGGCATAAATATCCTCGGAATTTTCGCGGAAAATCACCATATCGGTTTTTTCCGGTGCGCGTACTGGAGATGGCACGCCCTTGAAATAACGCACCGGGCGCAGACACACATACAAATCAAGTTCCTGGCGCAACGCGACGTTCAACGAGCGGATGCCGCCGCCGACCGGGGTGGTCAACGGGCCCTTGATCGACACGACATAGTCTTTCAGAACTTTCAGCGTTTCTTCCGGCAACCATACATCCGGGCCATAGATCTTGGTCGACTTTTCGCCGGCATAGATTTCCATCCAGCTAATCTTGCGCTTGCCGTCATATGCTTTCGCTACTGCCGCATCCACTACCTTGATCATCACCGGAGTAATGTCAACACCGGTGCCATCGCCTTCGAGGTAAGGAATAATAGGATTATCTGGAACATTGACGGAAAAATCGGAATTAACCGTGATTTTCTGGCCCTCGGCGGGTACTTTGATATGTTGATACATCGTTATCTCCGGAATTAAAGCGGAAAAATGGGTGGATTATGCAGCATTGCCTAGCTTTTTGTCTTATATAAGACATAAGACCGCATTTCGTATTATGCACGAGTATTTTACTAGATGCTATGCTTTCGCAATATTCCTGATTTGTAATACATGGCTATAAATAAATTATGCAACTTATATTGTTCAACAAACCTTACCAGGTCATGTGCCAGTTCTCACCGCATGAGACGCGAGAAACCCTGGCGGACTATCTTGACATTCCGGGCATCTATCCGGCAGGAAGATTGGATGCCGACAGCGAAGGTCTCGTACTGCTGACAGACAATGGGCAACTGCAGCATGATATCAGTCACCCGGATCATAAACAGCAAAAGACATACATGACTCAAGTGGAAGGCATGCCGGATGAGACCATGCTGACGCGCCTGCGAAAGCCAATGGATCTGGGGGATTTCGTCACGCAATCCTGCGATGTCAAATTGATTCAAGAGCCGGAATGGCTGTGGCCGCGCAATCCACCGATTCGCGAACGTTCCAGCATTCCGACTCAATGGCTCGCCATTACCTTGACCGAAGGCAAAAACCGCCAAGTGCGCCGCATGACCGCCGCTGCAGGATTACCGACGTTGCGACTGATCCGGATTGCGATCGGCCCATTCTCCTTGCACACCCACCCCATATGGCCTGGAGAATGGCGCGAAGTTGCCGTATCGGATCTATCCATTTCAAAATTTTAAAAACCATGTCAACCGCCAACGCCGCACATCGTTATTTACACTGATTCATCAGAATCATCGTTTACTTAACATGCCAATTGTAAGGATTCCAAATGAAAAAACTGCTCGCTGCTCTGATCGTCGGCCTGTTTGCCGCTACCGCTTTCGCTGCTGACGCTCCGGCTGCAGCTTCTGCACCTGCTGCTTCTGCACCTGCTGCTGACGCAGCTGCACCGAAAGCAAAGAAAGTCAAGAAAGCTAAAAAAGCCAAGAAAGCGAAAAAAACTGAAGCCGCCGCTTCTGCAGCTCCTGCCGCTTCGAAATAATTGGTAATTCGGCGGTAAGATGAAAAGGCAGGCGCGTCCTGCCTTTTTTATTTTCGCTACCCGAATCCGATCATTCGCCAAATTTGCCATTGAATCCATGATTGCCCTGCTTTCCCGTTTTTCCAAGATAGCCATTGCCAGCACCATTCTGCTGACAACCGTCGCACATGCTCAACAAATCAACAAATTTCCTGTTATCTCATTGACTGCCGGCATCCATCTGATCCGGGCCGAAGTTGCTGCCACTGATGCCGAAAGACAGCAAGGGTTGATGTTTCGGGAAAAAATGGCAATCAATGAAGGCATGCTGTTCGTCTTTTCTGCGCCGGCAAGCGTATGCATGTGGATGCAAAACACCCTGTTGCCTTTATCGGTGGCATTCCTTGACGGGACCGGCAGAATTGTCAATATTGAGGACATGAAGCCGCAAACAACAGATTCGCATTGCGCGAAAAAACCGGTGCGTTATGCATTGGAAATGAACCAGGGCTGGTTCAGACAGAAGAATATCAAGCCTGGGAACATTATTGGCAGCCTGCCTGGCGCACAATAGCCCTATCGCAAGATTGGCATCACCTTGCTTGCCGATCCGTCAATTCATTTGGGCGCAAAAAACCCGTGCAACGCTAATTACACGGGTTCATTAATGCAACCATCCCGTCGCGTGGACGGAACGGAACAGAATCAGGCCAGCGCCTTCAAGGCAGCAGCCAGGCGGCTCTTGTGGCGAGCCGCCTTGTTCTTATGAATGATCTTCTTGTCGGCGATGCGATCGATCGTGGAAATCGAAGAAAGAAACACTTTCGAAGCTATGGCCTTATCGCCCGCCTCGATTGCCTTGCGCACCGCCTTGATTGCCGTACGCAGCGTGGAACGCTGGCTGGAATTATGTGCGTTTAACGCAACTGCCTGACGAGCGCGCTTGCGCGCTTGTGCTGAATTTGCCATGAATAAAATTTCCTAAAACGAGGTCAACATGCGCTCGCAGAGACCCAAATTATGAGACGGAATTCTGTGAAGCCTCGGAGTATAACCTCCTTTTGAGAAAGGAGCAAATCCTGTCATGGCACTTCAGGCAATATGCAGCAAGCATATCACATTCCATTCCGACAACATTACAGCAAATTCAATATACTAGATGGTAGTATTTAAAAATATCCATATGATTAAATGCTAATAATAGTAGTATTCCCATATACTCCATACTTCAGTGATATTATTGCGGTGCTTACCCGAGTGCAACCGCTTCTGTGAGGCAAGCAGCTATAATTTCGCCCCATGAACCTGCTTAAAGCGCTTGCAACCATTTCCGGCATGACGATGCTTTCTCGCATAACCGGAATGCTGCGCGAGATCCTGATTGCGCGTGCATTCGGCGCCTCGCCTTTCACCGACGCCTATAACATTGCTTTCCGCATTCCCAATTTGTTGCGCCGGTTATTTGCGGAAGGCGCCTTTTCCCAGGCGTTCGTGCCAATCCTGGCAGAATACAAGAGCCAGCGCGGTCCGGCCGCAACCAAGGAACTGGCAGATCATGTCGCTACTGTACTGGCCTGGGCACTGTTATTGACTTGTGCAGCAGGCATCGCCGGTGCGTCGTTTATTGTGTTTTTCATGGCAACCGGCCTGGAGTCCAAGCCCGAGGTCTTCTCCGCGACGGTATGGATGACTCGCATCATGTTTCCCTATATCGGTTTCATGTCGCTAGTCGCACTGGCTGGTGGCATTCTGAATACCTGGCGTGAATTCAAGATTCCCGCATTCACGCCGGTTTTGCTGAATTTTTCCTCGATCACCGCATCGCTGTTTGTTGCGCCTTATCTGCAACAGCCGGTGTATGCATTGGCTTATGCGGTATTCGTCGGCGGCGCATTGCAACTGGCAATCCAGGTGCCGGCGCTGATCAAGATCGGCATGCTGCCACGGATTTCGCTCAATCCGATGTTTGCGCTGAACGACCTCGGCGTACGGCGCATTCTGCGCAAAATGGGTCCGGCGATCATCGCAGTTTCGGCAGCGCAAATCAGTATCATGATCAACACCAATATCGCCTCCCGCCTGCAGGCAGGCAGCATATCGTGGCTTACCTATGCCGACCGCTTGATGGAATTCCCAACGGCCTTGCTTGGCGTCGCCCTCGGCACCATCCTGTTGCCAAGCCTTTCCAAAGCTCATTCCGACGGCGACAAGTCGGAATATTCCGAATTGCTCGATTGGGGATTGCGCCTGACTTTCTTGCTGGCATTGCCATGCGCAGTTGCGCTGGCCACGCTGTCGGAGCCGCTTACAACCACGCTGTATCACTATGGCAAATTCGACGCGCGGGCGGTGGCGATGACGCAGCAGACATTGATTGCGTATGGCGTCGGATTGATCGGACTGATCGTCGTCAAGATTCTGGCACCCGGCTTTTATGCAAAACAGAATATCCGGACACCCGTCAAGATCGCGCTGGGCGTGCTGGTGGCGACGCAACTCATGAATTTGCTGTTCGTGCCATGGATTGCCCATGCCGGCCTGGCATTGTCGGTCAGCGTCGGTGCCTGCCTGAATGCGGCGTTCCTGTATGTCGGATTACGCCGCCACGATATTTATCATCCGCAGCCTGGCTGGCGGATATTTCTGGTAAAGCTGGCCGGCGCACTATTCCTGATGGCCGGGGTCGCCTTGTGGACCGCGGGCCGCGTTGACTGGATCGGTTTGCACGCGCACCCGTTGCAACGGATTCTGGCGCTGGCCGCGGTCATCAGCGCGTGTTCCGTCACCTACCTGGCTGCACTGCTAGCAATGGGCTTCCGTCCGCGGGATTTCAAGCGGATCAGCAGATAGTTCCGCCATCGGCAAAACCTTATCTTTCTGCTCTTTATTTGACGGCCGCATGGTATATGATGGTCGCATATGGAGCTCAAAGCTTTAGATTATTTCGCTTCCCTGGTGCAACAGGACGATAGCATTCCATTGTTCGAAGCCGCGCTGGCCATCGCACAAGACGTTGATCCGCAACTCGATCTGGAAGCACCGCAAGTCGAAATCGATATTCTGGCCGCCCGGCTGCTACGGCGCCTGCCGTCGGACGCCTCGCTAATCCAGCGACTACGGATGTTGAATCACTTCTTCTATCAAGAGCTCGGATTCGCGGGCAATATCAATGATTACTATGCGCCGGACAATAGCTACCTGCATCGCGTCATTGCCACCCGGCGCGGCATTCCAGTGTCATTGGCCGTGTTGTACATGGAATTCGCGCAGCAGATCGGCTTGAACGTCAAGGGCGTGTCGTTTCCCGGCCATTTCCTGATGAAGATTTCGGTCCAGTCGGGCGATGTCATCCTGGACCCGTTCAATGGCGCCAGCCTGTCTCGCGAGGAGCTGGAAGAGCGGCTTGAATCTTTCCTGATGCAGTCGGATGTCACCGCGGAGGCAATCCTGGGAGCATACCTGCAACCGGCCTCCGCACGCGAAATCCTGGTACGCATGCTGCATAATCTCAAGGCGCTTTTCATGGAGCATCAGTATTGGGACAGAGTACTCGGTGCACAGGAGCGGCTGGTGGTACTTTTGCCCGACGAAATCACGGAACGGCGCGATCGCGGCATCGCCTACGCGAACATGGAATGCCATCAGGCCGCCCTGCGGGATCTGGAAGACTATCTGAGTGAACGTCCATATGCAGCAGATGCCGAAGCATTGCGCGCCAGGTTGCCGTATTTGCGCGATGCCATCAAGCGCTTGAATTGAATTGTCGTGCAGGATGGCACGTACTTACTGCCTTTCTACACGACTTGCCGATATCCCCGGACGAGGTTCCGCTCCATTATTGCCCTTGCAGCCGTAGGAACAGCAAGTCAAATGGAATACCGGCAAATCAAGAGCATTTATTCCAAAATAATAGGGAGTATAGGTAAAAATGCATCAATACTCGGAATAAAATTGCTGCACATGGAAAATACAGCCAGGTGTATATAAAGTTGTCAAGGCTTGCTTTTCGCTTCGATCGCTTCCCATTTTTCAAGGTTTTCCAGCAATAATTCTTCAATCTCGGCAGAACGCTGATTAAGCCGCTGCACTTCAGTCGGTTCTCGCCTATACAGTGCAGGATCGGCCAGCTGTTCGGCAATCGCCTTTTGCTCCTGCTCCAGTTGCTCGATCAATATCGGCAGCGCTTCCAGATCGCGCTGTTCCTTGTAGCTGAGCTTTTTCAGCTTTTGCGCCGCAACCGGCGGTGCGGCTTTCACTTCATTTCTCGCATCCGCAGCAGCATCGCCCTTGTCGCTCTTTACCGCCTTGACCGCACCGGGGCGCACCCGCTCCCAATCACTGTAGCCGCCGACGTATTCACGCCATAAGCCATTGCCTTCGGCGACGATTACCTGGGTCACCACGTTATCGAGGAAAGTGCGGTCGTGGCTGACCAGAAATACCGTGCCCGTATATTCCTCCAGCAATTCTTCCAGCAGTTCCAGCGTATCGATATCCAAGTCATTGGTCGGTTCATCCAGCACCATGACATTGGCAGGCTTGGCGAACAATCGCGCCAGCAGCAGCCGATTGCGCTCGCCGCCCGATAATGACTTGACCGGCGAGCGCGCGCGCTCCGGCGAAAACAGGAAATCGTTCAGGTAAGTCATCACATGCTTGCGCTGGCCATTGATTTCGACCCAGTCGCTGCCCGGCGCAATGGTATCGACCAGGCTGGCGTCTTCATTCAGCTGCGCGCGCATCTGGTCGAAATAGGCAATCTGCAACTTCGTGCCCTGCCGCACCGTACCGGCATCCGGCGCTTCCTGGCCCAGGATCAACTTCAGCAGCGTGGTCTTGCCAGCGCCATTCGGGCCGATCAGGCCCACTTTGTCGCCGCGCAAAATAGTGGCGGTAAAGTCGCGCACGATCACCTTGTCGCCGTAACGCTTGTTCACTGCGACCAGCTCGGCAACGATCTTGCCGGAACGCTCTCCGGTCGACACATCCAGCTTGACTTGCCCTTGCTGGTCGCGGCGCAGATTGCGCATGCCGCGCAATTCCTCGAGACGCTTGACTCGCCCTTCATTACGGGTGCGTCGCGCTTCGACGCCCTTGCGAATCCAGACTTCTTCCTGCGCCAGGAATTTATCGAACTTTGCATTTTCCACCGCTTCGATTTCAAGCAGCTCTTCCTTGCGCGTCTGATAGGTGCTGAAATTGCCGGGGAACGACAACAATCGTCCGCGGTCCAGTTCGATGATGCGGGTCGCCACATTGTCCAGGAAGCGCCGGTCATGCGTGATGAACAGCACGCTGCCCTTGTAATCGCGCAACAGGCCTTCCAGCCACAGGATCGAGGTGAAATCGAGGTGATTGGTCGGCTCGTCGAGCAGCAGCACGTCCGGCGCACCGACCAGCGCGCATGCCAGCGCCACCCGCTTCTGGGTGCCGCCGGATAACGCCCCCATCACAGCATCCTTGTCCAGATTCAATCGGTTCAGCGTGGTTTCCACCTGGTTGGACAGGTTCCATGCATCGGCTGCATCGAGCGCGAGCTGGATATCATGCATGCGCTCCATCAATGCGGCGTCATCGTCGCCGCCAAGCCTGGCGGTCAGCGCATGGTATTCGTCCAGCAACGCCGGCAATTCGCCCAAGCCGGATGCGACCGCATCGAATACCGTCATGTCGGCCGGAAAGTGCGGCTCCTGCTCGACATGGGCAATCTTCAGGCCCTGCTGCATGACCAGTAAGCCATCGTCCAGTTTCGACATGCCGGCGATAATTTTCAGCAACGATGATTTGCCGGTGCCGTTGCGACCGATCAGCCCGACACGTTCATTGGTTTCGAGTGAAAATTCTGCATGATCCAGCAATGCGACATGGCCGAATGCGAGCTGCGCATCGGAAAGAGATATGACTGCCATAAATACCTGAGGTGATGCGGCTGTGCGCCGGTTAAATGGAATGTAAGCGCGTGCTCGAATGAATTGCGCCAGTCTGAGACTACGGTCCCATTGTACTGGCTATCAGAACATGGACAAAAACGATTCAGGCAAACTCAGCCCGGTTGAACAGTGCGCAGCAGCGGCAGGTGAATCGAGTCCCCAAGTAAAGCAAGAACCAAAGCGCGGGTTGATGAGGAAATCGGGTCGAGGGATATGAGCTCTGATTTTAAAATTCTACTTATTTTTTATAGATGCCGACCCCAAGCCAAGTCGTATCATCAACCCGTGCAACATAAGATGTCTTCGCTTCGATAGCTTTCGATACCGGATTCACCCAGCGGTAATCAACCCAGCCGGAGCCTTTCGATTTCACGAGTTCAACCATTGCCTTTGAAAACTGTTTGCCGTCGACATCCTTCAGTCCTGAAAGATCCTTGCCATTCATCTTGGGGTTTGCTGCATGACAAATCATGTGGGCCTGCATATCTTGTACAAAGACATAGAGGTCGCCTTGCATAAAACCGCCTTGGGGATCTGCGAAATCCTTGCATGACGCTTCCACACCATTCTTTTTCACATGCGCTATGGCTTTCACAACCAAGGCTTTCGCATCGTCTTTAGTCGCGGTTTGTGCCTGTGCCGAGATGCTGGAAAGTCCAAGGACTGCGATTGTCAAACTTGCGCCAATAGTTTTATTCATGATGATCTGTCTCGGGTATTGTCATGGAACGGCTTCAGATTCTATCCGTAGGGAAACAATTATTCAATCTCACCTTCAGGTTTCTACAAATAACAACAGAAGATATCTCCTTGCTAATCTCTTGCGCTATTGCCTCGACTGACTCGACACAATAAAAAAACTGCCATGCCAGGACACATGCGAACGTTGAGAAGTCCCGGAGGATGTGGAGTGGGATGAGACAGGGAGTTGGTGCGACCGACAGGAATCGAACCTGTATCTGAGTCTTAGGAGGACCCTGTTCTATCCATTGAACTACGGTCGCACGCTGGAAGGCTTGCTATTCTAACGGCAGTAGGGATTATTTAAAAGAAAAAGCGTGGCATCGATGAGTCTTGCTCAACACCATGGCCGAATGGCGATCCAATGTTCTTGACACCTTCTGGCGTACGCATGGTGCATGACAAACAGGCAAGCCTGGATATGCCTTTGCGTCATTCGATTTGCCAGAAACGGCCATCCACGGTAATCAATGCAGCCTGTACCGTGTGGTCGCCGAACACCGCCTGCACAGCTATCCGGTACTGTCGCAGCTGCGCCTGGTAGGCAGCGTATTCACTGTCCGGCACACTGCGCTTGTAGTCCAGGATCCAGGCTTCCTTCTGGAATATCACGACCCGATCAAGGCGCAGCACTTCACCGGCGACCATGATTTCCATTTCATTGTACGCAGAACGGTAATGTGCGGGATTGTAGAATCGTTCGAGCTGCGGCTGCGCCAGGATGGTTTGCGCGTGCCCGCGCACGATGGCAGCGATTGACAGGGAACACTGCAGCCACTGCGCAATGACCGTCGTATCCGGAATCGCAACTGGCCAGCCGCGCGACTGTGTCACGCGCTCCATCAGCGCATGCAACGCAATGCCTTCTTCGACCGCTGCGACAGTCTCGGACTGCGGTGCAGCCGGCGCAACGGCAAGCTCGGGCGGATCGAATACCGGCAGCTCGAATGGTATTTCAGGATGGGTATCCGCGGTATCCGGCGCAGGACCGCAGCAAAATTCCGGGGCTGCCTGGAGTCGCGCATACCAGCTGTCCTCGGTCACGCCGCCCGGCCCTGCATTCTTCCCACCTGCCACGCCGCCGACGATCAGCAGCTCCTTTGCGCGCGTCGCCGCGACATACAGCAGATTCCAGTCTTCTTGCGCCTTGAGCCTTTCCTCTTCGGCAAACAATCCGTCGCGCGCCACGCCGCGCTCCGCCTTGCGCCCAAAAGCGGAAAAATGCGTCGGCGCCTGCCTGTCCTGCGGCCATTCGCACAGGATGCCGAGGTGATCATCCGGAGAGTCGCTGTGATTGGCGTCCAGCAGCGCCACGATCTTCGCCTCCAGCCCCTTTGCACTGTGAATGGTCAGTATGCGAACGGCATCGATGGCGGCATCGACATTCGCTTCATCGGGCGCATCCTGTTCCGCATTCCGCTGCAGCGCTTGCAGCGCACCGATGAACTTCGGCAGGCTGGGATAGCGACCCGCATCCAGATTCAAGGCGAGCGCGACGAAGGCATCGATATTCCCCAGCACTTGACTGCGCGCCATGGCCGGTGCGGCCTGCGCATAGCGCTCTACCAGTCGGCCCTGATGCAGGATACGGTCGAGCAGGTCATGCACCGGCAGGCAGGGCGCGCAGTCCAGCCACTGTGCGAGCAGCGTGCCGGCGCGACGCATCGGTGCCGAAGCGCCTTCGCGAGCGGCAGCCTGCACCCGCTGCCACCATCCGTTTTCAGCGCGCTGCGCCAGCGTAATCAGGTCGTCGTCGCTGGCGCCGATAATCGGGCTTTTCAATACATGCGCAAGCGCACGGTAATCGCCCGGCGTAATCAGGAACGTCAGCAATGCAATCAGGTCGGCGATTTCCAGCGTTTCGAGCAAGCCGCCGCGCCGGTTGGAAATGAAGGGGATACCGGCTTCGCGCAAGGCGCTCTCATAGGCGCTCAAGTGCGTGCGCTTCCTGACCAGCAGCATCACATCCGACCAGGGCACGTCCTCTTCAGGCGTTGCCAGCTCGCGCCTTGCGCACAGCAGCGCCTGCGCGATCGCACGTCCTTCCTCAAGGCGGCGCGCATCTTCCTCTTCTTCTCGCGGTGTCGTCAATGCATCGCGCAACATCAACGCCGACGTGGCAATTGCCGCGCCATCCGGCTTGCCGGACTGGATCAGTGGCAAGCGCCAGACTGCGCCAGTGTGATCAGCCAGCGTAGTCTGTTCGGAAAAAATCGGATTGCGCTCCAGGCTGGCGTTCAGGACTTCGATGATCGCACCGGCATTGCGCCGCGTCTGGTTGGTGCGCAGCAGGTGCGCGCCCTGCGCCTTCAGCAGATCACGAGCCGCAGCGAACACGCGCGGTTCGGCGCGCCGGAAGCGGTAGATCGATTGCTTCGGGTCGCCCACGATGAATACGCTCGGCCTGGCCGCGTCATCGCCGTAGGCCTGTAGCCAGACTTGCACGATGCTCCACTGCAGCGGATTGGTATCCTGGAATTCATCGAGCAGAATATGCCGGTAGCGCGCATCCAGACGGCTGTGCAGATAGGCGGCGCACGCCGGATCGGTCAGCAGCCGCCAGGCCTGCCATTCGAGATCGGCGAAATCGAACACGCGCTGTTCCGCCTTGATCGCCTGGTACTGCTCAAGGTAGGCGGTGCCGACTTCAAACAGTGCGGCATTCAGTGCCAGCACCCGGATTTCGCCGCTGCGCCTCTGGATTTGCAACAGCGTTGCGCCAAGTGCGACGAATTCATCGTCGAACCCAGCAATCCCGTCGTTGCCGAAATGTTTTTCAAGCGCCTGCTTCAAATCATTGGTTTTCGCATTCTTGCGAAAATCACCGTCGGCGTCGAAAAATTCATGGCACAACTGATTGAACGCATCAACGCTGGCGCCGGCAGTGAGCGCGCTTTCGATCGCAGTCGCGCGCTTCTGGTTGGTCTTCGTGCCCTGTCCCAACAGGCGGGCGACCGTCGCGATGCGCGCAACCAGCCCGCCGTCTTGCCACAGCGCCAGGCGCGCATCGCATGCACCGTCCGCGCCGCATCGCTGTTGCAGCCAATCGATCGGCTCGCCCTGCTGCCGCGCGGCCCACCATTCGGCGCGCTTGTCGACGAAGGCATCGAGCAGCAGCTTCGTATTCCAGTCGCCGACCATGTCGTACAGCGTGAGCAGCGCCGCTTTGATGCCGCCGTTTTCGTCGTCATTCAGGCTTTGCATGAACCGACTATAGGTGTCGCTCAACAGTTCGCCGGTGGCCTCGGTC
>DATEZO010000203.1:0-5714 GCA_035255485.1 Burkholderiaceae bacterium
GATCAGCGCGCCGCGCCGCAGGATTGGCAGCGTGAAATAGCCGTAGAGGCGCTTTTGCGCCGGCGTATAGCATTCCAGCCGGTAATCGAAGCCGAACAAATCCAGCGCCCGTTTGCGATCCCATACCACCGGATCGAACGGGGACAGCAGCGTAGTCAGGGTCGGCTTCGACTCGCCCGCGGCGCACGCCAGCGCCAGCGCACGGTGCGCGGGATGGATGTAGGCGGGCGCCAGCCAGCCTTCCACCTGCGCCCGCAACAGCAGACCTTGCTCAACCAGCGCTTCCGGATCGGGTGTCGGACGACTTTTGGCGGTGCGGAAATAGTCGCCAATCCAGCTCACCCGGGCGATGCCGAGCGCCTGCACCGCCTTCAGCAGCAGCGCGCGCTGCGTCTCGGCCAGCGCTGGCAGGCGCGCATCGTCCCAGCCGGGCAGCACGCGCTCGGCCAGATCGTAGACGCGATGAAAGTTCTGCCGCCGCGCGATCATCAGCCGGCCGGCGGTAAACAACACTTCCAGCGAACGCTTTTCCGGCTTCCATTGCCACCAGCCACCGCCCTTGCCGTCGGTGCGCCGGAAATCGGCCGCGCGCACTGGCCCGTGGGCGCGGATATGCTCGACCAGCGCTTCCACTTCATCCCGATGCTCGGCCATCCAGCGCGCCGAATATTTCCAGCCGAGCGCGCCCGGATCGATCATGCGATGCCGGTATAAACCGTAATCCTCGATCGGCACGAACGAGGCTTCATGCGCCCAGTATTCGAACAACCGGCCCTCGGCCAGCAATTCGTCCAGCCAGGCCGGCGGATAGTCGCCCAGCCGGCTCCACAGCACCAGGTACGGACTGCGCGCCACCACGTGGATGGTATCGATCTGCAGCACGCCCATGCGCCGGATCGCGGTCAGCACATCGTCCTTGACCGCCTTGCGCCGCGCCGGCCGCAACAGGCCCTGCGCCGCCAGATGCAGCGCGCGCGCCGCCGGCAGGGACAAATGGATCGTGTCGCTCATGCCGCCGGTGGCTGATGGCAAAAGCAATCGACACTGTGATCGTTGACGATGCCGGTCGCCTGCAGGTAAGCGTAGACGATGGTCGGGCCGACGAACTTGAAGCCGCGCCGCGCCAGCTCTTTCGAAATCCGCTGCGACAGGGGCGTGGCCGCCGGCGCAGCGGCGGCGCTGGGCCAGGCATTGCGGATCGGGACATGATCCACATACGCCCACAGGAACGGATCGAGCCCGCCAACTTCGTTGCGCAAGCGCAGATACGCCTGCGCATTGGCAACCGCCGCGCCGATTTTCAGGCGGTTGCGCACGATGCCGGCATCCTGCAGCAGGGCCGCGATCTTGGCGTCGTCATAGCGAGCGATTTTCTCCGCATCCCAGCCGTCGAACGCAGCGCGGTAAGCCTCGCGCTTGTTGAGTATGGTTTCCCAGCTCAACCCGGCCTGCGCGCCTTCCAGGTTCAGCATTTCGAACAGCCGCGTTTCATCGTGGCAAGGCACGCCCCACTCGGTATCGTGATAGGCCAGATAGCGCGGATTGGCGGGATTGGCCCAGCTGCAGCGGATGAGGGTCATGGCAGGTACGTGAATGATCGAGACGGCCATTCTAGAATGAAATCTTCGCACCGGTGTGCGCCATATCCAGTCGTTCGCACCGGCAACGCCGCGCTCTTGTGCAAAGCGCCGCATTGGTCAACAATGGCGCCTCGCCGGCGCATCATCCGGATGCCGCCGGCGCCATTTTATCCGCCATGCAACCCATCGATCCGGTTTCCTCTTGTTCCGACACCCGTTCGGTCGCCATCATCGGCGGCGGGCCGGCTGGGCTGATGGCGGCCGAGGCCTTATGTCGGCAGGGCGTGCAGGTTGACCTGTACGATGGCATGCCTTCGGTCGGCCGCAAGTTCCTGCTGGCCGGCAAGGGCGGCATGAACATCACGCATGCGGAACCGATGGATGCCTTTTTGTCGCGCTATGGCGCGCGGCGTGCGCAGCTTGCGCCGCTGCTCGATGCGTTCGGGCCGGCCGCGCTGCGGGCATGGATGCACGAACTCGGGATCGAGACTTTCGTCGGCAGTTCCGGCCGCATTTTCCCGAACGGCATGAAGGCCGCGCCGTTGCTGCGCGCCTGGCTGCAGCGTCTGCGCGCCGGCGGCGTACGCTTTCACATGCGGCATCGCTGGCAAGGCTGGGATGATGCCGGACAATTGCGTTTCGCCGCGCCGGCCGGCGAGCGCGCCGTGCGCGCGGATGCGGTGATTCTGGCGCTCGGCGGCGGCAGCTGGCCGCGGCTCGGTTCGGATGGCGCATGGGTGGCGTTGCTGGAACAGCAAGGTGTGCCGGTGCAGGCGCTGCGGCCGGCCAATTGCGGCTTCGATGTCGGGTGGAGCGCGCATTTCCGCGAGCGCTTTGCCGGACAGCCGGTGAAATCGGTTATCGCCAGCATCAGCGATGCCAGCGGACAGCGTGGCCAGCGGCCAGGCGAATTCATGATTACGGCGACCGGTGTCGAAGGCAGCCTGATTTACGCCTTGTCCGCGCCGCTGCGCGACGCAATCGTAGCGCACGGTACGGCATTGCTGCATCTGGATCTGGCGCCCGGCAAGGATCTGCAGCGCGTAACCGCCGAGGTGGCGCATCCGCGCGGCGCGCGTTCCCTATCGAGCCACTTGCAAAGCCGCGTCGGCATCCACGGCGTCAAAATGGGCTTGCTGCGCGAATTGCTGCCGGCGTCCGACTTTGCCGACCCGGCGCGCCTCGCCGCCGCGATCAAGGCGCTGCCGCTGCGCCTGGTTGCGCCGCGCCCGATCGCCGAAGCAATCAGCAGTGCCGGCGGCGTCGCCTTCGAAGGGCTCGACGAGCGGCTGATGCTGCGCGCATTGCCGGGCGTGTTCTGCGCCGGTGAAATGCTGGACTGGGAAGCGCCGACCGGCGGCTATCTGCTGACGGCCTGTTTCGCCAGCGGCCGCGCCGCCGGCCTGGGCGCAGCGGCATGGCTGCATGCCAATTGCCGTTAACGCCGGCTAGCGATGACGCACGGCGTCATGCGTGAAGCGTGACATGTTCATCCGTCGCGCCAGGGACGTGAGTCACGCAGCGCGCGACGGGTTCTGGCGAACGCAGTGACCTAGCTGCTGGAGGTCAAGCGCCAGCAGATGCAGAGGCGCGGCGACCAGGGCGCTTGACATTGTCGCCTGTTGGCCATGGCCCTCCCTGGCGGCCGCCAGCGGGCGTCCCGCCATTTGACGCAGCCTTGCCAGATCGGCCTCGGCCTGGCCTTCCACCACATTAGCGATGTTGGAGAGCGCAGCGCCAGCGACGGCGGCAACTTCCCGCCAGATTCCTTCGCCCCGATCTTTTGGGTCAACCGGCATGATCCGGTTTAGCATCGCCACGTCTTGCAATATCCTGCCCGTCAATGCGGCAATGCGGCGGAAGTACTGCTCGTTGGAGCGCGCGGCTGCCCGCCAGGAAAAACGCGATGCCTTGTCTGCGCTGGCGGCTAGGGCAGACAGTCGTTCCAGTGCTTTGCGCACCCTCTCGCCGTTGGCTTGCGCTTGCGCCTCGGTTGGCGTGGTTTGTGCGCGTGCCAGGCGTGCGGCTGCGCCGCGCAGTATCTTTGCGCAACCGCCAGTGAGCCGATCAGCGGCCCGGTACCGGGATGCCACGCTCGAAATGGTCATGGCCACACCGACCCCAATGACGATCTGGACCACGCGCAGCAATGCCACCTGCAGCGCCGGGTGACCGGCCAGGCCGCTGGAAGAAAGGACGATCAGCGCAGCCACTGGCGCACCGCGCAAGGCAGGCACTGCGGCGCTGACATAGGCCAGCAGGGAAACCACGCCCAGCGTCACGACCAGGGCGGCGACCCCGAACTGTGCCAGGCCCACGCCGAGCAATCCGCACAAGGCGCCCAGCAAGGTGCTGCGCACCCGGTCCCAGCCGGCATCCAGGGTCGAAGACATGTTCGGCCGCATGACGATCAGTGCGCTCATCACCGCCCAGAAATTCTCCGGCAACCCCACTGCCAAAGAGACCAGGTAGGTCACGGCAATGGCGGAGACAATTTGCAGGCCATGCTGCCGATTCTCCGGATCAAGGAGAAACCGCTGCGCCAATGAAACGGGCTTCATGGTTGCGCCGCATGCGGTTGTGCCTGGGCCGCATCGGAGCTATCGGTCGCGTCCTGGTATGCATATGAAAAATCAATGGGCGGCGAGGTTACGGACATGTAAACGAACACCGTTGTTCCGGTGTTCTTGAACCCATGCAGGTTGCCATCTTCAAATCGAACGATTTCGCCTGCCTTTATTGGCTTTCGGCCTTTTTCGGACAGCAATAGAGTCCCTTTGCCTTCCAGCACAATCCACACCTGTTCCGACGAGGCATGGATGTGCGGCGGCTGGATTGCGCCAGGTTCAACGGATACCCTGGTGATGGTGATCCGTCTTGTCGTTGAATTGTGAGGCGACAGGAGTTGCGTTGACACCACTCCCGGATTTGCGAGGGAAGTAAATTGATCTTCCGTGAAAAACTCCATAGGGTCCTCCTGGCATTCAAGTGGATTTTTTATTGGGAGATTGCCTGGCTTTTTCTGCTGCCACAGGCGAAACCTGTTTGCCGGCCAGGGCGTCGTGCAGGCCATCAAGCAAGGAGCAGGCGCGCAGTAGCAACGCTCTTTCGTCGACGGTGAGGTTGGTTTCGATAACCTTGGCGAGCGACGCATCGCTGGCCTGGGCCGCCTTTTCCAGGCGTTTTTTGCCCTGGGAAGTCATGGCCAGCAAGGACTGGCGGCCGTCGGACTCATGCGGTACGCGGCTAAGCCATCCATCCGCTTCCAATTCGGCTAGCAAGCGCGTAAGCGTCTGAATCTTCACACCCTCAAGCACAGCCAGTTCCGTAGGCGTGATCCGGCCAATGCGATTGACCTGGCCAATGACGCTCAACTTGGCCAGGCTGATGCCGTCGGGCTGCAAACCCGGGCGCAATTTTCGATGGAGCTGGGAAACGGTTCGCCGGATTTGCGTGGCGCAGATCGCCGCACTCGATTCAATTTTCTGCATGCCATTTCCCAAGATATGTAGTCCCGGTTAAATGGTAAGACAGATCTTAATATATGGCAAGCAGCAATTTGATCCGCTGGCGCTTGGGCGGATGCGCGCCGGGCTTGAATCGGACCTCACCAGCACATAGGGGCTCTGGCGTCCGTGCGTTCCTGATCCATCCAGGCGTCACGCCATTGGCGACACACCAAACAGGTAACGATGCGCAAACAGCAGGATAAGGTAAGCCAGCAACCCGACGCCAATCACCAGCGCGTCCTTGCCGGCCGCATGGCGGGTAGTCGATACTGTCGCACCGCGCAGGTTGGCCGACCACATGGCACAAAGGGCAAACAAACCGAATCCGCCAAACAGCACTGTCGAAGCAAGGTCGCCATTGGCCAGCAAATGCACCGCAGCCCACAGCGTCACGCCCCATAACATCGGGTGAGGCGTCAGCCGCTTCAGGTTGGTCGGCATGTAGGCGGCAGCCAGAAGAATGCAGGATACCGGCATCAGGGCTAGCGCCACATGTCGGCCCCATGGCGGCGGCTGCCACACAGAGATGACAGGCGCGCCGGCTTTGCCCATGATCACCAGCACCAGGCCCAGCAAGGCGATCACTGAAAAAATACCCTTGTACGGACCGGCGCCCAGTTTTTGC
>DATEZO010000204.1:0-7497 GCA_035255485.1 Burkholderiaceae bacterium
GGTAGGTGACGACGACCAGAACATCTACGAGTGGCGAGGTGGCAGCAATCGTCACATCGAGCGCTTTAGGAACGAGTACGCGGCCGAGATTAGCTATCTCGTGGAAAACTACCGCTCCAGCCGTGCCATCATCAGCGCCTCTAATCAGCTGATCGAGCAGAACACCGGGCGCCTCAAGGCCGAACATCCCATCAGAATCGACAAGCAACGAAGCCAGCTTCCCGCCGGCGGCCGTTGGCAAGCCGAGGACCCGGAACGTGAAGGCGCCGTGCTGCTGCTCCGACTCCCTACTTCCGACCGGGAAAGCGGCAACCTGCAGGCGCAGGCCGTGCTAAGCGAATTGCAGCGTCTGCTCGCACTGGAAGAACGGAGCGACTGGCACGGCTGCGCAATCCTCGTCCGCAGCCACCGCTACCTGTGGCCGGTGCAGGCATGGTGCGAGCACCACGGCGTCCCCTATTTTCTCGCAGCGGATAAGCACAACTGTCTTCCCCTGACTCGCCAGCGTCCTTTCATTCGCTTCATCGCTCATCTCCGCACGCTGCAAGTACCGGCACTGGACTTGACCACTACGCTTGAAGCAGCCCAACAGCAGGCCCCCGATCCTCTCTGGCAGTCATTTTTCCGTACTGCGTTCGAGCAACTCACCGGGGAATACGGCGATTGCCAAATTGCACCAGGAACATTGATTGACTGGCTGTACGACTACGCGCGAGAAATGCGACAACAGCCGAGGCGGGGTCTATTCCTCGGAACCGTGCATTCCGCGAAAGGGCTGGAATTCCGCCATGTCGCCCTGCTGGACGGAGATTGGAGCATGCGGCAGGACCAACGGGATGAAGCGAGACGCCTCTATTATGTGGGGATGACCCGTGCCCAGGAAACCCTGACTCTCTGTGAATTCGGCCCAGGAAACGTCTTTACGGGCTCATTGGGGGGCTTCGCATTAGCCAAAACTTTCAGCGGCAGACAAGACCCGCATCTCGATGTCCAATACCAGACATTGAGTTTGAAGGATATCGATATCGGATTTCCCGGCCGCCAGTCGCTTCGAGCCGATATTCACGAAGCTATCCGCCGCATTGAGCCCGGAGACAGGCTAAGTTTTACGCTGGAGGGCGACCGCTACGTAATTCGCAGTCTTTCCGGTGAGCTCCTTGGACGTACGTCCAAGTCTTTCAGACTTGAGGTTACCTCAGAAGAATGTCAAACGGTAAGCATTATCATTCGATATGCCGAAGATACGGATCCAGCCTACCGGGAGTCCGTCAAGTGCGAACAGTGGGAAATCGTAGTACCCCGATTGAAGGGGCGAGCATTTAGGGTTAAGCAATTAATAGCTCGACCGAATTCGTCTACCCGGCATGGGCGCGGGCTGAACGTGTAGTCCCAGGCTATGCAGACATCAGGCGGCGTGATTTTCATCCTTGCCATTTTCTCATTCGTCTTCCACAACTTTTGCCGCCGACAAGCGCGCAAGCAGCCAGACCGCGATCGTGCTCGAACTCGCATGCGGCAATGTCCATGTTGGTGGGCAACGAAAAACTCCCCTGCCATCGGCCGCGCCGGCACTTCCGGCGGGCATGTTTTCCGGGAAATGCGGCCATTTTTACCGTGCAGTCCGTGACGTACCTGCGACGTCATCCCTTACGTTTTCAGCGCGATCCGCATGGCACCGCAGAACCAGAGGTAAGCCCTCGTCCCTGCAAGGCCAGTCCCGGCGCGCAGCTGCGCCGGGCCAGGTGTTTTTAGACATCACGTTGACCATCATTTAGACATTTATCTGGTGCGCTTGCCTTTGCGCTCACTCTGTCGTTGCAGGCCGAGGGGTCAGGCGATAACGCTGCCTGGTACTGCGAGGCGTGTCCGGCAGGGTCATTTCCAGGTAGTCCGCTTCAATGGCCGACGCCAGGTATGCCTTGCGAAAAGGCTCTGCATTCCTGAGTCCCATCGCCGCCTGCAGGGCAGATCTGTGCATATCACCCTGCACTACCTGCAGCGGGGCTACGACATCCGCGGTGACATCCATGGCGACATCCGTGGTCGACTGCTCCGCCAGAGGGTGCACTAGCAATGTAATTTATCCACCGCGAAGCACACTAAACCGTCGGAAAATTTCTATTGGCATTGGTTGCTTCAACTGCCATGTAATGGAAATAGGTCGATCCCCTTCATAGTGCATAAGCACAACCGGCCCCAGAGCGACGTAAGCGCTGTCCTGATCCTCACGAACAAACAATTGAAAGCGCCAACCGTTTTCTCGACTATCAAGATAGCGGCGGCCAGTCGCGTTATCCAAGCCTGCTCGATTTTGGGTTTGCCAATGAAAACGCTCAGGGCTGATAGCGTAGTCATGGTACTGCACGCGCTCAGAAAATCCTTCTCGCTTATCTAAAGTGACAAACATCAATTCGATTTTCTGATCCATAAGGAGCAGGCATCCCTCATTAAACATAGGTCGGCTAGAAGGCGTCAGGTGTCCGACGGCCGCCTGTATCTCTCGTCGTCCGTATCTTGCATGGAGAGTAAGCGGCCAACTGGAGGGGGCGTCAGGCAATGGATGGGAACTGATCGACGTTTCGTCTTCAAGCCAATCAATCATCTCGATTAGCTCATCGCGCAAGGCAGGATGCGCATCCATCAACTGCACAAAACCAGTGGGGTCAATGAGATCCTCTCGCTTATCGAGCAACTGGTACGCGAGCATCTGTACACGAGACGAATCGATCTCGCCGGTGGTGAGGACGGTAGTCCATGCGCTGAGAGCATCCGGATCGTTGACATGCAACACCCGCCCCAGACTGCGGGAAAGTTCTTCTTCACGCGGGCCAGCCGCCGGCACCGACAAGCCAACATCACGCTTATAGCTTGACCACGAACGTCGATTCGCGTAAACGTCAGCAATATCCAATTGATTCTCGCGCAAGAATTCTTTCAATCGAAGCGGCCGGCCGGCGCGCAGAGCCGCCCACGAAGCAATCTCTTTACGTAGACGAACAGCATTCAAATTGAGTGCCGCGCGTAAGCTTGAAAGTACTCGCTCGCGGGCCACGCGATCAAACTGTATATGGCAACCAGTTGGCAAAAGCCCGAAGCCATTTTCAACGGAGTCTTTCAGCTGAGATCGTGATAAGCCTGTAATTGTTCTTAGCAACGTATCGAAGCGGAATTCTTCACTATATTGCCCGACAAAATCGAGTACAAGGCAACTATCCTTGCCATCCGAAAGTCGCAAGCCACGACCGATTTGCTGTTGAAAAATAACCGGGCTTTGCGTGGGGCGCAAAAGCAGCAATGTATTGACCTCGGGAATATCAACGCCTTCATTGAACAGATCGCAGGTACAAATCAGTTTGATCTCGCCGGAACGCAAACCGCGTATTGCGCTTTCACGCTCCTCGCTCGTATTACTGCCCGTAAGACTTCGCGCCGGCAGACCGGAGGTTTCAAACCAGTTCGCCATGTATTTGGCATGCCGGACGCTGACACAAAATGCGATGCCTTTCAGTCGCGCCAAATCCGAGACATACTGTTGTAACGCATTGACGATCGTTCGACTACGGACATCATTGCTTGATATAAGGACATCGAGTTGTGCGGTTTCCTCCGCACGATTCCATCTTATCTGTGACAAATCCGTGTCGTCGGCGGTAGCGTAGTACTCAAATGGCGCAACCAGCTGCTGATCGAGCGCATCCCACAACCGGAGCGACACGGCAGGGGAGCCGTCAGGCCTGGTATCGAAATACTCATTGAGGCTTCTCCCATCCGCACGCTCTGGTGTCGCCGTCAACCCAAGCAAAAGATGGGGGCGAATCCCTCGCACAAACTGGTCAAACGAATTTGCTGGTATGTGATGCGCCTCATCGATAATCACGACGCGCCAGTGGTCCGCCCCCAAATCTGCCACCAGCTTGCGACCATGCACGGTGTTGATTGTTGCAAACAAGTGCTGGTATTGCGTGGGCTCATTTTGACCATCGAGCAGCTCCCCAAAACTGGGGTCGCGTAGCACTTGCCGAAATGTTGCGAGCGCTTGCTTCAAAATCTGTATGCGATGCGCAATGAACAGCAAACGTGGTGGACTACCTTCTTCACGGGCAAGACGCTGATAATCAAATGCCGCCACGACAGTCTTGCCTGTACCCGTGGCAGCCACCAGCAGATTGCGACGGCGTCCATGACGACGTTCAGTGGCAAGACGTTCAAGCATCTCAAGCTGATACGCTTTCGGACGAAGCTCAAACCACGTATGGATCGCAATCGGCTCACCTTCGCCTTGTCTTCTTGCTCGTGGGTCGCGTCTTTGTTCGCGCAATGCGTTTTCAAGGGATTGACGTTGCAGCTCATTGCCCGGATCGTAAGACTGGAACTCAGGGTCGTTCCACAGCGTCTCGAAATGTGCGCCCGCAGCCGAAAACAGGTCGGCATCCGCTGCCTGCGTAATCTTGACCGTCCATTCGATTCCACCGATCAAGGCGGATTCCGACAAATTGGCGCTACCCACAAAGGCAGTTCCAAATCCTGTATCCCGATGGAATATCCAGGCTTTAGCATGGAGACGACTGCGTCGCCCATCCAGTGATATACGCAGGTCCACACCCGGCAGTTCGGCAAGGGCGTTCACCGCGCGCGCCTCGGTCGCGCCAATATAGGTCGTCGTCAGGATGCGAAAGCAAGTACGAGGCGATCCTTGTGCATCAAGCGCTGTGACCTGCTTAAGCACATCCATCAATTTGCGCACACCACTCCAGGTGATGAAGCTGACCAGAATGTCGACACGATCTACTGTTGCCAGCTCCGCGCGCAGCTCACTTAACAGAGAGGGATCAGTGCGTGCAGAGGTGAATATCCACGGGCGCCTCAGTCCAGTCAAAGGCAGTACCGGCGGTGCATTCGGCGGATGTACTGCTCTCAACACTCGCAGCGGCTCTGCAGGTATACGTGGAGCGGATGCCCCCTTGGTTTGTAGCCGCGCTTCACGCAACAAGTGAGCGATCAACTTTAACTCGGCTCGCGCTTGCTCGGCTTTGCCTTCGGACGCAGTTGCAACCTCATCGAGAAGTTCGGGTAAGCGGGAGGCGACTTCATGAATCAAATGCTCGCGGCGCTGCACTTCCGATGGCGCATCGATAAGCGCCTGACGTGTCTCAACCAAAGTATTCAACTGAACCGCTTCATCAGCATAGACAAGCCGCTCATAAAGCCCCTGGGGCAGAATTTCACCTTTCGGTCCTTGACTGTTCATTGCTGAATCCTTTGCGTGACGCCAAGCAAGAATGGCGGATGAGAAATAGGGTGGCGTCAACTTTCGGACGGGAAATTACACTGAAGAAAATACTAACATGCGGACCTCACGCCCTGCCCATGGGCCTCCTCTGAAACTCCCGCCGTACCCCGTTCCAACCTGTAAAAGTACGACAAGATCGCGCTATAATGCATGAAATTTCAACGACATTTCATTCTCTGCATGACTGCGGCAGCCCATTCCAATCTGCAATCTAAGCCCCACGCCGAGTTGGTCAGCCGTCTGCGTGCCGGGCGTGTATACCGGCGTGAAGATCTGAGCGCGTGGTCACGCAGTGTTGACCGCGATCTTCAGCAACTGGTGGGGGGCGGATTCCTGCAAAAGCTGGCGCAAGGGCTGTATTACGCTCCCAGGCAATCCACCTTTGGTGCCCTCCCCCCCGACGATGATGAAGTGGTTGGCGCCTTCCTGCGTGATTCCGATTTTCTGATCTTCAGCCCGAATGCCTACAACTCCCTGGGCGTTGG
This sequence comes from Burkholderiaceae bacterium, assembly GCA_035255485.1. Taxonomy (GTDB): domain Bacteria; phylum Pseudomonadota; class Gammaproteobacteria; order Burkholderiales; family Burkholderiaceae_D; genus DATEZO01. The sequence continues at coordinate 5,776 of DATEZO010000204.1, forward strand.
CACAACCCAGCTCTACAACACGACGTGGGTGTACAACCACAAGCGGCACGGCAGATTTCGTTTGGGCAACCGATCCTATGAATTTCGCAGCAAACCGAAATTCCCGCGCACTGTGACGCCGGAATTTCTGCTGGTCGACCTGCTGAATAATCTGAACATGCTGGCAGAAGACAAGGACCTTCTGCTGGGACGGGTGCGCAGCCGTTTTGCCGACATGGATCGGAAACGCCTAAAAAAAGCCCTGGCCGCTTACGGTTCGGTTGCAACCCGCAAGCTCACGCGAGACTGGCTGCGTGACTAAGAAAATTCCCTTCCTGCATGAACGCGACGATTTCGCCGACCTGCTGCGCGTCGTCGCCGACAGGCTGTCGATCGAACCCGTGCTGGTTGAAAAGGACTATTGGCTGATGCATTGCCTGTGGGGATTGCAGCAGCCGATGGGCAACGAGGCCCGTTTGCACTTCGAACTCAAGGGCGGCACTTCGCTTTCGAAGGGGTTTCGCATCATCGACCGCTTTTCGGAAGATATCGACATCCGCATCGAACCACCGGCGGAACTGGATGTGAAAGCCGGCAAGAACCAGGACAAACCGGCCCATGTCGCATCGCGCGGCCGGTTTTATGACTGGCTCGCAGAGATCATCCGGATTCCAGGCATTGAGGCGGTGCAGCGCGATACCGAATTCGATGACGCCAAGCTGCGCAGTGCCGGCATTCGCCTGATTTATCCCACACGGTTTGCATCCCTGGCGGGCGTCAAGCCGGGTATTCTGCTTGAACTGGGTTTTGACGATACGGCACCGAACGTACCTTGCACGATTTCATCCTGGGCCTGGGATGCGGCGGCATCGAGCAACGTGGCGACCATCGACAATCGCGCCATCGACATCCCCTGCTACAGCCCCGCCTATACGCTGGTGGAAAAACTGCAGACAATCTCAACCAAGTTCCGGCTGCAGCAGGCGCATGGCGGATTCCCGCGCAATTTTCTGCGCCATTATTACGACGTCTATTGCCTGCTTGATGATCCATCGGTGCAGAAGTTCATCGGCACGCCGGAATACGCGAAACGCAAGATGCAACGCTTCCGTGCGGGCGACAACCTCGACATTGCAAGCAATGAGGCGTTTATATTATCGGATCCGGCAACACGGACCTTGTTTGAGGCCGAATACCTGAAGACCGCAGCGCTCTACTTCAAGGGGCAAATTCCACTGGCCGATATCCTGGAACGCCTCAAGAAAAATCTGAGCAGGCTTTAGCTCGCATGTCTTCTGCCGACCAACAGGCTCTAACGCCGACCTGTTCCCATGCCGCCACCTGTTTCTCGGCGTAGCCGATCAGCCCGTCTGGTCGTACTCGACATTCGTATCAACGCCGGCACTAGTCAGGCAAGCTACCGGGGAAGTTGAGAGGCTGCTATTCTGGACAGCGAGAAGTCTCGGCACCGGCACTAATTGGCGCGAGGGCCGAGGCAGACCGCAAACCTTTTTGACGGTATCAGTGACGGTATTTCTGATTTTCAAAAACAGCAGACCGTTCATCCATGCTAGTTTTAACGAGCTGTTCAAGTCCACCTATCCACCAGAATTTCCCTGCACAAGGGTGACGAAAACAAGCCGACCATCTGGTCGGCTTTTTCGTTTGCGCCGCCAAAAAACCGGAGCGCCGTGTCACGGACCATTTCAGGGAAAAGTTCGGCTGTGAGGGGAAGCGGCGCAA